>JACVJF010000011.1 GCA_015711855.1 Candidatus Solincola quzhuomuensis | reverse complement strand
GCGGTCATGTCGTTCGCATCGGACCGGAGGAGACGTGCCCTCCCGGCTTTCTCCCCCAGATGAAAAGGCAGGGCAGCACGTCTCGGAAAGCGAGGCACCGCGACTCCTCGCAGAGTCTCCGGGCTAGGCGCTTTATCTCCACCTCTTCCATCCCGTGGTCCAAAAGGCAGCGCATCAGGGAGAGCCGGCCCGGTAGCGATTCCTCCCATTCCCGGCGAACGTCCTCCTCATCTCGAAAGCGCCGGCTCACCTCGGCGTACCAGACGAAATGACCGACGTGCGTGAAGCCCGCCTTCTCTACCTCCATCAACAGATCCGCCCGTGAAAAGGAAAAGGCGGGATGGTTCTCCCGGAGCGTGCGGCGCGCCTTTTCCCAAAACGGCCGCTCCTCCTTCCAGTCCACCAGGATCTCTTCCTCTGCGAGAACCGGTTCGCATAGGGAAATCCGCCCATCGTGCCGCAGGACGCGGAAGGATTCCTCCAGGACGCGCTTCCTATCCGGAACGTAACTGAGGACCGACCTGGCCAACACCGCGTCAAACCGGTCGTCGGGGAAAGGTAGCCGGGCGGCGTCGGCGTTCACCACGCGCAGATTCGGCAGCCCGCACACCCTCGCCCTTTCCTCCAGCACCTGCAGGGCTTCCAGGCTTCGGTCGACCGCGTATACCATCCCCCGAGGTCCCACCAGACGGGCGGCCTCCAAAGACAGAAAGCCGAAGCCGCACCCCACATCAACCACCTGATCCCCCGCCCTAAGGCAAGCCCGTTGTATGACGCGGTCCCGCACTTGAATGTGCAACAGGCGCGACTGCCTGTCCGTGGCGCTTTCCCTCTCCGCCTCTTCGAGCCACCTGGCCCATGGATCGGCCGGCAACTTTTACCTCCTTGACCTCATTGCGGCGACCTCATGGGATGGGTCCGGCCCCCAGACGCACCTTTCTCCCGGTAGCGGACGTCGCCGCTGGAGGCGGAAGGTATACTGTTCCCTTAGTCCTCCTCTTCCTCCTCGCCCACAATAAGATGTTCCAGACCCTTCTCCCGCAAAAGGTTCTTGTACACATCGTAGGCGGGTTTGATCACCGGCAGCATCTTGAGAAGGCGGGGCATGGACCCTTCCGCCTCGATCTCCCCGCTGGAAAGAGCTCCCAGAAGGTTCAGCTCCCCACACCAGAACCTGTGCGCCGTGTCCAGCTCCATGGACATCGAGGCGTCCGGTGTCGCTTCCCCCGGAAATCCCCCCGTATAGACCTTGACCTCTTCCCCACGGCAGTCGACCCAGGCCTCTCCCTCCGGGTTCCGGTAGACGAACCGCACCAGCAGCTTGGAATCCAAGGCCTTCTGACGGATCTGAGGATCCTTCATGAGGGCGTCGAACACGCCCACCAACAGATCGTAGAAGACTCGGACATCGTCGAAATAAGGCATGGCGTCCTCCTTTCCTTCCGCTCGCTCCCGGCCTGGTCCACTAGTCCTTGAAACATCGACCGTATCCTCACATCCGGCCGGAGTCGCGTCCCCGAAACACGCCCGGAGGCGTTCCTTTTCGCCCTCACTGGTCCAGGAGACCCACCTCGGCTCATGTCCACCATCGGCAAACCACAAGGCGGTACTCCGAGAGGTGGGTGAGGGGCCTTCCCGCAAGCGCGCGTCCTGGGAGGGGTCAACGGACAACTTCACGGAAGGCCCCCACCCGAAAACCGGAATACGTCCCGAAAACGGAGAAAAAGGAAAGCACCGTCCCTGAAAAGGTTGAAAGGACGATCTTGCGGCGCGCGGACAAGCTTAAACTAACACGGGGGCCATCGACTGTCAACGGAACGCGCCGAATAGATGGGGCTTTCAAGCGCCTCTCGGGCTTCGAAGCTCTCCTTCAAGGGAGCGCATCCCTTGGACGGGGCATCATGCGCCGGAGATCGCCATGTCCATAAGACCGTAGGGTGGCCCTAACGCCCCTCGTTTCCTGCCTGACTTACCTCAGGCACTCAGGCCCTCACGGTGAATGTTCGCAGTCTGTTCATGGCCGCGGCCAGCTCTTGACCGCGGAAAGCCGCCAGATCGCCGCGGTTTGGGGGTCCGATGACGTCCAGCCCCCGTCGGTCTATATCCTCCATTACCCTCGCTACGACCTCTCCCACCCCGAGCTTGCCGTCCATGTATCGGGTGGCATAGTGAAGGGCGTGGCCTATAGCCCGGGTCTGGCTTTCGTCCACCAGCTGTTCCACGCCGGAAAGGTCGATGGTCTCCCCTCCGAACTCTATGGCCCTCATCCCTCGGGCCTTGATCTTTATCTTCCTGCCTCTTTGGGGATCGACGCTCTCGGCCAGGGGCACGCGGCGGTTGATGACCCCGAAGCTCGCGCCTCCTTCCGCCGTCCTCCGGGACACGTGTTCGGCGGCGATGGCTTTGGCTCGTTCGGTGACGTCGTGCGGTTCGTAATTGACCATGCACAACACGTGGTGCGCGACGTCGAAATAGTCGCCGGAACCGCCGATGACCAGTATGACCGAGACCCCATAATCCCGGAAGAGCTGTTCGGCCTTGTCGATGAAGGGAGTGATGGGCTCGAACTCCTTGGGCACCAGCTTCTGCATCCTCTCGTCCCGGATCATGAAGTTGGTGGCCGAGGTGTCCTCGTCTATGAGCAGCAGCGTGGCACCCGCTTCCAAAGCCTCGATGATGTTTGCCGCCTGGGAGGTGCTACCGCTGGCGTTTTCGGTGCAGAAGGCGGTGGTGTCCTGACCGAAGGGGAGACCGCTGATGAAGCTGGAGATGTCCACCCTTTCAATCCGCCGCCCGTCCTCGGCCCTTATCTTCACCGCGTCCGGGACGGTAATCACCAACTCCCTGCCGTCGCCGGGAATATGGTTGTAGACCCCCAATTCCAGGGCGTTGAGCACCGTGGACTTGCCGTGATACCCGCCGCCCACGATGAGGGTTATGCCCACCGGGATGCCCATGCCAGTCACTCTGCCTCGATTGGGGAGTTGCACCTCCACCCGTAGCGACGCAGGCGATCGGAAGGGGATTACCCGCCCCGAGTTCAGGGGCCTAGGATCCACCCCGCTCCTGCGGGGCAGGATGGAACCGTCGGCGATGAAGGCGGCCATCCCCATCTCCCGCAGCTTACCTCTCAGATAATCGGCGTCCTCGTTGCACTGCAGGTGACGGTACAAGGCGGCCCGGTCCAGGCTCTCGTAGAAGAGGGATCGCGTGGTTATGTAGGGCAGCTCGCGGAAGAACATCTCCTCCGCCTCCCTACCCGCGATGCTACGGCCGTATGCCGGAAGGCCCACCGCGATCCTGGCTTCCACCCAATTCCCTCCCACCAGGACCGAGGTCCTCTCCAGGACTTCTTGTCCGGGCCGGTCGATGGCGATGAGTCCGCTCTTCCCGCTCCCCCTCTTCCCCTCCCTCACCTTTTCCGCCAGGCGATGAAAACAGCGGGTTAGGTAGTCTCGCAGGGCGATCTCTCGGCTCCGGTTGCCGTAGGTGTCGGGCGGGAAACCGGCCTTTTCCAAGGGCACGCGCACGATGATGTTGCTGGGCGCGGCGAAGGGGTCCGCCTGGACGTGTTCCACCCACAGGAGGTAGGACCCGAAGTCGTACTCACCCCGGATGTCCTGGTAGGCCTTGTAGCCCCGGCCGTCTATGCGCCGCAATATCCTCCTCAGTTCCTCGCTGTCTCGCATCGGGACTTCTCCTTGCAACGCTCCGCGATTCTCCGCTCGGCCGTCCGCTCACGCACCCGGCGGCGTCCCCGGCTCACGCCTCAGACCGGTCCAAATCCTCACGGGAATATCCGCAGCAGCGAAGGCGGGTCCGGAATCCAGTAATCCGGGTTCTCCGCCTCCAGCACATCCCGGGGAAATGGGCCCCAGGCCGCCGCTCCCGCTCTCACTCCGGCGGCATGCGCGCTATGCACGTCGTATGGGCTGTCCCCGATGAAGACCGCTTCTTGGGGAGGAGCGGAAAGCTCCTCCAGGGCTTTGAGGACCGGCTCCGGATGGGGCTTGTGGTTGTGGGTGTCCTCGGCAGTCACCAAGACATCCAGGCAGGAGAGCAACCTGAAACGCTCCAGGTCCCTGCGCGCGTTGGAATACCTCTTGGAGGTCACCACCGCCAGCGCGTACCCGCGGTCCCTCAACCCGGTCAGGGCTTCCCGCACGCCCGGATACTCCCTTACCATATCCTGGTAATGAAGGTCGTATATCCGCTGGTAGGTTTGAAAGAATTCCTCCACGCGGTCAGGCATTATATCCATGGCCTGCTCGCGCAGGGGTTTGCCTATCAGGAGGAGCATCTCCTCGTCCCTCCGGGGCGGGATCCCCAGGGCCCGGAAGGTTTCCCGGAAGGAGAGCAGGATCAGCGGTATGGTGTCCACCAGGGTGCCGTCCAAGTCGAAGAGAAGGTAATTCACATCCCTTTCCCTTGTCATCGATAATCTCTCCTCCCCACCAAATCCGGGCTCGGGTCCCCTTCCCTCCCGAAACGGATTTGAAACCGAACCCTGTCTTTCCGGCGCCTGGCCGTTTTCGTCGGAAGAGCTTTCCGGGGTCCGCCTTACCGGAGGTGATAGGTCTCGTTCACTAGGATAACCATCGCCGAGTCGGGTATTCCCTTCTCGAAATACTTGATCGCGGAGATGGAAGCCAGGTCTATCTGGATGCGGAACATCATGTCCAGGTCCATACCCAGGGCCTCGCAGAGTATGCCCCGGATGGGACCGCCGTGGCTCACGATAAGCACGCGGTCGTTTCCCGGATGGCGGGAGACGATCTCCCTCACGGCGGCCATCACCCGGCGGCGAACCGCGCCGAAATCCTCGCCTCCCGGGATGGTCACCGACGAGGGGTTTCGCATCCACCTTCCCACCAGCTCCCCCTCGCTCTGAAAGAGCTCCTGGAAGGTGCGACCGTCCCATTCGCCCATGTCCACCTCCAGGAGGCCCTCCACGGCCTCGACGGGGAGACCGTGGTCTCTGGCCGTGGGGGCGGCCGTCTCCATGCACCGACGAAGGGGGCTGGAATAGACCGCGTCGAGGCCTATCCCGCGGAAGAACGATGCCACCCGTTCGGCCTGTTGTCGTCCCTTCTCGTTCAGGCCGATGTCCAGACGTCCCAGGAGTCGCTGCTGAGCGTGGTACTCCGTCTCTCCATGCCTCAGAAGATAAACCGTTCCCATGGCTTACTTATTTTAGACAGCGGATCAGCGGGGAGCAAGGACGAACGGCATGCGGTCGTCTCGAGAATCGGAGCTGTCTCAAACCCCGAAAACCTCGCCGATCGGCGCAGCGGGAAACGGCTGTACCGTGGGCATGAGCCCGCGTCAGCGCTCCCGGAGGACCTCGACTATCGGCGCACCCCCCGTCCGTGATTACGCAGGAGGCGAGGCTCAGACCTCTTCCAAGCGGGTTGCTTTCAGGGAAGGCAAGGTACCCACCCGGAGGAAATCCCTCAGGTCCCGTTTTGAGCTAATCCCCAGGGCGCGAAGGGCGAGGATCATCGCCGCCGCCCCGGCCGCCTCCTGCAGCCAGAAAAGCGCGTCCCTCAAGTAATCCAAGACCTGTTCCAGGAAGGATTGAGAGGAGGGGTGCCTCGCGAAGGCCCCCAGCGAGGGCCAGAAGGCGGTGATCGGCTCCGCCCATATCCTGTCCAGAATCAGATGGGAGAGCATCCCGGCGGCGAAGAGGAGAGGGCGGCCGTCTCCGTGTAGCCTCCAAGACCACAGGCCGGCCAACAGGAACAACAAGGTCACGAGGAAGGTGTGCATGAAAATGCGCCCGTTCTGAAAATAAGAATGGAAAAGGACCTGGCCCAGAGTCTTGTCCACAAGGTCCGGGAACACGGCTCCCGCCACTATCCACCTCAGGTCGGGAGTTCCTCGGCGGAAACCGCGGCTTTTCTTCCACCACAGGGTCATCCCGGCAGCGGGAGCGAGGATAAAACCGGCGTGGGCCAGGAGGAACAACCTACTCCACTCCCCGAAAACTACCCGTATCGAAGAGCGATGTCTGTTCCTCCGGCAGGGGTCCCTCACTTCGGCACGAGGCGGCGCCTCCACCGGATTCGTCCAGGGCCTGGTTGGCCAGCCGGTCGGCTTCCCGGTTCTCATCGCGGGGTATGTGCTGGATACTCCAGTCGCGGTATCTGGCGAGCATGGACATCACCTGAGCGTAAAGGCTGCGCAAGGACTTCTCCTTCACCCGGTAGGATCCCTTCACCTGTTGGACCATGAGCTCGCTGTCGGTATAGATGCGAAGCCTGTCCACCTCGTACACCGAGAGAAGGCGCAGCGCGTGTATCAGCGCCGTGTACTCGGCATAATTGTTGGTGGCCTCGCCTATGCTTTCCCCGAAGGCGGCCACCTTGCGACCCTGGCGGGTGAGCACCACCACCCCTATGGCTGCCGGACCCGGGTTTCCCCGAGCTGCGCCGTCCACATAGACGTGCAGTTCCTCGAAGCGCCTGGCCGCCTGGAAAGCCGGCTCCACCACGCTTTTCCTGCTCCTTCTGCTCTCCAAGGATCCGCGCCCCCGGGGGCTCACCTCCCTATCTCACCAGGATGCGACCGCAGTTGGAACATCGGAATATCCCTTCGCTTTTCAGGAAGCGGTCGTACTCCTTGCCCGGCAACTCCACCCGACACCCCTGACAGACCCCATCGACCACCTTCACCACGGCGAGGTTCTGTTTGGCCGCCCGCAGTCGATCGTACAGGTCCAACAGGTCTTTGGCCAACAGAGAACTCAATCCCTCCCTCTCCCTTTCCAGGCTCTCCAGCTCCGCACCCATCTCGCCCGTCTCCGCCCGTAAGGCGGCTTCCTTGTCCTCGATGCGCGACTTCAGTTCCCCGTGACGGGTCCGCAGTTCCTCCAACACGGCCCTCGTCGCGTCCTGGCTTTCCATCTCCTCCAAGAGCTCCGTCTCCAAGGCGTCCTTCTGCTTCCGGAGGGACCGCACCTCCGCCTGCAGACCCCTTAATTCCTTGGGGTTCGTCACCTGACCACCGAAGAGCTTCCCTTCCTCCCTGGAGAGTTTATCGTCCAAGCTAACTATTTCCGCCTCCAGCCTGGCCATTTTCCTGGACGAGGCCCCCAGCGACGACTCCGCCTCGGAGAGCCGACGAGAGCATTCCTCCTCCTCAAGACGAAGCTCGGCGAGTTCCTCTATATATGGATGGTTTTCCATGGCGGCCCGGAGCTCGAATATCCTGGCGTCCAACTGCTGCAGCCTGTAAAGAGTCTCCAGTTCGCTCAATCCGCACCTCCGGACTCCCAGGGACAGGTGTCCTTGCGTGACGCCGTAAAATCCACTTCCACCCCCCTCCGGATCGACTCCGCCTTAAGGAGTCGCACCAGGAAGGGGACCACGACCCTCTCGGTATGATAATGCCCGGCATCCACCAGGGCCAACCCCATCTCCCGGGCCTCCTGAGCCTGGTGATGGCCGACGTCTCCAGTGATCAGGGCTTGGGCACCCGCTTCGCGAGCCGCCCGGGCTGCGCTACCGCCGCTTCCACCGCAAACCGCCACCTTGCTGACGGACAAACCCGCAGGACCGGCAAAGCGGACCGCCGGGTTGCCCAGCCTGCGGCGGCAGTGTTCCGCCAACTCCTCCAGGGACATGGGTTGGGGAAGTTCGCCCACCCTTCCCATCCCCCCGCGAATCGGCGTGGAAACGGCGTACACGTCCACCGCAGGTTCCTCGTAGGGATGGGCTGCGTAGAGGGCCGCCAGGACCCGGCCCAGGCGCGCTTTTTCCGCCAGCACCTCCAGCCTGAACTCCGGGACCTCGTTCATGCGCCCCACTTCACCGTACGCCGGATGCGCTCCGGCCTCGGGAAGGAAGGTGCCCGTCCCTTCCGTGCGAAAAGAGCAGCCCAGGTAATCGCCGATCACGCCGGCTCCGGCGCGAAAAAGGGCCTCGCTGACCCGTATGAGGTGCTCGGAGGGGACGAAAGTGACCACCTTATAACCCTCCCTGAACGTGGCGGCCTGCAGGGGAGCATGCCCCTCTAGGCCCAGGGCCTCGGCGAGGGCAACGTTGACCCCGTGGGAGGAGACGTCCAGATTGGTATGGGCCGCGTACACGGAAAGCTTGGAACGGACTATGTGGCATAAAAGGGACCCTTGTGGATCGTCCTCCCGTAAGCGGCTCAAAGGCCGGTAGATGGGGGGGTGGTGGCAAACGATCATTCCCGCCCCCGCCTTCCGGGCCTCCTCCACGACTTCCCGATTCAGCTCCAGGGCCACCAGGACGGATCCCACTCGACTGCGCGGAGACCCGATAAGAAGCCCTACGTTGTCCCCCGGTTCGGCGGTGTCCACGGGGGCGATGCGCTCCATCAACTCCACGACATCCCCTACCGTACAGCTCATGACGCGAGATCCCCCCTTTACCCGCCCTTCCAGCGGCTTTGCCGTTTCCGGCGAATTACCACTATTATACGGGAAGGAGAGGGCCTTTCGCGGAATGCGGAAAGACCGGCCCACGTATTTCAGCCGCCGAGGCGTCCCGACCTGAGGAGGCCTACCGGAGTCGGCAACGGGAATCCGGGAACGCACGGATCGCCACTGAGGGAAGAGAGGGTTCCGTGCGCACGGTATCCATAGAGGTCGGGATATCATGACGGGTGAAGGGCTTAAGCGGAGAGGGCATGACCAGGGTCCGTTACGTGGTGAGCGACCTGCACCTGGGCGCCGGTGACCACCTGGACGAGTTCGACCAGGACGCCGCCTTCGCGGCCTTCGTAGACAACATATCACGTCACCGCAGCTCGGAATTCATCCTTAATGGGGATTTCCTGGACTTCGTCTCCGTTAATCTGGAAAATCCTACCACCAAGCCCTTCTCCCGCCTGGGTTGCACCGAGGAGGAATCCCTGCACAAGCTGGAGAGAATCCTGGAAGCGCACCCGGGCTGCTTTTCGGCCCTGCGCCGCTTCTTGGAGAAGGGTCACCGCCTGGTCCTGGTCCCCGGGAACCACGACGTGGACCTCTTCTGGCCCGCGGTGCGCGACCGCTTGGTGGAAGAGCTGGGCCGGCCGGATTCGGAACACTTCCATTTCGCCGGGGAGGGATTTTACCGAGAAAGCGGCTTCCACGTGGAACACGGGAACCAGTACTTCGCCGACAGCGCCTTCGAGAACTTCACCCATCCCTTCCTACGCGATCCCAAATCGGGCGTCCTACGCCTGGAGAGAAGCTGGAGCAACTGTTTTTTGGAATACTTCGTCAACAGGATGATGAGCGACCGCAATCCGCTCATAAACAACGTGAGACCCATCCCCAACATGGTCTTCCTCGGTCTGCAGGAAGAGAACCTTTGGTTCAAGCTGGTCTACGGGTTTCGGCTGGCACGCTTCATGGCCAAGGTGGGCTTCCCGCCCTTCCGCGAGAGCCGCGAGCTGCAGCGCCGTCGACGGGAAGGTCTTCTGGACACCTGGGGATATTCCCTGAAGAGGGCGGCGGACTTCCTTTCCGGGCGAGCGCAGGTGGAGATCCAGGGGCTGGAGGATGCGGAAGCGCTGTCCCGACTCTATCCTGAAGAGGAGCGGGAGGAGGGGGAGGGGGAAGCACCCGAACAAGAAAGCCTGCCTTTGGACTCCCTGTCCACTCGCGAGGACGCCCTTTCCGTGGCCGCCCGGGATCTCCTACTCTCCGACCAGGATATCGACGTAGTGGTCTTCGGTCACGACCATCGATACTACTCCAACGAGTTCCAACCCGTGTTGCACGGACGGAGAGGAAAATACTACGTGAACACCGGAACGTGGATCCCTATGCTTTTCCTGAACAAGACCAAGCGCCAGCTTCGTTGGCGCGATCTGGCGGACGAGACGTTGTATCAGCGTCTCCTGACCTACGCCGTGATCAAGAAAGGGCTGCACGGATATGCGGCCTCGCTCCGCCGCCTGCCCGAGGATCGGGGAGAGAGACCTCTCGGCCGGGGAAAGCGCCCCGCGGCTCACCCCGGATGATCGCGGAGCAAGGATTGCCTGCCGTCGTGCCCTTCCGAGCAATCGACCGTCGGGCTCCTCTCACCTCTGGACCTGGTCCGAGCGCAAAACGTTAAGGGGCTGCCGGAAGATCCCTCGAGTTCACGACTTGGAGCAGATTATCTGGATGTACTTCCCCACGCCCTTGAGGTGAGGTTCCCGTCCCGCCCTCTCCTCCAGCTCGAGCAGCCCCTTGTAGCACTGTCCCTCCTCAAAGAGGGAGCAATCGACGAACTCGGAGAAGATCAAGAGGCCGTATTGGCCCTCGAGGTTGTATCCCAGGGGGTCCAGGAGGTTCATTATCTCCGTGTCGGAATATAGGTGCCCCCTTCCGTGATGCAGGGGCGTGGGAAACTCTTCCATCTCAAAGGCCTCCATGGCCAGGCGGACGTTGCCCTCCAAGATCACCTTCTCCATGATCAGCCCATAACGGTTGAGGAAAACCAGAGACAGTTTTCCCCGGGGGCGAAGCACGCGGGTGATGACGTTGAGGGCCCGCAGAGGGTCGTCCACGTATTCTATGGTCTCATGACAGATGATCAGGTCGAAATCCTCGGATATGCATTCCTCCAGGTTCTCTATGCGGTCGTTGAGGAAACGCATGAGGGAGGCCTTCTCGGGTAGTTGTTCCCTAGCTCTCTCCTCAGCGGTGCGCAGCAGGCAGGCTTGCGGCTCAAGCATGGTAACCCTGTGTCCCAGGGCGGCGAAGCGAAGGGCTACCTCTCCCAGTCCGCTCCCCGCGTCCAGGACGTTGAGCACGCCACCACTCCTCTTCAGGTCGTTCTCCAGGTGGCGTAAGAGATGGCGGAAAGCGAGTTCCGCTTCCAGGCGCGCCAGCGGCGTCTCCGCCAACTCCAGGAGAAGTTCGGCTTTGTCCTCCGGTGTCCTTTCCATGCTCTTTCCTCCGTCTCCTCGCCCTCGCAGGTCCATCATAGGGTCAGCCTTTCGGCAAGGTCAACCGCACTAACCGACATCGTGGCGAAAGACGGATTTTCCGTCCGATCGACCGACGAGCGATAAGACGGGCGGAGGGAACCTCCGCCCGCGCAATCCCCGTTCCTCCGGTTTCGGCCGGTCGGGACGGGACCTCTCTAGAACCTGTAGAATCCACGCGACTCCGCACGCTTCGGCTTGGCCTCGCTTACCTTGAGGGCGCGCCCGTCCATCTCCTTGCCGTTAAGGCCCAAGATGGCCGCCTTGGCCTCGCTCTCGTCGGACATCTCCACGAAACCGAACCCGCGGGAGCGGTTGGTGTTGCGATCCACGACCACCTCGGCTGACTCCACCGTCCCGAATCCCTCGAAAGCCCCGCGCAGTTCGTCGGAGCCTGTCGAATAACTCAGGTTTCCCACGTATATCTTCACTTTTCTCACCTCCTTCGCTCTAAAAAAATCCCGAGGAGCCGGTCTCCTCGGGACGATTCACGTTACACCTAAAAAACCGCATATTCAATATACACCTTTCCCGTCGATAGGGCAATGCTTTCCCTGATCACCTCCCAGACGAGGCCATCTCCGGGAAAGAGGCCAAAGCCTGCATCCGCGCCGGTGAACGCCGGGGTCCTTTCTTTCGCCAGGAGTCCCGCTATTGGTCACGTTCGCTTGCCGTCGCGAAAACGCGAGCGAGGACGCTGTCGTTTCCATGTCGGGAACCGCCGGCATCATTTTCATCCGCTCGCATCGGATGCCGGCTTCGGAGATCCGATATCGCCACGGACGCTCACTGAGGGTTTAAACAGGGCTCGTCATCTTAGCCGCGGCGGAGGCGCGAACGAGGTTGACACGCGGCGGTTCCGGGCAGGCTCGCAAGATAGAGCCCCTCCAGTCCTTTGAATACGCACCTCATCGGAAGGAGGCCATCGGATCCGCGCGGCGGTTATACGAAACCTACCGTCCATAACTGCTCGTTCTTTCCGCTCGCGGGACGTCGTAGGAAAGCCTTCATCCACCCGTCGCCGCCCATGACGGCCTGCGGAAAGATCCTCAAGCAAGAACTGCGGGGGTCCCGGCAAGGATCCATAAACGTAATTACTCTTCCGGACGAAGCCGTGCGGTGAAATGGCGACGTTCTCAACGGGGTTGGCCCGGGAGAAAGAAAGAGCCCGGCCGGAGCGGACCATCTGCAACCGGGCATATCCTCTGGTGGGCGTTGGCGGATTTGAACCACCGACCTCCTGCTTGTAAGGCAGGCGCTCTCCCGCTGAGCTAAACGCCCGCGACACGAAAATAATATCATTACATCGCACGCGGCCAAAGCGAGAGCCGAATCTCTCGGCCTGGTGTGTTAGAGTTTTAAGGCCTAAACGTCGGTGGCCCAGCGCCTTCAGTGCCTTAAATCCCTTTCGAAATATGTCGAGCGCTCGGCCACCACGCCCGCGGAGGAAAGCACCTCCATAGACACTTCCGGCACGCGACCCACCTCGGCCGCCACGTCGACGGTCGCCCTTCCCCGCGCCGGTATAAGATATCGGCGTCGGACGGGCTCCCCTCCGGGATAATAGGTCACCTCCACCTCCTGTTCCTTTTCCCAAGGGTTGTAGATGGCCAGCCATTCGGAATATCCCTGCGCCGTGCATCCTTCGGCGAAGAACCACTCCTTCGCCGGTGCCGGGACGGCCGTGGAGCAGGAACCCCCCGCGACGTTGTGGGTCTGAAAATACACGGAGCGCTCCGCCAGGATGGGAAGCAGGCTTTCCACCCGCAGGGAATAGTCCGCCGCCGGAGGAAGGCAGGTGTTGAGGTAAAGGGTCCTCCTCTCCCTCGCCCCGAGCACTACGTTCTCCTCCGCATACGAACCTCCCGCCACCTCCATTCGCACCCTCGCCCATGTGGAATATCGGCAGGGGTTGTGCAGGACCAGGAAGGTACGGAAGTAGTCGCGCGTGGTGCCCTCGGCGAAGAACCACTCCGTGCGAGGCGACTCCTCACCCGCGGTGCAGCTGGCTCCGGTGATAACGCCGTCGAAGACGTAATACGAAGACCTCTCCACGGCCAGAGGGATCTCGGACCTAACCACCAGAGAATACTCTCCCGCCGGTATCAGGCTGTTGAGTCCCACCGTGGTCCTAAGGTTACCGGGCACGCTGATCCTTTCCGTCCTGGTCTCTTGGCCGTTGGCGAACTCCAATTCCACGTCGGCCTCGATCGCCCCGGGGTTGAAGACCGCCAAGTAAACCTGGAAAAAATCCCCCAGCGTCAACTCGGGGAAATAGTAGAGGGGGCGTGGTTCCCGCACGCCGGCGGACGTGAATCCTCCGCTGAACCCGTTTCCCATCCTGAAATACAGGGCTCTTTCCGCGATCACCTCGCGGGAGGCGTTCAGGCTTACGGAGAGGTCTTCCCGCCCGGGGAACTCGTTGTTCACGCACAAGGTGACGCGGCGACGGGGCGGCACCCCGTATCTCCTGACCATGTTCCCGCCGGCGGAATGGAAGTTCAACTCCACCTCCGCTTCCAGCGTCCCGGGATTGAAGACGGCGATCCATTCCTCGAAACCGGGCCGGGTGGTCCCCTCGGCGAAGAAGTACTGGCGGCTGGCGTGTGTCAAGCCGGGTGCGGTGTCGCCCCCTCTCGCCAGATCCTTCCATCCATAGAGCTCGGAGACGGTGACGAAGCAGAACCCCCTCCTCAGTAGGCCTTGCACCACGCCCAAGAGCACCTCGTAAGTGTGTCTGCCGCCGAAGTGGAAGAGGATGATGCTCCCGTCGCGGGCCGCGTTGACCAGATGGGCGACCCTTTCCGGGATGGAGAAGTCCGTGCCGCGCGCATCACCGCAGTCCAGGTCCCACATCACCGGGATGTACCCGGCGGCGGCGGCGACCCCCTGCACCCTGGTGTCCAGATAACCGCCCGGGGGACGGAAGAGGGGCAAGTATTGACCGGTAATGGAACCTATAACCGCCTGGCAGGCGTTCAATTCCGCCACGATCTGGGCATCCTGAAGTTTGGTGAGGTAGGGATGGTTCTGGGTATGGTTGCAGACGTCCCAGCCCAGGGAGTCCATCTCCCGAAGCAGGGCCGGGTTCCTCTGGGCCCACGAGCCTACGACGAAAGCGGTGGCGGATATGCCCTGGGAAGAAAGGAATTCCAGAATCCTGTGATCCAGACCATAGCCGTCGTCGAAGGTAAGGGCCACCCGGGGCGGAGAGGAAGCCGAGACGCGCTCAACCCAAACGCCCGGGGGCAAGAGAAGGAAGAGAACCAGCAAGACGCAAACCCAGACCGGGTAAAGAGCTCCAAGGCCCGCTCCTGAACCGCGCGAGGCCCTGCAACCCTTCCCGGCAAACGGACGTCCCGAGAACGAGAACACCGATCCGGCTCCTTTCATATCCCGATTATGCTCGAGGCTACCGCCTCCCGCCATGACGAATCACCCGGTCCGCCCGTCCAGGAGCCCGGTCCGGATCCCCTGTTTCGCGCTTACCGTGTCCCGAGGGTCTAGGGAATGCTATTCGGCGAGCACCTCCACCACGTCGCCTATGGCCCGGCGGGCCACATGGGGACGAGCTCCCCCGGAGAGGACGTAACAGACACGGGAAGGGAAACGCTTCTTCACCCGCCTGGCGAACTCCCCATAGACGCCGTCGCCAAGCCGGAACGCCCCGTAGTCATCCCGGTGGCTGTCATGACCGAAGATCACGAAGAGGATCTCGGGAGAGAATTCCTCGACCGTGATCAGGGCCTGCTCCACCGCCTTGAGGAACTTGGTGTCGCCGGCATCGTAGGGTAGGGCCAAGTCAAGATTGTGGGGTCCGTGGGCCTCCTTCATGGTGTACCCGGAATGGAAATTCACGTGCAGTACCTCGGGATCCTCCCCCAGTATGTCCCTGGTCCCGTCGCCGAAGTGGGGGTCGACGTCCACGATGGCCACCCGTCCGACAGCGGCCGTAGCGCGCAGATGAACCAACGCCAAGGCCACGTCGTTCAGGTAGCAGAAACCCCAGAAGCCTTCCCGGCTCGCGTGGTGGCCGGCGGCCCCCACGAAACAGAAAGCCGCCTCCGCCTTCCCCAGCGCCACCTCCTCCGCCCCCATGACCACCGCTCCGGCGGAAAGCAGGGCCACTTCGTAGTACCCGCTGTTCTGTACCCCCTTCATGTGGTCCTCGGTGTGGACCTCGGCGACCAGCCTCTCGTCCACCGCCTTCGCCAGGAGTACTCTCACCCCCTCGCGGTCCAGCAATCCACGGGCGCGCAATTCCTCGAAGGCGGGAGCCACCCTGTCCCTGAGAGCCGGGTAACCGTGAGAGGCGAAATCGGGGTGATAGACGATCACCAACTTGGCTCGTTCTTCCTGCTTTTCCATTTATCCTCCTTCCCATCACATCATTCAGGGTCGGATGAAAATTCCCTTTTCTTCCTGCGGAAGAAGAAGCGAAGCCGAAACGACCAACATCTGGACTTCGGACACGACCTCGGACCACCTTGGAGCTTCCCTTGCCGGGTTATCGACGCGCGATCCATGTCCTCGTGGACCGCCACCAGGAAATCGGCGTCGCGGCGGGAATCCCCGAGATCGGCCCTGAAGGTCGTACATTCCAATGTGGACTCCTTCTCCCGCCCCTCGGCTTGCCCTTTTCCGTCTCGGGTCAAGATGTTCGAGAGCGCGCTCCCGCGCCGTCTCCCAGGCCTTGTTGGAGACTTTGGGCAGCCATGCGCGACTTCCCAGCGCGGTATGGAGTAAAGCCATACCGTTTCCCATAGCCTCACCACCGACGATGGTCATGCCTTCACGGTCCTTTTCCACCCCTATCATACCTGTCGTCGCCATGGTCGACGATTTCCGCCGGCAAACGATTTTCGCACGGCGGGCGAGCGGACACGCAGGACGCCTTAAGCGTTCCGGTGGTTGAAGAAGATCGGAGTTTATCGGCTCAGGAAGCGGGGTAAATATAATTGACGGCGGTAGATGGATGAGGAAAGGAGGAGGTCGATGGCCACGTATATTCTGATCAGCCGGCTCACGGACGAGGGGTGCGCCACCCTGACCAAGAATCCCGACCGCATAAAGGAAGTCAACAAGGACGTCGAGGCCATGGGGGGTAAGGTGGTATCCCAGTATGTGGTGCTCGGACAGTACGACTTCGTCAACATAGTGGAAGCCCCCAACAACGAAACCATAGCCCGCATCTCGGTTCAGCTGGCATCCAGGGGAACGGTGCGCATAATGACCCTCCCGGCTATCGACGTGGACACCTTCATCGAAAGCCTCAAGTAGCGAAAAGGCCGCCTACGAAATGATGGGGGCGCTCCGTGCGCCCTCTTTTTTCCGTCAATCCACGAAGCGGTATTTTATCAGGGCCCACAGGGCGGGTCTCCCGTCCTTCCAGCTTATCTTCTTGCCCTCCTCGATCTCCCTTCCCGTGTAGGAGATGGGCACCTCGAAGATACGGATCCTCTTCTTCAATATCTTGGCCGTGATCTCCGGCTCTATGTCGAAACGGTCGGACCTCAACACTATCCCCTCCAACGCCCGGCGGGTGAAGAGCTTGTAGCAGGTCTCCATGTCCGAGATGGTGGTGTTGTAGAGGATGTTGGTCACCAGGGCCAAAAAGCGGTTACCGACGTAATGCCAGAAGAGCATGTTCTTGCGGGGACCGGTGAAACGCGATCCGTAAACCACCTCCGCCTTGCCCTTGAGTATGGGTTCGAGCAACTTGGGGTAGTCCTCGGGGTCGTATTCCAGATCCGCATCCTGGATGATGATCAGGTCTCCCGTAGCGGCGGCCAGACCCGAACGCACGGCAGCTCCCTTTCCTCTGTTTTCCGGGTGATAGATGACCCGGGTGGCCGAGTTCTCCTCCATGGCCAGGATATCCCGGGTGCCGTCCGTGGATCCGTCGTCCACCACCACGATCTCCTTTTCCATGTCGCCTATGTCCACCTGCCGCACGCGGCGCAGCACCTCCTTGATGGTGTTGCGCTCGTTGTACACCGGGATGATTACGGAAAGTTTCATGAAACGACCCTCCGAACGACCGAAAGATATACTCCACCCATAATCATAATTCCCTCCGGCCATGCCTGATTCCTGTCGACGCGCTAGATAAATCGCCCCCGTGGGTGCGCGCGTACCCTTTAAACGTCGCCGTAGCGTTTAAGGTAATACTCCCGGAACTCCCCGCTCTTTATGGGTTTCCACCATCCCTCGTTTTCCCGGTACCAGCGCACCGTTTCCCGCAGGCCGCTCCGGAAGTCGTAGCGCGGCTCCCAGCCCATGCTCCGTACCCGGGTGGAATCGACGGAATAGCGGAGGTCGTGTCCCGGCCTGTCCGGAACGTGTTGGATGCATTCCTCTCCTTTCCCCAGGAGGGCCAGTATGGCCCGGGCGAGCTCCAGATTGGTCATTTCCTGACCGGCTCCCACGTTGTACACGCCTCCGCTCTCTCCCCGGCGAAGAACCAGGTCGATGGCCCGGCAATTGTCCTCCACGTACAACCAATCCCTGACGTTCCGGCCCTCCCCGTAAAGGGGCACCTTCCTGCCCTCCAGGAGATTGGTGACGAAAAGGGGAATGACCTTTTCCGGATATTGGTAGGGCCCGTAATTGTTGGAGCTGCGCACGATGACCGCGTCCAGGCCGTAAGTGCGCACGAAGGAGCGGACCAGGAGGTCGGCGCTCGCCTTGGAGGCCGCGTAGGGGCTGTTGGGCCGCAAGGGGCTCTCCTCGGTGAAGGAACCCTCCTCGATGCTCCCGTACACCTCGTCCGTGCTGATCTGCACGTAGCGCACGCCGGCCTCCAGGGAAACCCGTAACAAACGGAGGGTCCCCAGGACATCGGTGCGCACGAAGGCCTCCGGATCGGAAATGGAGCGGTCGACGTGGGTCTCCGCGGCGAAATTGACCACGGCGTCCGGCTTCCACCGGAAAGCCTTCCGCACGTCCTCCTCCTCGCATATGTCGCCGCGTTGGAACTGGTACCGGGGATCCTTTTCCACGTCGCGCAGGTTGAGCGGGTTTCCTGCATAGGTCAATTTATCCAGGTTGAGCACCTCGTCCTCGGGGTGTTCTCCGAGGACGTACCGGATGAAGTTGCTCCCTATGAACCCGCATCCTCCGGTAACCAACAATCGCATCCCGTGACGTCACTCCCCGGCCATGCTCTCAACGCATGACGATCTCCCAGTCATAGGGCACCCGCGCCCTCTCTTGGTCCAAGCGCTCGAGATCTCCTCCCTTTCCTTCCCGTACGGATAGGACCAGGGCCGGTTCCTCACCTATGGCTTTCCATCCCCATAATATCCCCTTGGGTATTCTGACCTCCCGAAAGCGGTGCTCGCCGAGGAAGACCTCCATGACCCGGCCGCGGGAGTCCGAATCGCCCCGCCGGTCGTATAATACGAGCTTGATCATGCCCTTCAGGCATACCACCCGCTCTGCGGCTTCCTCGCACACGAACCAGGCTTCGACCTTCCCGGGAAAGACGTTGTGGAGGGAGGATTGAAGTCTTTCCGCCGGTCCCTCTCCTTCCCCCCATACCTCGACCGTGTAGCCGGAACGATGCAGGCGGGTGGGTAATTCCCTGACCTCGAGTCCGGTTATCATTCCCCTTCCCCTCAGATCAGTCCTACCCTGGAATTGTCTCCGAGCATGAACCGAAACGCTTTTGGCAAGATGAAAGACCTGTCTATCTCCACGTTCTTGCCGATGAGGCTGTCCTCTATCCGGCCGGGCATGTTCCTTATGGTGCTGTTCTCCATGATTATGGAATGTTCGATCTCGCTGCCCTCCACGGTGACTCCGCAGTATATGGAGGTGAAGGGGCCGATGTAGGAATCGACTATACGGGATTCCTTCCCTACTATGCATGGCCCGCGCAAAGTGGAGCGCACCACTTCCGCTCCCTCCTCCACCACCACCCGGCCCAGGACGCGGCTCTCCTCGTCCAATCTCCCCCGGATACTGGTCTCTATGTCCTCCAGGACCATCCGGTTGGCCTCCAGGAGGTCCTCGATATGCCCGGTGTCCTTCCACCATCCCTTGATGATGTGGGCCTCCACCCGGTAACCGTTGTCGATGAGGTACTGGATGGCATCGGTTATCTCCAGCTCGTTCCTCCAGGAGGGCGTGATGGCCCGAGAGGCCTCCAGGATGCAGGGCCGGAACATGTAAGCGCCCACCAGGGCCAGGTCGCTGGGAGGGTCCTTGGGCTTCTCCACCAGTTGGACCACCCGGTTTCCCTCCAGGCGAGCCACGCCGAACCTCTGCGGCTCCGCCACGTGGGCCAGGAGGATGAGGGCGTCCACTTCCTTGTTTCGGAACTCCTCCACGAAGGCGGAGATGCCCTCCTTGATCAGGTTGTCCCCGAGGTACATGACGAAGGGGGTGTCTCCCAGGAACTCCTCGGCGGTGAGCACGGCGTGAGCCAGACCCAGTGGCGCCTCCTGTCGGATGTAGGTCACCCGCACTCCCCAGGCCGATCCGTCCCCGACCGCCTTGCGTATCTCCTCTTCGGTGTCTCCCACGATGATGCCGATGTCGCTTATCCCGGCGTCCCGCAGGGCCTCCAGCCCGTAAAAGAGTATGGGCTTGTTGGCCACCGGCACCAGTTGTTTGGCGCTGGTATGGGTTATGGGACGCAGCCTGGTCCCCTCTCCGCCGGAAAGAATCAGACCCTTAAGCTCCATGGTTGAAAATTTTAACACACCGGTAACGGCTGCTGCACATGCGCCAAGCCGCACCGATGAGTGGAGAAAACCCGAAAGGAATCTCTCCGGTTCCGGTCGTCGTCACTGCGTGTCGTCACCTTCAGAGGGTGCCCCGCGGCCTCGGGTTTACGGGAAGACCTAATCGCAGGTAAAGCTCTTGAGCGGATAACCCGAAGGGGCAGGTTGTAATTGCCTCGAGAAACAAGTACCGCTCCCGGAACAAGGCGGCTGATGAAAATCTGGTAAAAGCCGTAAGAATGTCCTCGTTTTTGTCTCGCTCGCGCTCCTCTTGGGTTCCTTTATCGGACTGGTTTTCACCCTCGTGCCGGGTGTGGAGGGAGCAAGGGGGAATCCCAGGTTGGAGGTACGCTTCATCTTCCGCGAGGATACGCCCGCCCGCGCCTACAAGGGGTACGGAGACGCCCAGTATAACATGTGGGCGGCCATGGAGGTTTCCTATATCCTTATGGATATCGATGGGAGATGGAAACCTGGGATGATGCCCGTATGGTGAGGTGTAGGTCGATTCGCGTTTCCTCCCGCTTAGGCCGGCCCGGCACCTTCTCCGGAGCCACTCGGACCCGACCGGTTCCCTCTCCCCGGAAGACCGGACCCCGGGAGGAGGCTGGGGAAACCCAGAAAGCGGCTAGGTTCTTTAGGAAGTGCGGGCAACCACGAGCGAAAGCGGAAGAGCGTTTCTGTAGGCACTGCGGAGCTACCTACGAATGACCGCGGAGACTCTCAATCCCTTCCGAACAGACACTCCGCCAGGGCATCTCCCACCGCTTCCAGCTGCCATCTCTTGAGGATGCCGCTGGAGTCCAACTCCTCACGCGTGCGAGGTTTGAGGCGGGCCAAGACCTTGAGTGCGGCGTTGGGGAGCAGAAAGCCGGGGTCCAAGCCGAGTTCGCCGGCCCTGCGGTCCCTGGCGGCCTTCAACCGGCGGATCTTCCTTTCCACTTCCAGGTCGCGAGGTTGTCTCTCCGGTGTGGGAAAACGGGGCCAGCGCTCCGGGGACTCCCTAAACCCGCTCTCCACGGCCTTCAAGATATCCCTTCCGTAACGGTCCAGTTGCCGGGGGGATAGAGCGCCCGACCTCTCCAGGTCACGCCGGTTGCGGATGTTCCTCCTGGCTACCTCGAGCAACCTTTCCGTGCCCACCAGCTTGAACGGCGGAAGGTCCCTGCGCCTGGCCTCCTGCTCCCTCCACTCCAGCAATTTCTGGAGCACGGCCAGCTGCCGGGGACTCAGGTCCCTAGCGCCCTTCACCCGGGTGGAATCAGGTTTACGCTCCGGCATGGGGGACAACTCCTCCACCAGCCGGCGGAACTCCTCCCGCGCCCATTCCAGCCGTCCAAGTTCTCTCAACTCCTCCTCCATCCTGTCCCGCAAATCCAGGAGGTGAGCAACGTCATGGGCTGCGTATTCCAGCATCCGCTCGTCTAAGGGCCTGTGCGACCAATCCGCCCTCTGAAAACCCTTGTCCAGGACGATCCCGAAATATTCCTCCAGGAGATCGGCCAATCCGATTTTCTCCTTGCCCAGGAAGCGCGCGGCGACCATGGTATCGAAGACGGGGGCCGGCTTCACTCCCAGGAAGGTGAGGATCATCCTGCCGTCGTAATCCACGTCGTGAAAGACCTTCTCCCGAGAGGGATCGGCGAACAACTTGGAAAGCGGGGTTAGGTCGATTTTCTGGGGGTCCACGATATACACGAGTTCATCGTCGCCCACCTGCAGCAGGGCGATGCGGTCGCCGTAATGGTGGAAATTGTCCGATTCCAGATCGACGGATAGACGGGCGCTTTCGCGGAGTCGCAGGATCATCCTCCACATCTTCTTTGGTTCGTCCACATACTGGAATCGGGCCATGGACCCATTATATCCGCCCCCATTCCCCACCTGAAGGACAAGGGGCCGGAAGCTTTCAGAAGAACGGTCTTTTACGCGGAGCGGCTCGCGCTCGGTAAGGCTCGCTCCCCGTTCTTTCGCCGATTCTCTCGCGCCTCCTCGAGCCCCCGGTGTCCGCTTATTTATGCCCGGCGCGATAACGGTTATAATATCTTCGGGAAAAGGATGAAAATCGCACCAGGGATCCGCATTCGAGCATTTTTCCAGCCCCACGGGACATTACAAGTCCGAAATGTCTTAAAAAGAAGTGCGAACGCCGGCCGCCCGGTAAAGGGGATTACGTAAAATACAAGATGGAGAACGGGGATGAATTCGGTGGACGGGAGGTGGAATGAGCGTTAAGATACGCGTCCTCCACGTGGAGGACAATCCCGATCACGCCCTTCTCATCCGCCGCAGCCTGGAGAAAGAAGACCCGGATCTGGAAATCGTATCCGTGGCCACCGCGGAAGAAGCCCTTCGCCTCTACCGGGAAGACGATTTCGAGGTCATCCTCAGCGATTACCTTCTGGGGCCGGGCATGAACGGTCTGGAACTCCTTAGAGCGATCCGAGAGCAGGACGCGGAGATACCCTTCATCATCCTCACCGGCCAGGGAAACGAGGAGGTCGCTTCCCAGGCGTTGCGCGAAGGGGCCGACGACTACATCATCAAGCGTTCGGGTATCCTGCAGTTCAAGCGCGTGGCCCTGACCATACGCCGGCAGTGGGAATCCTACCGCGCCCGCCGCGCAAGGGAGGAGGCCGAGATCCGCTACCGCCACCTGGTGGAGAACGTCAACGCGGGGATAGCCCTGGTCAGGGGCGACCGTCTCACCTACGTCAATCCCAAGCTCTGCGAGATGACCGGGTACACGGCGGAGGAGTTGACCTCCAAGCCATTCTCCGAGTTCATAACGCCTGCCAGTCGGGAAATGGTCCTGGAGAGGTATTTCCTCCGCCAACGGGGCGAAAAGCCGCCTGCCACCTACGATCTCTGGGCCTACGCCAAAGACGGCCGGGAGATCTGCCTGGAGCTCACCGCCTCCATCATGAAAGATGCGGAGGGCTCGTACACGCTGGCGGTCCTCAGGGACGTAACCGAACAGAAACTCGTCGCAAAAAGGGCGGAAGAAGCGGAGGAAAAGCTCAATCTGGTCTTCGAGGGGGCCAGCGACGCCATCTTCATCCATGATCTGGAAGGGCGAATAATACGGGCCAACCCGGCAGCCTCTCGGCTCACGGGCTATTCTCCGGAAGAACTCCTTTCCATGCGCGTCCAGGACCTTCACGTGGCCGACGAGAGGTCCTTGTCCGAGACGCAGCTGGAGAAGGTCAGGCTGAGGCGGTTCTACGGCTTCCTGGGAACCGGCCGCTGTAAGGACGGGACCACCAAGAAATGCGCCATAACCGGTACGGTCATAAGCGGCGGAGACCGTCCTCTCTTCCTCAGCCTGGTGAAAGAGGTTGCGGATGAAACCGAGGAGGACTACGAGGAGAGGGTAGCCGCGGAGGCTGGGGAACGCCTGAAAGCGGCTATCGACCAGGCTCCGCTGGTGGCGGTGCAGGGCTACGACCAAGAGGGCCGGGTGACCTACTGGAACCGGGCCTCGGAGGAGCTCTACGGCTTCCGGAGGGAGGAAGTCATGGGAAAGACCTTGGAGGAGCTCATCTTGAGCCCCGAGGATACCAGGGTCTTCCGGGAGGAAATCCGCCGACTTTGGCAGGGAGGCGAACCCTCGGAGCCCCGGGAGTGGATCGTCCATGACCGTCAAGGAAGGAAGAGGTGGGTATTCTCGACCATCTTCCCCATCCGCCAAGAAGGCAAGTGCAGGGAGGTCTTCTGCATGGACCTGGACATTACGGCCAGGAAAGAACTGGAAATGGAACTGCAAGAGCGAAACCGGGACCTGGAAGCTTTGGCCCACATCGTCTCTCACGACCTCCGTTCCTCTCTCACCAGCATCGAGGGATTCGCCACCCTGGCCCGGGATGCGGGCAGGGGTAAGCTCGACGATCAGGCCATGGAGTACTTCGACTACATTCTCAATGCATGCCGGGTCATGGCGGCGACCATCAAGTCCGTATTCGAGATGGCCAGGTCCGGCTTGAAACCGGGGACCAGGGTAGAGGTCGACCTGACGGAAATGGCCCGGGAGGTCTGGGATGAACTGCGCATCGTCGACCGGGCTCCCCGGGCCTGCCTGGAGCTCCCCGAAGCGCCCGCTACGGTCGTCGCCGATCCCGACCTCCTCAAGCTCGTCCTCTCTAACTTGCTGGACAACGCCGTGAAGTTCAACCTGGAAAACCGCTCTCCGCTGGTAGCCCTGCGCCTGGAGCGCGGGGACGAAGAGACGGTTGTCGCGGTGGAGGACAACGGACCGGGTATCCCCGAGGAGTACCGCGAGATCATATATCAGCCTTTTCGGCGTTTAAACGATTCCACTCACGGCATGGGCATAGGTCTTTCCACGGTAAAGCGCATCGTGAACAACTGGCGCGGCCGCCTGTGGTTGGAATCCAATCCCGGCAAGGGGAGTACCTTCTACTTCACCATCCCGGACTGACCCCGCCCGGCACCGGCGGGAGATAATCCGCCCCTCGGGTTTGTGCTAATATATTACCGGGTGGAAACATGGGAACAGACCAAACCAACGTCAGAAAACGGCTTCCGGCCTCGCAGCGCCGCGAGATAATCCTGGACGCTGCTTTGGAGACCTTCGCCGAGTACGGATATCACGGCGCTCTAATGGACACCATAGCCGAGAGAGCGCAGGTCACCAAGCCCATTCTCTACCGTCACTTTTCCGGCAAACTCGATCTTCTGCTGGCCATCATAGACCGCGCCGGAGAGAACCTCCGCAAGTCCCTGCTCCAGCCGGATTCCAGCGAGATGGATTGGATAACCGCCATCAGACACGGGGTCGGCTCCTATTTCGATTTCGTTGAACATTCCGAATCGGGGTTCCGCCTCATCTACGACACGGACTTGAACGTGGACAAGAGGTCCCAGGAAAGGGTGACCGAGATACGCTCCAGCATAATAGACTTGGTCAACCAGCGGATCACCTATTATACGGACACGGACGTCGTCCCTCCCGAGAAGATATACGTTACCTCGGTGATGATCGTGGGCATGGTGGAATCGACGGTCATCCACTGGATGAACACCCGCAGGTACCCTCGCGAGGTCTACGAGGAAAACCTGGTCCGGGGCGTGGCCGACATCCTGGGCAAACTGCCGCCCAGGAAACGTTAGAAGGAAAGGTGAAGCCGATGGCCGTAAGCAAGCCCCTGCACATGCCCCGGCTGGCGCAGGTCGGGATCGTGGTGAAGGACATGGACAGCACCATAAGGCGTCTCGAGGAGGTCTTCGGGATAGGTCCCTGGCTGGTCTTGGAGGGAGAGACCGACTACTGCCTGGACCGGGGTCGGGAGACCACCCTCAAGGGCCGCATAGGCATGGGTTACAGCGGAAGTATACAGATAGAGCTCATACAGATCCTGGAGGGGGACAGCTTCCATCTCCACACCCTGGGGGACCGGGAAGAGGGCCTGCACCATCTGGGGTTCGCCGTGGACGACCTCGAGGAGCGCCTGGAAGCGGCCCGGTCTGCGGGAATAGGCATCCTGCAGCGAGGCACGCTAAAACAACTGGGCATGACCATCGACTACGCCTATCTGGATACCCTGGATTCCGTGGGAATCATCCTGGAGTTCATCCAGACCCGATTCCTGGGGATAAAGGCTCGTCAGTCACCTTGGCTGCTCAAACCGGCGGCTTACTGCCAGAAATATATCGGCCTACCGCGCAGGTCGAGGCTTTGACCCCAGCATAACCGCGTTGGGGAGAGAAACCCTCCTTGCTGTAGGACGACTCCAAAGATAATATTAGTAACTGGTTATTAGACATAACCCGCTGGATGCATGCCTCCCGAGCGGAAAAGGAAGCGAAAAGAAAGGTGGCGGGGAATGGCTCGGCGCAGACTGCCTGCGGAAAAGCGTCGCGAAAGCCTGCTCAAGGCCGCGGAGCGCTGCCTGGCGCGAAAAGGGTATTACTCCTGCACCACGGCGGACATCGCCTCGGAGGCCGGCGTGACCGAGCCCATTCTCTACCAGCATTTCGAGGACAAAAGGGAACTCGTGGAGTGCATGCGGGACCGCACCGTGCAGGACATCTCCCGCTATGTGGTTCGAAGGTTCCTGCAGAAGACCACCCCCCTCGCCGGTTTGAGAGAAGCCGCGGAAGCCGCTTTTGACTTTACCCGCCGTCACCGCAGCAAAATGCGCGCCTATTACTATTCCATTCCCGAGCTGGGCAGGGGAGGGTTCCACCGGACTCCAGTCGACCGCTTGCACCGCCTGCACTCCGCGGTCAGTTATATCCTGGAGGAGGGCCAAAGACAGGGGTCGGTTAGGAAGGACCTGAAGCCCGAGGACTTCGCCTGGAGCTACATAGCCCTTATGGAGATAGTCTACATAGCCAATGCCCTGGGTCTCGAGGTCCCCTTTAACGATAAAAGGAAGTATCTGGAATTGGTCGACCGCTTGCTGCGCAACGCATCGGCGACCGGGGAGATCGAGGGTTGACCGTGCCCGCCGAACGACGCTTCCGCAAGAACAGCCGCCAGGAGATAATCCAGGCGGCACTCCGGTGCTTCGCCGCCAGAAACTACGACGGCGCTTCCATGTCCGATATAGCCCAGGAGGCGGGCATCACCAAGCGGGCCATCTACAGGTATTTTCCCTCCAAGAGGGACCTCTTCTATGCGGTCCGGGACTCGGTATATCGGTCCATCGTGGAGAACCTCTGGGCGGATCTGCCGAAGGCCCGTGATTTTCCAGAGCTCGCCGACAGACTGATGCGCGCGCACCTCCGTTTCAGCATGGAGAATCCGGACATGTTGCGCATCGTGGTGAACACCATCTCCGAAGCGGCCACCCGAGAGTTTCAGGAGAACATCGAGGAACTTCTCGCCGACAGGGCGGAGGAAATAGGGGCTTTGGTGCAGGCGGGCATAAACGAGGGGACCCTGGACCCGCAGCTCGATCCGGAGTTCCTTTCCTGGATCATCGTCCTAATCTTCTTCTTCCTCACCTATATGCTGGCCTTCGAGGAAGACTGGCTGCTTCCCCGAGGCGAGGAGGCGGCTTCCATCATCCTCCGCCCCATCCTGGAATCCCTGGCCCCTCGCAGGTAAGATCGGGGTTCCGGAAAAGGATCAACGGAAACGCCTATTCCGACATGGTATCCGGGAGGCATGGGGTTTCCCCGGCGATCTCGATATCCCCTCTAGCCGCCGCCTATTCGTATATCTTCTCCTCCTCGTTGAAGGCTTCCGGTGCGTCCATCTCCACGTCTCTCTTGCCCCTCACCTCCATCTCCAGTTCCTTGTAATATTCATGCTGGATGATGAGGTTCATGATCTGGTTGGTGCCCGTCCAGATGGAGAGCAAACGCGCGTCGCGGAGCATCCTCTCGATGGGATAGACGTTGGTGTAGGCTATCCCGCCCATGGCCTGCATGGCGTTATAACAGATGTCCCACACGGCCTCGGTGGCGAACTTCTTGGACTCGGAGACCATGCGCCGCATCCTCCCGTGGGGTATGCCGGCATCTATGGCCCTGGCCGTCATCCACACCAGGCTGGCCATGGCATCCAGCTTGACCAGGCTCTCGGCGATCATGAAGTTCACCGCCTGGAAGTTCTTGATAGTCGCGCCGAAGGCTTTTCGCCGCGTGGTGTAGCGGGCGGCGATCTCTATGGCCTCTCGCGCCGCCCCGATGCACCCCGCGGCCGAGGTCATGCGTTCGGGGACCATCATGCGGTAGAAGATGTGAGAGGCGCCGTTCTCCTCCCCCACTAGGTTCTCTGCCGGAACCTTAGTGTCCCGGAAGAGCACCCGTCCCGTACCGCTACCCCGGGCGCCCATAAGTCCGTAGACCGTCTTCACCTCCACGCTCTCGTCCCTCTCGACCAGGAAGCAGCTAAGCCCGTCCCGCGGCGGTGCATCCGGGTTCGTCCTGGCGTAGACCATGAAATAATCCGCCCCTTCCGCTCCCACGATGAAGCGCTTCTGCCCGTGGAGGACATAGTGATCGCCCTCCCTCCGCGCGGTGCAGGTGGCCCCGAAGAAGTCGGAGCCGCCGCGGGGCTCGGTGAGCGCTTCCGCGCAGACCTTCTCCCCTCTTATGGTGGGAACCAGAAAACGTTGCTTCTGGTCCTCGGTCCCGAACTGGACGATACATTCCCCCACGATGCTCACCAGGGAATACAGGCAGGTCAGGGGCACCCCCACCAGGGACATCTCGGCGATGGCGATGATCTCGTCCTCCCATTTGAGGCCTCTTCCGCCGTACTCCACCGGAAAGCGCAGGCCCAGCAGGTTCCTCCTTCCCGCCTCCTCGAGGAAGAATCTGGGAAAAGGCGCGATCATGGCGTCCATGTCCAAGATGAGTTGGCGAGGAACCCACTTGACCAGATCCCGCACCTCTTCCTGCAGCCTTTTCTGCTCCTCGGTCATGATGAAATCGAACACGCTCCTACCTCCTCTCCTTCGCCGTCCCTTGGGCCGCCTCGTCCCGGAGGATCGTCCGCCTTGCACCTATCACGACACGTTCGACCTCATCCCCTTTCCGCCTTAAAACTCGCCCCAGGCTTCCGGCGCCCCCTCTTTCGGCCCGCCTCGCTGTCCTCCGCATGGAGCTCCCCGAAACCCGCCCGGGCGTTGAAATCCTTGGCCTCCAGCTCCCGGATGACCTCGCCGGCCAGGGCGATGAAGGAACGGGTTTCCCGATCCTCTCCCTCCTCTTCGAGGATATCGAGGAAGTTCCTGGCGAACTCGAGCATCTCCCTCCGGATCTCCAGTAGCTCCTCTATCCTCTCGTCCATCTCCCGGATATGCCGGAACCCGTATTCCAATGTGCGCATTATCTGCCTGGCCTGGGTAGGTTGGGTGTCGTAAAGCTCGAGTATGTCCGCGATCTCGGACAGGGAATATCCGAAGCGACGCCCCCGAAGGATGAGCTTTAGGCGGGCCCTTTCCCGGTCTCCGTAGAGCCTCTGTCCTCGCCGCGTGTTGCGGTGGGGGGCGAGCAAACCCAACTCCTCGTAATAGCGGATGGCGCTGGGGGCGATGCCGAACTCGCTCGCCAGCTCGGATATGGTCATCTTCCTGTCTCTTTCCCCCATAAGCTCCCCTTTCCTTTAAGGCAAGGGATTATAGAAACACGGGGTTCGCGCTGCACCCTCCCTAATCCGATCCCGCCCGTTTCGTTCCGACTCGGCAATCGCGCCGCACCGACCGAAAGGCTCCCGACCCAGAATCCGACCTCAAACTCTCGCCCTCGGCCCAGCCGGAACGCTCTCCACGCGATCGGCAGCTTCCACTTCGTCGAGCGCCAAATCCTGATAGGCATGGAAAAGGCGCGAGCAAAAGTCGTCCCACCTCAGGCATATCTCTTTGGTTCTCTCGTCCATCTGGAAGAGGTGGGGCACGGAAAGCAACCCCTCGATCTCCTCCGATAGATCCCTGATCCTCTTAGTGTCGGCGCCCTTGAGGACATCGGCCACGAACTCGTGAGCCGGGTACCAATCCGCGACGCGCTGGAAATCGCGGTGCATCTGGGTGAGCAACACGTTGCGCGGCCCCTCCCAGAGCTCGTTGACCAGGCCGTCCCGCAGCATGCGGGGAAATATGGAAAAGTCTTCCATCACTCCGTGGCCTCCGAAAATGCTTATCCCCTTGCGCGCGTAGTCGTTGGCGTCCTGGGCCACGGTTATCTTCTGGAGCATCACCAGCTGGCGCACCTGGAAACGCTTCTTCTTCACTTCCAGGGGCTCGGGGGTGGTCAAGCCCGGGGCCAGGCCGCCGGGTAGGCTCAAGAAATCACGGTAGAGCTTGAAGCTGCCGGCGATGGTGCGTTTGGTGCACCTCTCGTAGTCCTCCAGCTGCGCGGCCACCATGGGGAAGGCCTGCAGGGGAAGCCCGAAAGCGGTGCGGAATTCGGCGTATTTCTTGCCCTCGCGCAGTCCCCGCGCCATGCCCGCTCCACCTCCAATGCCCACCACCAGGCGGGAGAGGGTGAGCACGATCCCCACCACTATGGCCACCCCCCGATCCAGGGGCCCCGCGGGATAGGCCAGGGCGCCTTCGAAGGTTATCTCCGCCGTGGGAAGCTCCACCGTCCCCATCTTCCACTTCAGGCGGTCGATGGTGTAACCGTTGCGCGACTCCTTTTCCTTGTCCAGCCACATAGGAACCACAAAGCACCCCACCCTCTCCGAACCGCGCGGTTTGGCGGTGACCACGGCGTAGTCGGCGTGGGCGGCGGAGCAGAAGAACTTGTTGCCGTAGAGCCGCCACTCCCCGTCCTCCTCCACCGCTTCCACCAGGTTGGCCGGGACGTCGGAGCCCCCCTGGATCTCGGAGACGAACTGTGCCCCCAGGGCGTAGTCGCCGTCTATCCCTTCCTTGGCATGCTGGAGTATTCTCTTGGTCTCCGGCCTGTCGGCATACTTCTCCAGCAGGGCCACCAGTCCCCAGGTGCAGGTCAGGGGGCAGACCACTCCCGCCTCGGAGTTCTCGCTCAGAAGGAAGAACTTGATGAAGCGCGTCCAGGGAGAGGTGGAGTCGGAAAAAAGGCGCTCGGCGAGTATCTCCCTCTCCATCACCTTAACCTCGTAAGGCCGCACGATGCGGTCCACGCGGTTCCTGTGTCCGTCGTAGTGCATCACGTAAGGCCGTTTCTCCGGGCTGGCGATGCGTTCCGCCAGGTCGCGCCACCGGAAGGAGGCCTTCCGGGAGAACTCCCTGGCCTCTCGGTCCACCTCCTCCGCCTCGGGTCCCGCATAGGCGGCCACCATCTTCTGCAGGAAGGGGTCGTCCGCGTAATAGTCCACACGCTGGCGCCATTCCAGGTAGGGCTTGAACGAATAGGGATTGTTCCTGTCCGGAAGAGACATGCATCCACCTCCTTCACGAACTTTGCTGCCCACCCAATTTTTAAAGTTAACTTTAACTTTAATATATAGGCCGTAAGAGGGCCCTCGTCAAATCAACCTCTCCCGCGCGCTTTCCCGCCATCTCCGCTACCATGTGCGTTGAGAGAAAACTCCTTTCCCGGTTTGGTTTTCCATCAGGACAGCGACGAGGTTTCTCTTCTTTTATATGGAGATCCTCCTCAAATCCACATTTTTTACACGAACCGTAAGATTTATAGTGGAAAACGGAGGCCGCCTGGCGGCCCGCACCGAGACGAACGGCGAGCGGACCAAGCGCTCGCGAGATACGCGAGGTTCCCTCATCCTTCGACCCGCTTAGCGCTGGCGTGAATCGGGGCAAGACCGCGGATGTCCCTTTCTACCCTCGACATGGTGGGCGAGCGCGCCGCACGCCGCCCTCCCGCCAAGCGCCGTAAGGTCGTGAACAGCGCGGGAAGCGGAAAAGACAAGTCTCGGAAGCCTCTTACTTCCGCTCAAGCCCAGTTTCGTGCCCTCTCCACGGCGCGTTTCCATCCGGCGTAGAGTTCCCGGCGGGTTTGAGGATCCATCCTTGGCCGGAAGACCCTCTCCACCTTTCTGGTCCGGAGAATGTCGTCCGGGTACTTCCAGAAGCCCGCCCCTATACCCGCCAGGTAAGCGGCCCCAAGGGCGGTGGCCTCCAGCATCTCCGGGCGCTCCACATCCACGTCCAGGATATCCGCCAGAAACTGCAGGAGAAAGTTGTTCCGCGAAGCGCCGCCGTCCGCCTTCAGCCCCCTCACCTTGATTCCCGAATCCTTCTCCATGGCCTCGATCACGTCCCGGCACTGGTAGGCAATGGATTCCAGGGTGGCCCTTACCACTTGTTCCCGGGTGGTGGCCCGCGTGAGGCCGATCACCGTGCCCCTCGCGTAGGGATCCCAATAAGGGGCGGTCAGGCCGGTGAAGGCGGGGACCACGTAGATTCCCCCGCTGTCTCCGCAGGATCCCGCCAGCACCTCGGACTCCGCGGCTTCCTTTATGATACGGAGGTTGTCCCGGAGCCACTGCACGGATGAACCGGCGCTGGATATTATCCCCTCGATCATATACGTGGTCCTTCCGCCGATCTTCCAGGCGATGAGCGGGGTGAGCTTGTAGATGGAAGCCATGGGCTCCTCTCCGGTGTTCATGTCGATGAAGGAACCGGTACCGTTGGTGCACTTCACGCTCCCCGGTTCGAAGCAGGCTTCTCCGAAGAGGGCCGCCTGCTGATCGGCCACCACGCTGCGTATGGGGATGGGATCACCGAAGACCTCGGTCACGCCGAAATCCCCGCTGGTCTCCCTGATCTCCGGGAGCACGATCCCGCCCGGTAGGCCGAAGGGCTTGAGGAGGAGGGGGCTCCAGCGCATGCCGAAAGGGTCGTACATTCCCGTGGCGCTGACGTTGGAATAATCGGTGGCGTGGACCTTCCCCGACGTATAATTCCAGACCAACCAGGTGTCCACGGTCCCGAAGAGCAGCTCGCCGGAGGCGGCCTTGGCCGCGGCTCCCTCCACGTTGTCCAGTATCCAGCGGGCATGGGCTGAGGACTGAGCGGGGGTCACCGTGAAGTGCGCCGCAGTGATGAGGAGTTTGCCCAGTCGGCTGCGGCGAAGCCCTTCGCTGAGCACGGCGATTCTTTGGTAGATGTTGCCAAGAAGATGGAGCACGCGGAACATGGCGCTGCGGTTTACCCTCTCGCAGGCGTCGGACATGCGGGTGTCCTGCCAGGTTATGGCGTTGTACACCGGTTCCCCGCTCCGGCGGTCCCAGAGCATGCTGGTGGCCCTCTGGGTGGCTATACCCATACTCGCTATGCGCGAGGGAGGAATGCCCGTCTCCTTGAGAGCCTCACGGGTGACCTCCAGGCATCTCTCGTAGATCACCATGGGGTCCTGTTCCGTCCATCCGGGCCGGGGGAATATCTGCGGGATCTCCGCGTAGGACTCGTGTATAACTCTCGCCTCGCGATCGAAGATCACCGCTCTAGCCCCCGTGGTGCCCACGTCGTTAACCAGGACGTAGCTCTCCTCCATGGCGCCCCCTCTCCAAGCATCAAGGCCTTCCCTCAAATTATATTCCCTAACGTGCCGGTTTTGAGGATGCCGTTCCCACGGGGTACGCCTTACGGCGAAAGACCTTGAGCCTCCGCTATTCCGCGCACCTTTCCCCTCATCTCAAGAAACGGGCCCGGGCGACCTTCCAACCTTCCGTTCCGGTCCCGCACTTGAACGTCGACGGGGCTGGACGTGACCCCGAACGTACGGAAATCCCGGAGCTCCACGTAACCCTTAAATCTCCCCCAGGGCTTTCCTCACCAGCTCTATGATGTGGTGGTTCTCCAGGCCGGAGGCGGCGGCGGGCTTGCGGAGGTTGAGAACGCATAGGGGGCATAGATAGGCCATGGCCTGCGCCCCGTGCTCCACGGCATCCCTCACGTTGCGTTCCTTTATCTCCAAGGCCTTCTCCCGGTCCCGGGGCATCATGGGAGATCCGCAGCACAGGGCGAACCGGCGGTCGTACTTCCTGGAAACCCTTTCCACGCCGATGAGATCGAAGAGCTCATCCAGCCACTCGTCCTTCCAAGGGGTGTAGCGCGAGGCGCAGGGCTGCTGGTAGGCCACTCTCATCCCCAGGGGGCTGATATCCGAGCGTCGGTCCCGGACGAAATCGCGCAGGTATTCGATGATATGCACCGGCTTGAAGGGCACCTCTATCCCGTATTCCTTGATCATGGAGGAAAGCAACGCATAACAGTCGTCGTGGTAGAAGACTATCTCCGATGCCCCGGTCTCGGCCAGGTTGTCCACCACCGTCTGGGCGCCCTCGCGAACCGGAGAAAGGCAGCCCAGGTGCACCCATCCCACGTTGCAGAAGTACCGTCCCCCTTTGAGAAAAGTGCATCCCTCGAAAAGCCTTCCCTCGAAAAGGCCGGGCACCAGGTCGCCCACGCTGCAGAGGGATACGACCGGCCGGTCCGGTTCTCCCTCTATCACCTCGCTGGGGGAATTGGGAAGGTTCCGGAAAAGCTGGATGTTCTGCTCCGGAATCTGCAGGACCCCGGTCTCCTCCTGGCGCTCCAGGATGAGGTCGAAGGGATTAGCCCCTTTCTCGCAGAACCAGTTGCAGGCCACGCAGGTCACGCACTGGCCCACGATCTCCGGGGTCTCGCCCTCCGTCAAACGCCTAAACTGCTCTATCGACTCCTCGCGGTCGTAGTCCACGTACGGACAGAGGTAAACGCAGTCCCCGCACAGATCGCAAAGCTCCTTTTTGAACATCTCTCCCTCCTCGCTTCGTCGAAACCTTCGCCCCCGGGCAGTAATAAAACTTATGCTCATAACCCACGGCGCGCACAATTATCCTAACACAACCTCCCGTCATTCGGTGGTCGAAAACCTCATCCCACGCGCGGTGCTCCGCGTACCCGGCATCTCCGGCCGAAGGGCAACAGGGACCCCAAACCCTCCTTATACATCCACGCCGATCGGGTAAAGGCATCGCCGCGGAAAACCCGTGCTATAATCGGATGGCGGGCGGAAAACGACCCGGGGGGTAGAGGTGTGCGATTTCTGTTCCCGGCACGGCAGGGGTAATCGCTGGTATCTCAACCCGGAGAACTTCTCCGAAAAGCTCCTCGAGGACCCAAAAAGGGTTAAGACCCTGGAGAAGGTGGCCGGGTGGGGAATAGAATACTACATAGATTTCACCTCGCGGGTCACCGATCTCGTGGACTGGCCGGTCATCGGCAAGGCGGTGAAAGCCCTCGTGAACCGCCTGGCCCCCAACGAACACGGAGGCCAGGTGGTCTCCCTGGAGGACGCCCTGCAGCTCCTGTCCTACGCCCGCGATTTCGTGCTCCTCCCTTGCGCCTGCCGCAAGCTGGTGGGCCACCGCGAGGACATGGTCTGCCTGAACTTCGGTCCCGTGAAGGAATTACAGCGCCGCTTCTTTCCGGAAGGAACCATGGAGGAGCTCTCCCTCGAGGAAGCACGGAAAGTGCTCCTGGAATGCGACGAACGGGGTCATTTCCACCAGGTGCTGTACGCCAAGGTGCCCTTCCCCATCTGCATCTGCAACTGCGATGCCCGTTACTGCACCTCTCTCAAGCAGCGTCTGGCCAACGGAGTGGAGGTGGCCATTCTCAAGGGCCACGAGGTCTGTGCCGCGGATCCCGACATATGCCGGTTCTGCTCGGAACCGCTGTGCCTCTCCCGCTGCCGGTTCGGGGCGCTGAACTACGATCCGGAAGCGGGACGGGTCCACGTCGATCCCTCGCGGTGTTTCGGATGCGGGCTATGTCGGTCGGCCTGTTTTCGGGGCGCGCTTTCCTTGGTGCCCAGGGACGAGGTACCCGCCGCAGCGGGGCTGTGGTGAGGGGGACAAAATAGAACGACAGTCGCGACGCGGTCCGGTGATTGGAAGGTAAAAGGCTAAGAAAGGCAACTTCGGGAGGTCACAGGTACGGTCCGCTCTCCGGACTTGAGGGTCCGGAAAGAAAATGGCGTACAAGGGCAGTTTCCGGATAAAGATAAAAGGCTGCGAGAGCGAGTCCTGCGGTTTTCGCTGCCAGGATGTCTGCCCCCGCGGCGTGTTCCTGGCCGTCCCCCGCCATCGTGACCGCAGCCAGCACGCTGCGCGACCCCGCTACCGTATCGTTCCCCGCTTCCGGGAGCTCTGCGACGGCTGCAGGGAGTGCGTGAGGGCCTGTCCGCGGGGTGGAATAAGGGTCTCGACTTAAACGGCGAGCACGATGGGCGACCTGGGACCGTTCCCGCCTCACCGTGCGGAGCGCCCTCATTTCGGTGCCAGTAGGCACGAACCCGCGCCGGGCATCCCGACATGCCGCATCTTTAGCGACCCTTTCGAACAGACCGCGCTTGGTTATCCTCTATCCCGAGACCCAGGCCGCGCGAGGGTGCCGAGAACGAAGTCACGGCGCGGCTAAGTCCGTCAGGGGTGGAGTTTAACCCCTGAGCCTTCGGGGTATGAATTTTGTACCGAACCGTCACATATATGGAAAAAGGCACCGCTTTTAATTGTTTTTGTGGGGCAGCTGGGAATCAAACGGTATGTAGACCTGCAGCAGAAAAGAGCGTCGAGTCCGAGCGGGGCGAAAATCGGGGGCGGAATCGGGAAAGGAAGCGGGGAGAGGTCAGGGAGCCAAGACATATCGGGATGGCCGGAAAACGTTTCGACTGCGTGCCGAGTACCGGATCGCGCCGGAATGGGGCTTTAGCGAGAGGGGCATGGGCGGGGATTTGCCCGCGATTTATTCCGTTTTTAGAAGAATATTTATATGATTATAGGCGATCGCTTTGGTCTGGGCTACGAGATCAGAGAGGGCACAAAAGGTCATTTATTAGAGAACCGGAGGAGGGATCGGCATGGCTTTGTTGACCTACGGCACGGAGGAATGGGAGAAAGCCTACCAGGAATTGGTCAAGGAGAGGCAGGCCACCCAGCCCAAGCCCTACATCATGGGCACACCGGAATGGGTGGCCCAGTACGAGGAGCTGGTCCAGAACGACGCGGAGTACAAGGAAGCGGCCAAGGACTGGGAGGGGTCGGTGGTCATCAAGATCTTGGCCAAGCCGGAGATCGGCCTGGACAGCGACCTTTACATGTTCATGGACCTCTGGCACGGGGACTGCCGTTTCATCCGCATCGTGCCCCCGGAAGTGGGCGAGTCCGGAGACTACGTCATCAGCGGCGAGTACGAGCGCTGGAAATCGGTGATGGCCAAGGAGCTGGACACGGTCAAGGCTATGATGCAGGGCAAGCTCAAGCTCAAGGGAGACCTACCCTCCATAGTGCGAGCGGTGAAGGCGGCCAGCCGTCTGGTGGATCTTTCCGCCTCCACGGAACCGAGGTTCCCCGACGAGCTGAGTCCGGAGGAAATAGAGGATCTGCGCAAATTGCTCAGGGATGCCAAGGAGAAGTTCGGGATATAGGAAGGCTTTTTCGTCGTCTGGACAACTCGTAGGATTCCCGGAACGGCTTTCCGGGAATCCGGTGTCCATGGCGGTTGAGGGCTCTCCGAGGACGGCCGTTTGAGCCGTTCAATGGCTGCTGTTGGCGCCTCAACGCCGTGAGCCCGTCCTCGCGCCTCATTCTCGCGGTTGGGAGGGCGAGAGTAGAGGTAGGGTTCAAATAAGGCCGGTTCGTCTCGTGCTTCAGGTGAAAAGATCGGGTAGGAACGCATGGATTTGGAACGGAGGTGGTACCTTTGGCCTACGACACTGATCTTTCCTTCATCTACAAGAACTACACCCGCATAATCTTCGGCGTCAATTCGGTCAAGGACGTGGGGGCGGAGGTTGATTACCTGAAGTGCTCCCGGGCCTTCATCGTCACGGACAAGGGAGTGGAGGCGGCGGGGCTGGTGGAGAAGGTGCAGAAAGCCCTGGGCAACAGGTTCGTGGGCATGTACGACGAGTGCCCCCAGGACTCCGGGTATCATATCGCCAACCAGGCGGCGGAGATGGCCCGCGAGGCGGGGGCCGACTGCTTGGTCAGCGTGGGCGGAGGAAGCGTCATCGACACCGCCAAGGGAATGGCCATCCTGCTCAAGGAGGGTGGCCGGCTGGAGGACTACTCCGGCTTCCAGTTGCTTACCAGACCCCAGACGCCCCACATAGCCATCCCCACCACGGCGGGCACGGGGAGCGAGGTCACCTACGCCTTCGTCCTCAAGGACCACGAGAAAAACCAGAAAATGCTCTACGGGGACGATTACATAATCCCCAACACGGCCATACTGGACCCGGTGATGACCCAGAGCCTTCCTCCCCTGCTCACCGCCACCACGGGAATGGATGCCCTGACCCACGCCATCGAGGCCATACATGCCCTCCAGGCGGAGCCCATCTCCGACACCATGGCCTTCGGGGCCATCCGGCTGATAATGCAGTACCTGCCCCGCTGTGTGGAGAACGGGGACGACCTGGTGGCCCGCGGGCAGCAGCAGATAGCCGCCACTATGGCCGGGGTGGCTTTCTCCAACGCCCAGGTGGGCTTGGTGCACGCCATGGCCCACAGTATCGGCGCCCTCTGCGGCGTGCCGCACGGGATGGCCAACAGCATCCTGCTGCCCTATGTGATGAAGTACAACATGGACGAGTGCCCGGATCGCTATGCTTTCGTGGCCGAGGCCATGGGGGTCAAGGAGAAGGGCATGAGCGACGAGGAAGCGGCGGAGGCGGCCATCAACGCCGTCTGGGAGTTGACCAAGCGCATGGGGGTACCCCAGAAGCTGCGGGAGGTGGGTGTCACTGAGGACGTCTTACCACAGGCGGCGGACATGTCCCTGAGCGACGGTTCGCTGGTCTACAACCCAAAGATGATCTTCGAGGCCGATCAAGTGCTGGAGGTGTACAAGGAAGCCTTTTAAGGCGCGTAGTTGCGGAGTTACGGTAAGGGACAAGAAGCTGTTCCGCGGTTCCGGAAGAAAAAGACGGTTCGGGTTCTCTAGCTATCGAGGGAGAGGGAGCCCGAAGGGGTTATACGCACGATAAGGTCCGGCATTCGCATGGAAAGGAGGTACAAGATGGCCGACATCAACCTTGGACCGGGGGCCGAGGAGGTTCCCCTGGCGGGTATGCTCGCGGAGATGCTCATGTCCAACCTGGAGAAACCGGAAAAAAAGAGGGATTTCGAAAAACTCAAGGCCAGGGTGCTCATCCATGCCGTGGACGCCGAGGCCAAGATCACCATGGACTTCGACCGCGGAAAGCTCACCGTCTACGGAGGAGAGGTGGGTAAGCCGGACATCGCCATCGCCACTGATTCCACCACCCTCCTGGAGCTGGCCAACCTCAAGATCAAGTACGGATTGCCCTGGTATTTTGACGAGACGGGCATGGCGGTGGTGAAAAAGCTCCTCAAGGGAGACCTCAAGATCAAGGGCTTGTTCACCAAGCTGGGTCCCCTAACCCGGCTCACCAAGATCATGTCCCTCAGTTGAGGATGGGGTGAGGGGTATGGTTTACGGAAACATGGGCAAAGGCGTGGAGGTGGACCTGAGCTCGGGAACGGTGACCGAGTTCGAGATACCCGAGGAAACATATCGGGACTACATAGGAGGCGCCGGCCTGGCGGCCAAGCTCCTCTACGACCGAGGGAACCTGGAGGCGGAGCCCCTGGACCCGGAAAACCTCCTCATCTTCGCCACCGGTCCTCTAACCGGCATCGGCTTTTCAGGGTCCAGCCGCCTTTCGGTGGGTTCCCGTTCTCCTCTCACCGGGATATGGGGCCAGGCCTCCTGCGGAGGAAACTTCGGCCCGGAGCTCAAGCGTTGCGGATACGACGCCCTCATCCTCAGGGGCAGATCGGAAAAGCCGGTCTACCTCATCCTGGGCGACGATTCCGTGGAGATCGCCACAGCCGAGGACCTTTGGGGAAAGGACACCTACGAGACCACGGACATACTCAAGGAGCGGCACGGCAAGCAGGCCAAGGTCCTGGCCGTGGGACAGGCGGCGGAGAGCCTCATCCCTTTCGCCAGCATAGTCAACGACAAAGGTCATCATTTCGGCCGTGCCGGCATGGGTACCGTGATGGGCTCCAAGAGGGTGAAGGCCATTGTGGCCCAGGGCACCAAGAAGATGGAGTACAAGGACCCGGAGAAGGTCAAGGTCATGCAGGAGGAACACCGGGAACTGGTTAAGGACAGCGTGTTCTGTGGAGCCCTCTCCGCCTTCGGCACCGGGGCCAACATGGAGGCCAAGATGTACGAGGGGGACGTACCCACGCGCAACTGGGGCCGCGGCCTCTGGGAGGAAGGAGCGGAGAAACTCTCCGGCATCGCCCTGGCGGACAACTTCATCGTGGACCACGGAAGCTGCCGGGGATGCGCTGTGCGCTGCAAACCGGTGGTGGAGGTCAAGGAAGGACCCTACGCCATGGGGCCCGGCCCGGGGCCGGAGTACGAGACCCAGGCCTCCTTCGGGACCATGATCATGAACGACAACCTGGCCGCCCTATGCAAGATAAACGACTACTGCAACCGCGTGGGAATGGACACCATCACCTGCGGTGCCACCATCGCCTGGGCTATGGACTGCTACGAGGCCGGCATCCTCAAACCGGAGGACTACGAGGGTATCAAGCTGGAATGGGGGGACGTGGACACGGTAATCGACCTACTCCCCAAGATCGTCAACCGGGAGGGAAAACTGGGCACTTTGCTGGCCAAAGGCTCTCGTAAAGCGGCGGAAGAGGTAGGAGGCGGCGCCGAGGCTTACCTGACCGACTCCAAGGGCCTGGAGGCTCCCATGCACGACCCTCGTTGCAACTGGGGAGACGGCCTGGCCTATGCCGTGTCCATCCGGGGCGCCTGCCACGTCTCCAACCTCACCTTTCTCCTGGAGTGGGGGGCCATCGAATATCCGGAGATCGGGCTGGACAAGAACTACCAGCCCCAGTCCGCGGAGTATAAGGCGGAGGCCGTAGCCCTCACCGCCGACCTGGGATGCATCATGAACTCCGCCTGCTGGTGCGAGTTCCCGGGGACCATCTACTCGGTGACCCAGTGGGCGGAGCTTTTCGACGCCGTGGCCGGCTACGGCTGGGATTACCGGAAGATGATGGAGGCCGGGGCGAGGGTGTGGTTCCTGCAACGCTGCCTGGGCCACATCTGGGGGGCCACAGGCGCCGACGACCGCATCGGACAGAGGATAATGACCCCCGTTGAGGACGGCGGCATAGCGGGTTCCGTCCCGGACATGGATACCATGCTCCGGGAGTTTTACGAATACCGCGGCATGACACCCGACGGGATGCCCACCCGGGAGACCCTGGAGAGGTACGGCCTGGGATACCTGGCCGACCGAATGGGCCTATAAGAACGACCTCGTCGAGACCTTCCCGCGTCGAGGCGCCGTTCCCGGAAACGGATCGCGTACGCTTCCCGACGATAAGTGATCAAGCGCCCTAAAGGTCTGGAAACGCGAGGAAGGCGGGGCTATCCTCTCGCCGCACCGTTCCCGCAAAGGCGTGAGGTCGGGACTCTACGATAGACCGACCACGACGATCCGAACAAATCGCGGATGACGCGAGGGAGGAAACGTACTAAAATATTAACGTTCGCTTAATATTATGATCAGCGTGACCGTCTCCACATCCGCATCACGGTCGTCGCTGCAGGCGTTGAACAAGACGGGATGCGCCAAGCACCCCATAAGCAGGGAAGCGGAGAGGATGAAAGATTTCCTGCGGACGGTTCTTCCGGTAAAGGATGAGGTCAGGACCGAGAACGTTGGACTTTCACTCTTTCCACGATCGTCAGACCAGGCGCCAGCCGCCGAGTCCTCGGAGGAGGTGATGGATGTCCGAACCAGAGACGCACCCTAAACCACAGCCGGGACGACCAAGGGAGGTGAGGTAATGTCCGACTGGAAGAAGGACGTGGAAGTCCTGGTCCACCAGGGGAAAATAAGCGTCCCCTATTCGTGGACGGTAGGAAGCACCCTTAGCCGCTGGTACTGCGAGCTGCGCGACAACGGCAAGATCTGGGCCAATCGCTGCCCCGGCTGCGGGACGGTCTTTGTGCCCCCCAAGGCCAAGTGCATCCACTGCTACCTGGAACCCCACGACTGGGTGGAACTACCAGGGACCGGTACCGTGGAGACCTACACCGTAGTGCGCTACGAGGAACCAAAGCTCCACCCCCGCAAGGCGCCCTTCGTCTACGGCCTCATCAAGATGGACGGAGCCGACACCTGCCTGCTCCACTTCATCGACGAGATCGAGCCGGAGAAGGTCAAGGTGGGTATGCGCGTGGAGGCCGTGCTCGCGGAAGAGCGCGAGGGCAACATCCTCGACATCAAGCATTTCCGTCCTCTGGGCTGATGGAAGGTGGTGATAACATATGGAAAAAGTTGCCATCATAGGTGTGGCCCAGAGCAAGTACGAGCAGAACAAACCGGAGACCTTCGCCGAGATGGTCTACGACGTCACCCGGAGAGCCCTGGAGGACGCGGGAATCACCAAGGACGAGGTGGACAACGTGGTCTCCGTGTCCAGCGACTTCTGGGACGGGCGCACCATCTCCAGCATGGCCATCCAGGACAGCGCCTGCGCCTACGGCAAGGACATCACCACCGTGGAGGGTGACGGGACCTTCGGCTGCCTCTACGGTATGATGCGCATCCTCTCCGGGAGCTTCGGGGTGACCATCGTGGTGGCCCATCACAAAGGGACGGAGAGCAACATGAACGGCATCACCAACTGCGCCTTCGATCCCTTGGTGGAGAGAAAGTTGGGCATAGACGCCGTCTCCTCCGCGGCCTTGCAGGCCCGTCGCTACATGAACAAGTACGCCCTCAAGGAGGAACAGTTCGCCCTGGTGTCGGTGAAGAACCATGGCAACGCCATGCGCAACCCGCTGGCCCTCTTCCCCATGGAGATAACCGTTGAGGACGTGATGAACTCGCGCAGGATCGCCGACCCCCTAAAGCTTCTGGACTGCTCGCCGGTGACCGACGGGGCAGCCGCGCTGGTTTTGGCCGCGGAGAGGCAGGCCAAGAAGCTGTCCACCCGGAAGAAGCGCGTTTGGCTCCTCGGGGTCGGCCACTGCTCGGACGCCTATCGGCTGGGTGACCGCGACCTGGCCGACACTCGCGCCCTCAAGGCAGCCGCCAAGCGGGCCTATTCCATGGCGGGCATCGTCGATCCCCTCAGGGAGATCGACGTGGCCGAGGTCTACGACGCCTTCTCCTATATGGAGCCCCTCTGGTTGGAGGGTCTGGGCTTCTGCGACGACGGCAAAGGGTGCGAGTACCTGGAGCGCGGTTATTTCCATTTCGACGGCAGGCTCCCGGTGAACCCATCCGGCGGAAGGCTCTCCGCCAACCCCGTCCAGGTGGCCGGGCTGGCCGAGCTGGCGGAGTGCGTGCTGCAGATCCGCGGCGAGGCCGGGGACCGGCAGGTGGGTGAGGTGAACGTCGCCTTGGCCCACGGCATCAACGGCATGTGCGGTCAGTCCCACTGTGTTTGGATCCTGGGCAGATGAGGAGGTGACGCGCCATGGGTAAAAGAGTAGGGATCATCGGGGTAGGACAGACCCACCACGCCGCCAAGCGCCTGGACGCCTCCGGGGTGGAGCTCATCGCCGAGGCCGTCACCCGCGCCCTGGACGACGCCCAGCTGACCATCAAGGACATCGACGCCATCGTCATCGGCAACATGGACCACTTCGAGAACATCAACTACGTGGACATGTGGG
>JACVJF010000010.1 GCA_015711855.1 Candidatus Solincola quzhuomuensis | reverse complement strand
TAATAATCCCTCTAAGCGGGAATACAGGAAAGTCGGCTTTAGAAACCGACTTCTCAAAGGAGTGTAGATCCGGCTATTGTCGTCGGGTTAATCGTAGACATGCTCGCTTTTTGGCCGAGAGAGCGTTGGGTCAATCGGACATGATACTCCATGTGGAGTCCCTCTTCCGCTCCGCCGAACTCCGCCGCTTTCCGTGTCCGGGGACCTTCGTGGGAAGGACCCACGTGGTCATGAGGTTCTCCGTCCTCGACCAGACCCTGCTGATGGTCTAGCGGGAGAAAACAGCCCTCTTCGTCGCGCCCGCCATGCACCTCCTCGTGATGCAGTTGCCGGACTTCGATAAATACGACCTGAGCTCCGTGTTTTGTTGGTCCTGCGGGGTGGCTACTATACCCCGGGAGCAGGTACCAAGGCCATCGAGATGTCCAAAAACGACCGCTTATGCAACCTTTGCGGCTTCACCGAAGGAGGGCCGGTGGAGGTGCGCCTGCGCCCCGAGGACCAGGTGAGGGAGGCGGGTGCGGGCGGCTTCCCCGCGGTCGACTGCGAATCCCGCGGGGTCAACGAGGCTGAGGAAGACGTGGCCGTCAGCAAGGTGGGCGAGTGGCTGGTCCGCTGCGAGAGCAATATGCTCCATTATTACAGAAACCCCAAGGCCACCGCGGAGACCCTCACCCCCGAAGGAGGGGTCAGGAGCGGTGAATTGGCCTCGGTGGACCAGGAGGGTAGCGTGACCACTGTGAACCGCAAGAAGAATATGATAACTTCCGTGGAGAGGTAACAATGGATAAGTCCCGCTCCCCCACCCCAAGGTGGCCGACGAGACCGTAATGGGGGCAACTTACCACATCTATGGGGAGACGGTCAAAGCCTTGGCGGTCCTCAAGCCGGACACCTGAGCCGCCCCAAAGGAATCCCGCGAGTTCTGCTTGGGCAATCCGGGCCAATCAAAGGTTACCAGGATATGGGAGTTCACGGACACCCTCCTTACCAACCCTTAGGGCAAGGTCATTAAGGAACGTGCTACGTCAAAAGAGGACTGGCCGGCCGAAAGACGCAGCCGGGGTCAAGCCTTTTCCTGCCGGCTCCCCGTTGGCGTATCCGCAAGGTCCGGGTTCAGATCCCTTTCGTTTCCGGCAGTACGCCGGAAGGGCCGGGGGCGGTCTCCACAGGGACGTATGGGGATAGGAAAAAAGATTTATCCAGTAGATAACCGGCAAGGTCTGCGGGCCAACGATGGGCTCGGACCGCATAACCGTTTACTAACCTCGAAAGATTTCTTTTTCGGTCCTGTAGAAGAAGGGCCGGACACGTATTGAACATGTCCCCGCCCTCGGATCACGACTCACATATTGTTGGCGGACCTTTAAATCCGAGCATGAACTGGCCTAAACGCCTACTGGTTGGCCGAGGTAAGGAAGGGATATTACGCGAGTAAGCGTCGGGGCGCCCACCCTTTTCTCCGATCACCGATTTCGTCTCGCGTTTTTCCTCAAGGCCTCGGAAGGGGTATGGTACGTGGTCGTAATTCCACCCCGAGCAACCCTTATAATGTTCGTATGGAGACAAGAGGCGAAAGACGCGGCCTGGCCGTGCTGGGGTCCACGGGCTCCATCGGTACCCAGGCGCTGGAGGTGGTGGAGGCCCACTACCACCGTCTTCGAGTCGTGGCCCTCACCGCTCGCGGCAACGTGGACCTTTTGGAGGAACAGGCCAGAAGGTTTCGTCCCCTTCTGGTGGGGCTGGTCTCCGAGAAAGCCGCACGCGAGATGCGAAAGAGGCTGGCGGGGACGGGCATCAAGGTGGTGGGGGGAAGGGAGTGCCTTCTGGAAGCGGCGGTTCACCCGGAAGCGGAAGTTGTTCTCAACGCCGTGGTGGGGTCGGCCGGACTTGCGCCCACCTTGGCGGCACTCGGTGCGGGAAAGAGGCTGGCGCTGGCCAACAAGGAGAGCATGGTGGCGGGGGGCGAGCTGGTGCTCAAGGCCTTGCGCGACGGGGGGGAGATAATACCCGTGGATTCCGAGCACGGAGCCATCTTTCATTGCCTCCGCGGGGAAGACCCTCGATATGTGGAGAGCATCGTGCTCACCGCATCCGGTGGCCCTTTCCGAGGAAAAACCCGTGAGGAGCTGGCCTCGGTTACCGTGCGGGAAGCCCTGGCCCACCCCACCTGGAAGATGGGACGCAAGATAACCGTGGACTCCGCCACCCTGATGAACAAGGGCCTGGAGGTCATCGAAGCCCACTTTCTATTCGGTCTGCCCTACTCACGGATAAGGGTTGTGCTCCATCCCCAGAGCGTTATCCATTCCCTCGTGGAGTTCGTGGACGGGTCCTTATCCGCCCAGTTGAGTCTTCCGGATATGCGCTTGCCCATATCCCTGGCCCTCTCCTACCCGGAGAGGTGGGGCCCTCCTTTCGTCAGGACGGAGCTGAGCAGGCTGGGGAACCTGACCTTCGAGGATGTGGATCGGAAGACCTTCGGGTGTTTGGACCTGGCCTACCGCGCCGGTGAAGAAGGGGGATTGACCCCTGCGGTCCTCAACGCCGCCAACGAGGTGGCGGTGGAGGCCTTCTTGGTTGGAAAGCTTCCCTTCCTGGGCATCGAGGAGGTCATAGCCCGGACCCTGGAGGCCTTCTCCCCCCGGCCGCTCCAGGACCTACGAGACGTTATGGAGGCGGAGAGCTGGGCCCGCGCCCGGGCGGAAGAGGCCATAGGGGAGGTAGTTGGAGGGTGAGACCCGAGAGACATATGCTGGGCAGACCATCCAGCGCTCGCTGCTTCAGGCGAGGAGGTAAAGTCGCTTGACGGCGGTTTACTACGTCCTCGGCGCCCTGGCGGCGGTGATCCTCATGGTCATCACCCACGAGCTGGGTCACTTCCTTGCCGCCCGCATGGTCGGCGTCAGGGCCACCGAGTTCTTCGTGGGCTTCGGGCCGCGCATCTGGAGCACCAGGAAAGGCGGTACGGAATACGGGATAAAATGGATACTGGTCGGCGGTTACGTGAAGATCCTGGGCATGGATCCCGAGGAGAACGTGACCCCAGAGGATTGGCCGCACTCCTATAAGGGAGTGTCCCGCTGGAGAAGGCTACTTATAATCGTCTCCGGGTCTTTGGTCCACGTGATCCTGGCTCTGATCATCGCCTTCCTGGTCATCTGGCTTATCGGCAATCCGATCCTCACCAATACCGTGGGACAAGTGGCCGAGGTCATGGAGGAGACGGGGGAGGAGACGCCGGCCGTCCGGGCCGGCCTGCAACCCGGGGATACCATCCTCTCCATAAACGGTCAGCCCACCGGGAACTGGGAGGAACTGCGCAAATTCATCGCCGGTCATGCGGAGGAAGAGGTGGTCATGGAAGTTGTTCGAGCGGGAGAGCGCCTTTACCTCAGCGTACGCCTGGCGGGAACGGAGAGCGGACGCGGTTTCCTGGGCATAAGCCCCCAGCCCGGCACGGAACGCCACTCCTTCCTGTCCTCCTTCGGGGAGACCGGGAGATGGTTCCTGGAGTATTCCTGGGGGGTGGGGTACAGCATATATCGAGTTTTCAACCTGTCCACCTTCAAACAACTTTTGGGGATATCCCCGCCCACCGAGGAACGTCCCATGACCGTGGTGGGTATCACCCGGGTGGCCGGCCAGCTTGCCGGTCAGGGGATGTACTACTTCTTCAATTTTATAGCCTTTATCCTGTTGTTCTTGGCCTACGTCAACCTGCTCCCGTTGCCCCCTTTGGACGGAGGGCATATCCTGGTCCTCTTGCTGGAAAGAGTTACCGGCAAGGAGATCGACCTACGCCGGCTTTATCCGGTGGCGACGGCCGTGCTGGTGTTCTTCGCCCTTCTTTTCTTCTTGACCCTCCGCCTGGACATAACCAATCCCATAAGGTTGCCATGAGCGTGCGCAAACTGACCCGCAGGGTGATGGTAGGAGGAGTCCCGGTAGGGGGCGGAGCCCCGATTTCCGTACAGTCCATGACCAACACCCCCACCGAGGATGCCGAGGCCACCCTGCGGCAGATTAATCTGTTGCACTGGGCAGGATGCCAGATAGTGCGCGTAGCCCTTCCCAACCTGAAGGGGGAGAGGAGGCAGAAACTGATGTCATCCCTACGGCGTATCGTGGAGGAATCTCCCCTACCCGTGGTTGCCGACGTGCACTTCGATTACCGACTGGCGCTCCAAGCCATGGAGGCGGGCGTGCACGGGCTGCGCATCAATCCGGGCAACATAGGGGGCGAGGAGCGGGTGGCCAGTGTGGCCCGGGCCGCGGGTCGGCGAGGGATACCCATCCGGGTAGGGGTGAACGCCGGCTCCCTTCCCCGGGAGGTGCTGGCCAGGCACGGTCACCCCACGGCCGAGGCCCTGGTGGAGACCGCCCTGGAGGAGATAGCGGTTCTGGAAAGGCAAGGTTTTTATGATATAAAGGTTTCCGTGAAGGCTTCCTCGGTCCCCGTAACCGTCCAGGCCTACCGCATGCTCTCGGAGGCCGTGGATTACCCTCTTCATCTGGGGGTGAGCGAGGCCGGTCCTCCATGGACGGGTACCATCCGGTCCGCTGTGGGCATCGGGGCCCTGCTGGCCGAGGGCATCGGGGACACCATCCGTGTCTCCCTGGCTGGCGACCCGGTGGAGGAAGTGCGGGTGGGATTGGCCATCCTCAGGGCCCTAGAGCTGGTGAAGAGAGGACCGGAAATCGTGGCCTGTCCCACTTGCGCGCGTTGCCGCATCGACGTTGCCGGCATCGCCACTGAATTGGAGAGGAGGCTACAGAGCATGGAAGCGCCCCTCCGTATCGCGGTCATGGGTTGTGCGGTTAACGGCCCGGGGGAAGCCCGGGAAGCGGACGTGGGGATAGCCGGCGGGAGGGAGCGCGGTCTTCTCTTCAGGCACGGGAAACCGGTAGGATGGTACCCCAAAGAGGAACTTTTGAACGTGCTCCTCCGGGAAGTGGAGAGGATCAGCGGCGAGACCTCCGAAAGGGAGGCAAGCGAGGGCGCTCGCGTATACGAAAAGGATAAATAGGAAGGCGATCGGCGGGTAGTTATAGGTTTTATGGAATATTTACCATAATTATTTCGAGGCAAGTTTAAGAGCGTGATCGAGGCGGGAAGAGGATGAGGCAGTCGAGAACCTTCATACCCACCTTGCGGGAGAGTCCCGCCGACGCGGAGATCGCCAGCCATCGGTTGCTGGTGCGCGCAGGTTTCCTGCGCAAGGTCGCTTCGGGGATATACGAGTTCCTGCCTCTGGGAACCCGGGTAGTCCACAAGATTAGCCGGATAATACGCGAGGAGATGAACGCGGCGGGTGCCCAGGAGATAATGCTTCCCATCATGCAACCCCGGGAGCTCTGGGAGGAGAGCGGTCGCTGGTCCAAGTACGGGCCGGAGATGATGCGCCTCAAGGACCGTGCCGGGCGCGAATTCGGCCTGGGTCCCACCCACGAAGAGGTCATCACCGATTTGGTGCGCAAGAACGTCTCCTCTTACCGGGAGCTCCCCCTCAACCTATATCAGATCGGAAGCAAGTTCCGGGACGAGGTACGCCCCCGCTTCGGACTGCTGCGGGCCAGGGAATTCCTCATGAAGGACGCCTATAGCTTCGACCGGGACGAAGAGGGCATGCGCTTGTCTTACCAGACCATGTATGACGCCTACGGGCGCATATTCACCCGCTGCGGGTGCACCTGGAGGGCGGTGGAAGCGGCCACCGGTCTCATAGGGGGTGACGTCTCCCACGAGTTCATGGTCCCCGCCGAGGTCGGAGAGGACCAGGTGGCCCTCTGCGACGCATGCTCCTATGCCGCCAACGTGGAGCTGGCTACCTATCGACGTCATGAGACTCCTCGCGGGGAGGGTAAAGCTTTGGAAAAGGTCTTCACTCCCGACCGGCGCACCATTGAAGAGGTGGGAGAGTTCCTGGGCTTGGAACCATCGCGGTTGGTCAAGTGCCTGATGTACCTGGTGGAGGGGAGGCCGGTGGCCGTCCTCGTGCCCGGAGACCGGGAGGCCAACGAGGTAAAACTGGCCCGTGTGCTGGAAACCGACGAGTTCCGCCTGTTCAACGAGGCGGACTGGCGGGATCATCCCCAGCTACTGCAGGGTTTCGTGGGGCCCGTCGGCTTGGATTCGGTGGAGATCATAGCCGACGAATACCTGCGCGGAGCAGGCGGTCTGGCTTGCGGCGCCAACCAGGCCGATTACCACCTGGTGAACGTGGAGGAGGGACGGGACTTCCGAGTCCACCGTTTCGCCGACGTGACTTCCGCGCGTACCGGGGACGCCTGTCCGCGCTGCGGCGAGACTCTACGGGTGGAGGCGGGGATAGAGGTGGGCCAGGTCTTTCAGTTGGGACTGAAATATTCGGAGGCCATGCGCTGTTACTACCACGACGAGGAGGGGGTGGCGCGCCCCATGTACATGGGCTGTTACGGCATAGGGGTCACCCGCCTCATGGCGGCGGTGGTGGAACAGCATCACGACGATCGAGGCATAATCTGGCCCCCCTCGGTGGCCCCGGCGATCCTACACATCCTGGCCCTCGATTACCAGAGAGAGGAGCGGAGGAGGGCGGCGGAGGACCTGTACCGCGCTTGCATGGAGAGGGGTTGGGAGGTCCTATTGGACGACCGCGAGGAGAGCGCCGGGGTCAAGTTCGCCGATGCCGACTTGCTGGGCATACCGTTCAGGGCGGTTATCGGCAAGGGGTACGATGAGGACGGAAGCTTGGAGTTGCAGGAAAGAGCCACTAGCCGGCGATTCAGGATGGACCGGGAAACCCTGCTGGCTCACCTCCAGGATACCTTAGATACCCTGGAGGTTACGGCCGGAGGCGGTGGGGGTTGATCGTATCGGCTGGGGAACCGAGCACGGCTTACGCACGAGGTGTACGCCACTAGGACGGGAGAAAGAGGTCATGGAAAGGTTCGTGGTCCACGAGGAGAACCTGGAATGGGTGCCCGCCGATTTCCCGCGGGCCCAGATGAAGGTCCTGTACATGGACCCTCGGGGGGGAGGCCAGATTCTGCTGGTCCGCTTCGAACCCCATTGCGAGATGCCGGAGCACGCTCACGCTGCTTCCGACGAGGCGGCTTTCGTGCTGGAGGGGGAGCTTCGGCAGAGGGATGAGGAGGGCAGGGAGGAGGTGTTCCGCAAGGGACACTTCGTCTTCCTTCCCGCCGGCCTCCGTCACGGTCCCTTCTCGGCCGGAGAAGAGGGATGCACCATAATAAGCGTCTTCTACGGTCCCCTCAGGTGAGGCCGCGCTAAGGGACGGTCCAGATCAATCTTGAGGTGGGGAACCGAATTTCACCGGCCATTGTCGAAGGCGGCTTTGAGGAACGGAGGCTATATGGGAAGGTCCTGGAGCGTTGACGCGGGGCTGCGGCGTTTCTCCAGCGCCGTTTTTCACCCCTTGGGTTGGCTTTTGGGGCGAGTGCTATCCCCCAACCTTCTAACCACCTGCTCCGTGCTTACCTCCGTGGCCGTGGGCTATTTTTTCGCCCGGGGACGGTTCTTTTTGGGGGCCTGGCTTATGTTCCTGGCTGGTTTGTTCGACATCTGGGACGGTCAGGTGGCCAAGCTCACCGGCAGGGTGACCACCTTCGGGTCCTTCTACGATTCCACCGCCGACCGCGTGGCCGACTTCCTCTACTCCCTGGGGGCTCTCTATTTCTTCACGGTGACGCGCGTATTCGACGTGGCCTTCATGGTGGTGGCCTACATGGTCCTTTCCTCTCTCATCAGTTACGTCAAGGCCCGAGCCGAGGGACTGGGCCTGTCCTGCAGCGTGGGGCTACTGGCCCGTCCGCTGCGCATGCTGCTCTTCGGTATACCTCTTTTCGTCTATGGATTTACCGGGAACCTGTGGACCTTCCGCGGATCGCTCTACCTGGTTTTGACCTTGAGCGTGGAGACCCTCTTCCACCGCGTGCTGGTGATATATCGCGGGGCTCGGGATAGGGACCTGCTCGCGTCGCGGGATTGACGGATTCCGGGGATGCTCAAGGGAGACAAGGGAAGGAGGCGAGGTACAGAGCGAACGGCGAGCGCCGTCCGTCGGTTTGGTCCGGGCGAAATAGGTTCCGTTTGGACGGCGAGACCGGCCCCGACCCCGAGCTTCTCGCCTGGTCCGACCGAAAGAGGAGGGGAGGTTGCTGATCGAAGATGGTAGGGGAATGGGCACGGGAATGGCGAGAGGAACTGCCCGGTTATGTGAAGTATTTTCTTTTCCGGGGTGCCTGCGGACTGGTGGGCGTCTTTCCTGCCGAGGTTTCTCATGCGGTAGCCACGGCCGCGGGGGAGATCGTCTATCGTTTGTCCCGCAAGAAGAGAGAGGTGGTCTACGAAAACATGCGGAGGGTTAAGCCCGAGGGGGGGCCTGCGGAATGGCACCGGCTGGCCAGGGGATGTTTCCGGGAGTACGCCCGTTATTGGGTGGATTTCCTGCGCTGTTATTACCTGACCTTCGAGGAGATATTCTACGACCTGGTCGTGCCCCATGGAGTGGAGTGGTTCGACCGTTGCAGGGCCAAGGGCAGGGGCGTGGTCCTCGCCCTTCCTCACTACGGCAGCTGGGACATGATAGGCGGCTGGGTGGGACACCAGTATCCTTTTTGGGCGGTTGCCGAACAGCTCAGGCCGCGGCCCATGTACCAGTTCCACACCGAGCTGCGGCGGCGCATGGGCATCAAGATCATACCCCTGGGGGAGAACACGGTGGAGAAGGTCATCGAGGTCCTCCTGAGAAACGAGTTCGTGGCCCTTCTTTCCGACCGGGTCATCGCCGGCAGCGGGGTGGAGGTGGAGTTCTTCGGGGAAAGGGTCCTCATGCCCATAGGTCCCGCCCTTTTGGGGGTCAAGCTGGGGACGGCAGTCGTCCCCTGCCAGATTATCCGGGAGGGCGGTAAGTACCACGGGTATGTGGGACCTCCGCTGGACGTGGAGGTTACCGGGGACACCCGCCGGGACGTGCAGGTGAACACCCAGAAGCTGGCCAGGGTCTTCGAGGACTTCATCCGCCGGGATCCAACTCAGTGGCATATGTTCCAGCCGATTTTCGGAAGACCTCCGGAAGCGTGAGAGGTCCGCTCATGCGCGTGGCGCTGGTTTCGCCGTATTCCTGGGACGTCCCCGGGGGAGTGAACCGGCACGTGGAGCAGCTGGCGCGCTATCTACGGGGCCGAGGACACCTAGTGACGGTCATCGCTCCGGGAGGGGAATCCGGAGAGGGCTTCCTTTCCGCCGGTCGTTCATTCCCGGTACGTGCCAACCGGTCGGTGGCCAACATCGCCTTCGATCCGGGAACGGCGACCAGGGTCAGGCGCATCCTGAGGGATAACGCCTTCGACGTCATCCATGCCCACGAGCCCCTTGTGCCCAGCGTTTCCCTGCTGGCCCTGATCTTTTCCCGGTCGGCCAACGTGGGGACCTTTCACGCCGCCCGGGAGGGAGGGAGCCTGGGATACCGACTGGCCGGCCCCGTGTTGAGGCCCTTGGCCCGGAGACTACACGTAAAAGCCGCGGTGAGCCCGGCGGCATGGGAATTGGTGGGGCGCTACTTTCCCGGCGAATATCGCCTCCTGCCCAACGGAGTGGACCTTCGCGTCTTCAACCCTTGGGGACCGGACCTCGAGGGGGTCCGAGGAGAGTGGTCCGGAGATCCCGCGTCCGCCGGCGGCGCAAGGGAAAACGGGATCGAAGCCCTAAGGGGCCGGCGGAAAATGGACCTGATCTTCGTGGGAAGGGAGGAGCCCCGTAAGGGCCTTCACGTCCTATTGGAGGCGCTTCCGGAGATAAGGCGCGGCTTTCCCGGGACGCGACTTCTCGTGGTGGGCTCCGAGGATACGGGCAGAAGGATGGAGGGAGTGGTATGGCTGGGCAGGTTGCCCGACGAAATGCTGCCGGCCGCCTACCGTTCCGCCGCCCTCCTGGTGGCCCCCGCCCTCGGTTGGGAGAGCTTCGGGATCGTGCTCCTGGAGGCCATGGCCTGCGGGCTCCCGGTGGTGGCCTCGGATATACCCGGATACGGATGGGTGGTGGAGAACGGCGTGCAAGGGCTGCTGGTTCCTCCCGGCGATGCCCCAAGGCTGGCCCGAGCGGTCATGGACCTGCTGGGAGACGCGGAGAAGAGGAGCGAGATGTCCGCAGCCGCTTTGGAAAGGGCGCGGGAATTTTCCTGGGATAAACTGGTAATAGAGGTGGAGGAGGCCTACGAAGAGGCCTTAAGGGTTAAGAAGGCGCGGTAGCCCGTTTCTACGCCGTTGTATGCGATGTTCCCGCCTGATATCCTCGGAGCAGTTCGGATACCGGTGGATGTTCGGGCAGGGTAGAAAGGAGCGGTGAGTAAGCGGTGGTGCTCGAGGAATTGGCGGAATTCTGCCGGGAGCTCTCCCGGGAAGTTAGGGAACTGGTTAGGCCCCACCTGGGGAAGAAGGCGGCCAGGCGCATGGAGGGGAGGGGATCGAGCGGGGATTCCACCTTCGCCATCGACGAGGTGGCCGAAAGGTTGGTGGAGGAGCGCGTTCAGGACCTCCCCGAGGTGGCCTTCTTTTCCGAGGACCGGGGTCTTGTGGGCGGGGAGGGCTCGAACTGGGTTCTGGTGGTGGACCCCATAGACGGCACGCGCCCCGCCGCGGCGGGGCTGGAGGCCTGCTGCGTTTCCGTGGCCGTGGCCGCTTTCGACCCGGCGAGGAGGGACCAACACACCCTGGGAGATGTGGTCTACGGGCATATACTCGAGATAAAGAACGAGGCCTGTTTCGAGGCCTTTCGGGGTTCGGGAGCCCGCATGTTCTCTGAGGGAGAGGAAAAGGAGATAATAATCCACCCCCATTACGACCTATCCACCCTTTTCTGGACCCTCGGATTCCGGGGACGACCCGCTTTGCCCACCGTGCTGGTCCTGGAGGAGTTGATAGACATATCCAGCGTGGACGGGGGGCTCTTCGACTTGGGCAGCGCCACCTTCTGCATCACCCGGCTCCTCACCGGACAGCTGGACGCCTATGTGGACGTGGGGGACCGCATGCTGCGCGAGGTCCCTCCGCTGGAGGAGTTCTTCCTGCGCACCGGGCACGGTCACGTGCTCAACAACTCCTCCTACGATCTGGCCGCGGCCAACCTCATAGCCCGAGAAGCTGGTCTTTGCATAAGCGACGCCTTCGGTGATCCTCTGGAAAAGTACCCCTTGCTCTCCTCGGGGCGCGCCGGACAGCTTTCCTGCGTGGCCGCGGTGACCCCCGAGCTGCACCGGGCCATAATCGAATCCGTGGACCGCGGACTTGTGCGAATGCGTACTCATTACGGCTGGTGAGGTGGTCATGAGCCTCGTCTCCATATTCTTCCTCTCCCTGGGAGTGGGCCTATCCGGAGCTTTGATGCCGGGCCCGCTGCTCACGGTGACCATCAACGAGTCCTACAAGCGGGGTTTCATCGCCGGCCCCCTTTTAGTGGCGGGACATGCCGTACTGGAAGGCAGCCTGGTCGTTTTGCTGGTCCTGGGTCTGGACAGGGTCGTAGGGAACGACGTCTTCTTCGGGGTGGTGGGCATGGCCGGAGGGGCCTTCCTGTTCTCCATGGGCATGCGGATGGCCTTGGACGTGCGGGACGGAAGGCTTCAGCTGGACCTGCAAGACCGCGACACGGCGCGGCTGGGCCCCTTTCTGGCCGGCCTGACCACCAGCCTGTCCAACCCCTACTGGTTCCTCTGGTGGGCCACCTTCGGGCTGAGCTGGCTTCTGCGCTCGCTGGAGCGCGGAGTTCCGGGGGTGCTCTCCTTCTACACCGGACACGTCATGGCCGACGTCCTATGGTATTTTCTGGTATCCTTTCTGGTGGTCACGGGGAAGAGGTTCCTCTCCGACCGCGTTTACAATTACGTCATCCTGGGCTGCGGAACCTTCCTCATCGTCCTGGGGGCCAGGTTCGCCGGTGACGGGTTGGCACACCTCGTCTGACGTTCCGCGGGGAGGTGGCATCCGGCCCGCGCCTGTAAAAAGACAGATACCTTTGTCCGTGCGGCATGTTAGAATTGGTTCGAAGAAAGGAGGTTGACATGGCTGCAGCCCTCATAACCATCGCGGTGGTCGCCTTTCTGGTGATCGTATGGATCGTCTATTACTACAACAAGTTGATCCGAGACCGCAACCGGGTGGACAACGCCTGGCACCAGATCGACGTGCAACTGAAGAGGAGGTACGACCTCATCCCCAACCTGGTGGAGACGGTCAAAGGATATGCCGCCCACGAGAAGGAGGTCTTCGAGAAGGTGACCCAGGCTCGGGCCATGGGCATTAACGCCCGCACGGTGGGCGAGCAGGCCCAGGCGGAGAACGCCATAACCCAAGCCCTGAAGACGCTCTTCGCCGTGGCGGAGAACTATCCGGACCTCAAGGCCAACCAGAACTTTCTCCTGCTTCAGGAAGAGCTGGCCGGCACGGAATCCAAGATAGCCTTCGCCCGCCAGTTCTACAACGACAGCGTCATGGCCTACGACACCGCCCGCCAGAGATTCCCCGGCAACATAATAGCCGGCATGTTCTCCGGCACCTTCACCCCGAGGGAGTACTTCGAGATAGAGATGGCGGCGGAGCGCGAGGCCCCCAAGGTACAGTTCTGATCCGGGCATCCGAGCGGGGCGGGCGTTTTCCCTGCGCGTGTCGGGAAAGCCGCGATTGTCTCGGGAAGCGGGCGGGCGGGGCTGGTTCTCCAGTCCTCCTACCCGCTGGGGATGACGAAAGCGAAGAGGTTGGGGATGGCCGAGCACCGAGACGGCAAAGCGAGGAAGACGTTTCGAGGTGATGGGATTGACCTTCTACGACCAGATAACCAAGAACAAATGGAAGTCGGCATTGCTGGTCTCCGCCTTCATCGCCTTCATCCTACTCCTCGGATTCTTCGTGGGGTATATATGGGGTCCGGAGCGGGCGCTGGTCGGTCTGATCCTGGCTACGGTGATAGCCACCGCGATGGCTTTCACCAGCTATTATCATAGCGACAAGATCGCCCTCGCTTCCGCCGGGGCCAGGCCGGTGACCAAGGAGGAATATCCCTATTACGTGAACACCGTGGAAGGCCTGGCCATAGCCGCCGGCCTTCCCATGCCCCGGACCTACATCATAGAGACACCAGCCCTGAACGCCTTCGCCACCGGCCGGGATCCGGAACACGCGGCCATAGCGGTGACCACCGGGCTCCTGGAGAGATGCAACCGCCTGGAGCTGGAGGGAGTCATCGCCCACGAGATGTCCCACATCAAGAACTACGACATCCGTCTCATGAGCATGGTTGTGGTCCTGGTGGGTTTAGTGGTCATCTTCTCCGAGATCCTCTTCCGCATGTTCCTGTTTGGGGGAGGCGGAAGGAGGCGCGAGGGAGGGGGTGAGGGTGAGGGAGCCGGGGTGATCTACCTTGCGCTCATGCTCCTGGGACTCATATTCCTAATCCTCTCACCCATAATAGCCCAGCTCCTGCAGCTGGCCATCTCTCGCCGCCGTGAGTTCCTGGCCGACGCCAACGGGGCCATGCTCACCCGCTATCCGGAGGGGCTGGCCAGCGCCCTGGAGAAGCTGACCCTAGAGGCCAAACCCTTCCCGCGGGCAAGCAAGGCCACCGCTCACCTTTTCATCGTCCAGCCCTTCCGCAAGCAGGGCGGGGAGCGTATCCACCGCCGGTCCAGCATCTGGGACACCCACCCGCCCGTGGAGGAGCGCATCCGGCGCCTGCGCGCCATGGCCGGGATGGAGGGCATGTATACTCAGGCCCAGATGGGGTCTCAAGCTTGAGACCCTCGCCTCCGTGGGGGAAGGGTTACTCATGCGCACCTCTATTGCGCCCTGCGGTGACGCTCCCCGCGAGGGTGGTCATAGGTACCCCTTTCGCCCATCTCGGGTGGACTAATCCCAAGGTGAGTGCGACGCCCTTCCGGTGACCGGAGCGCATATCGTGATGACGGGAAGACCTGCCGGCGATGAGGTCAGGCGGTGTCTCTCACCTCGTCCTCCCGAGCCGCTTCCCTCTTCACTGCCGTGGCGCGGGAGCGGGTCCGCCAAGCGGAAAAGATGATCCCCCCCGTGTCCATGAAGGCGTCGGTGACCTGGTCCTTGAGGTTGGTCCAAACCAGCGATCTCAACCCGGGAATCAGTTTCTGTATCTCCTCCTGGATCCCGTTCCCCATGCATAGGACGAAGGCCGCCGTGGTGGGGTTCACATGTTTACCCACCTTTTCGGGTAGCCTTTCGGCTAGCCTGTCCAGGTAGGGATAATATTGGTTGGAAAGGGTCAAGAGCTCGCGGGAGAGATAGCCGAAGAGGAAATGGGAGAGTGGGTTGAAGACGGTGAGGTTTATGTCTCTCGCTCCCAGGAGGTTGGACAGGAAAACGCTGCATCCCACCGTGGTCCAGAGGAGCGCGGAAACTATCTTGTTCCCCCTGAATAGCGTATAGTGGAGCATCCCTCCCAAAAGGCGGAAGAAAGAGAGGTCTTTATCCCTCGCGCTCTTGTAGATCCCGTAAACGAACAGGATAAAGGTCACGCCTAAGAAAATGAGCATACCCTGTCCTCCCGTCGTCTTCCCACAGTTTGTCCGGCGTCGGCCGCCCGTCGTCACGGATCGGGCAAGGGGCCGATGAGGTGGATTGTTCTCGTGAACCGACCACTAGCACATGCCTTCCGATCCATCGCCAATATTTTACCCGACATCGTCCGTGGATAAGGTTTGGGGAGCTGCGGCGGATCCCGGGTGGTGCATTCCCCCGGTATATCCCCCGGGTTCTTTTGGGGGATGGTGAAAGGCATCCCCGCCTCCTTCATGGAGAAGCGGATGAGGGTCCGCTTGCCTCGGCGAGCCGGCCTCGATCGAAGTGGATCCCCCTTCGAGGAGATCGTCCGTCCGGGTGTTTAAACCATTCATAGAGATGTTCGCATTCATAGAGATGTTCGCGGCACGCCGCGCAGATGATGGTTGACGGGGGCTCGATGTACGGAGAAGGGATCTTCGCGGGAGGCGGATCCCGCTGTCGTTGAGCGAGGGTTTGGGCAAGCGGGAGGGGGAGACGATGGTTCGGGCATCGCATGAGATCGCAAAAGAAAAAATTTTTCGCGTGGGAATATAATGTACGAAAAGACCGACGTACGAAAGGGCTCCGGGTTCGGCGACATTAAGAAAGGAGTGGCTTTTCCGGCATCGTATTTATTCCAATCTTGTTTTGTGTTCAAGACCCGGAGCGAGCGAGATTCGCTCTCATCGCACTCATGCGGGGCCACTCAAAACGGGGCTCCGGGATGCGATAGCGGCGAAGCAGGGCGCGTGGCGTTTAATGGACACCCGAAAAGGATAAGTTTTTCCTTCAGCGAGGATGCCGGCGTTGAGGGAGGCTCTCGGAAAGTCGTGGATCCCGATTTAAGGAAGAAAGGGGCGTGCGGAAGCGCGCTCGGTCCTTTACGGCCGATTCGTATGCTCCGGGGAGATGTGACGTTTCGATATACCGAGGTGCAGCGTTAGCGGGGTGGTGGAAGGACGTAGGCCATTGCGCTTCACGTTTCCCGAACCACCTTTTCGGCCGTGCGTGGGCCGCTCGGTCACTCGGATGTTGCGAGTCGGAGGCGGTCGGAAAGGATAGAGTGGGGTTGAGGGCTCCCGGGGCATCCGGGCGAGGGAGGAGAAGCAAGGAGGTTGGACATGAGGGGAAAACGCAGGGGTCTCACGTCGGCCGGCGGGAGGAGAGGAGGGTCGATTCCGGCATGGGTATTTCTCGTATGCACGTCGATCCTCCTGTGCAGCGCCGCTCTCCCCCTGGGGGGATGCAGAGGAAGGGAGGAGGCGGCCACGGAGGAAGAGGCGGTGGAGGAAAAGCCGGTGGAGGACGGGGAGGAGGTGAAGCCGGAGACCACCGCGGAGGAGGCGAGCGAGCTTCTGGAATCGGGGGGAGCCACGGAGTTCAAGCTTCAGAACCAGAGCATCGGTTCGGGCTCCTTCATCACCGGAATTCAACTCACGGACATCTACTGGCAGGACCATGGCGACTTCTTGCGCATCGCCTTTGAATATCACACAGATGACGGAGGAGAGCCGACCTCCGTACCTAACTTGAGTACCTTTTACGGTGGGACGCCGGGAAACGAGGAGTATTGGAAAATATATATCGTCCTGAGCGATATCATCCTCGAGGACATGAAGGCCCCCACCTTTGCCGCCGAGGGCGTACCGATTAGCCTGGGGAACCCAATCGTCCAGACCATGGAGAGGACGCCCACAGCGGATACGGAGAGCGTGGTCTTCCTGGTGAAATGCACCTATAGTCCCGCCCATCCGGGGGTCTCCTCCCGCCCGCATCGCCTACGCTACCAGACTCACCCAATGCGAATCATGGTGGACATCATGAAATACTGACCTCCCAGCGGGATCCCGCTCCACTCACACGCCCAGGCTCGGCGTTCTGCTCACGCGTTCAGGCTCGAGGAGAAACCGGGTGCGTCCAAGCTCGGCTTGTGGTTAAAGCCGAGGAAAAGGGCGACAAAGAGGCGTCCTTACGAGGGTTTCGGTTGGAGCCCCGGAAATGCCTGCCGAACCGGGTCCCGTCTCAACTCGGGGTCGCCGTGGTATAGGCCTAAGGACTTGGTATCTGAAAATATATATCCTGAATTACATCACCACATCGACGGGGACTTGAGGGGATGGGCAAGCATGAGGGCTTTCCGGTGTCGGGTTCATGAGGTTTTCGCTCCTGGTCTTGGATGATGCACGGAGGAGTTGCGAGAGCTCCACAAAAGGGATTTAAGCCGGCGGTACAGGACCGGAGCCACTCCTGCGCCCGGCTTAAAAGGCGGGGGAAAGGCGAGTTCGGGAGGGCTATACCTTATCCACCCCTCCGTGGTGAGGGATTATCCGCCTCACCGTGGGGAGGGACGGCGAGGAGAGATCGTCAACCCTTCCGGCGGCGAGAGGAGACGATGAGGACTATCCCCGTTCGCTATCCCCGTTGGGCGAGGCCTCGCCTGTAAGCTGCGCTCAGATTCGTGGCCCATGCCGCCGCTTCCATTCCTCCCCTCCCTTGTGGCCTCCTTTCGGATGGCCTCGCGCATGGTTTATATTTAAATCGTGAGAAGGACGAACCCGGAGGGGGCTCTGGGAATAACCTGGTCTGGAGGGACCTGAAAGATGGTGGAAAAGGGAACCTTACGCGTGAAGACCGGCCTGGCGGAGATGCTCAAGGGCGGGGTGATCATGGACGTGACCACCCCGGAGCAGGCCAAGATCGCCGAGGAGGCGGGAGCCGTGGCGGTCATGGCCCTGGAGAGGGTACCCGCCGACATCCGGGCCGCCGGAGGTGTGGCCCGCATGGCCGATCCCAGCGTCATCGAGGCCATCATGGAGGCGGTGACCATCCCGGTGATGGCCAAGGTGCGCATAGGCCATTTCGTGGAGGCGCAGATACTGGAGGCTCTGGGGGTGGACTACATAGACGAGAGCGAGGTGCTCACCCCGGCCGACGAAAAGCACCACATCGACAAGTGGCAGTTCAACGTGCCCTTCGTGTGCGGGGCCATAAACCTCGGTGAGGCTCTTCGCCGGATAGGGGAGGGCGCGGCCATGATACGTACCAAGGGTGAGGCGGGTACGGGCAACGTGGTGGAGGCCGTGCGCCATATGCGGACCATCAACGAGGAGATCAGGCGCCTCACTGTCACTCCCAAGGAGGAGCTCATGTCCGTGGCCAAGGAGATGGGGGCTCCCTACGACCTGGTTTGCTGGGTGGCGGAAAACGGGAGGCTTCCGGTGGTCAATTTCTCCGCGGGGGGCATCGCCACGCCCGCCGACGCCGCCCTCATGATGCAGCTAGGGGCGGACGGCGTCTTCGTGGGTTCGGGCATATTCAAGTCCGAGGACCCGGCAGCGAGGGCTCGAGCCATAGTCCTGGCCACCACCCATTTTAACGACGCCAAGATATTGGCCGAGGTTTCCAGGGGGCTGGGGAAGGCCATGGCGGGAAAGGAGATATCCGAGATCGGCCGGGAGAACCTCATCCAGTTCCGGGGTTGGTAGCATATCGGCTGTACGAGGACCCAAAAGGCGTAGTCCAGAAAGGAGTAACTGGGGCGGGATGAAAAAACCGACCATCGGAGTAATAGCGCTGCAGGGCGCGGTGCGCGAGCACCTGCAGATGATCGAGAGATGCGGAGCTCGAGGGATTCCGGTGAAATATCCCCCCGAGCTCCATCTTTGCCAGGGACTGATAATTCCCGGAGGGGAGAGCACCACCATAGGAAAGCTCATGACCACCTACGGTTTCCCGGAGGAAATAAGGTCGCTGGTGGAGGCGGGCATGCCCGTCTTCGGTACCTGCGCCGGGCTGATCATGATGGCCAAGCGCTTGGTGGAAGGCGACCAGCCCATACTGGGACTCATGGACATAACCGTCCGGCGCAACGCTTTCGGGCGACAGGTGGACAGTTTCGAGGCCGACCTTCTCGTGCGGGAGATAACCGATGAGGAGAAGCCCTTCCGCGCGGTCTTCATCCGCGCACCATGGATAGAATGGGTGGATCCCCGGGTGAGGGTCTTGGCGGAGTTCGACGGCCGGGCGGTGATGGCCGTTCAAGGACGGCTACTGGTTTCCGCTTTTCACCCCGAGCTCACCGGGGATGACAGGATCCATCGCTTCTTCCTGCGCATGGTGGAGGAAAAAGTGGCGGGTTGATTTTCCCGGGATAGGAGGAGGAGATGTCCGGACATTCCAAATGGTCGACCATAAAACATAAGAAAGCGGCGGAAGACGCCAAGCGGGGCCAGCTTTTCAGCAAGCTCTCCAGGGCCATCATCGTAGCCGCCCGCGAGGGAGGGGGCAATCCGGAGACCAACATAGCGTTGGCCAACGCCATAGAGAAGGCCAAGAGTTACTCCATGCCCAAGGAGAACATAGAGCGGGCCATAAAGCGGGGTACGGGGGAGGGCTCCGCCGAGGAGTTCGAGAAGATAACCTACGAGGGTTATGGGGCCAACGGAGTGGCCATCATGGTGGACGTCATGACCGACAACCGAAACCGGGCGGCCTCGGACATCCGGCGCATTTTCAACCGCACCGGGGGAAGCCTGGGTACCACGGGTTGCGTGGCCTGGATGTTCGAGAAGAAAGGCAACATCATCGTCAACAAGGACACCGGCGTGGATGAGGATACCCTTCTGGAGACGGCGCTGGAGGCGGGTGCCGAGGACATGACTTCCGAGGACGACCATTACGAGATTGTAACCGACGTGGAGTCCTTCCGCGGGGTGGTGGAAGCCCTGGAAAAGGCGGGGATAGAGATCGCCTCCGCCCAGGTAACCATGTTGCCCAAGACCACGGTGAAGCTGGACAAGGAGGCGGCCAAGAAGGTCCTCAAGTTGGTGGATGCCCTGGAGGAATACGAGGACGTTCAGGAGGTCTACGCCAATTTCGACATCCCGGACGACATCTTGGCGGAAATAGCCGAGGAATGAGGCCGGCTATACATGATCATCATGGGCATAGACCCCGGTTTGACCTTCACCGGCTACGGGGTTATCGAGAAGAGAGGAGACCGACTCCGAGCCCTGGGGTTCGGGGGCATCACCACCTCCACCAAAGAGAACCTGTCATCACGGCTGGATAAGATTTATCGTGAGGTTAAGAAACTCATCGAGTCCTACAAGCCGGACCTGGTGGTGGTGGAGGAGATCTTTTTCAACACCAACGCACGTAGCGCCATGGTGGTTGGTGAGGCCAGGGGCGGTGTGATCCTGGCTGCGACCCACTGCGGAGTGGGTGTCGAGGAATATACTCCGCTCCAAGTGAAACAGGCTTTGGTCGGTCACGGCCGGGCGGACAAGAGGCAGGTGGAATACATGGTCAAGGCCATCCTCTCCCTGGAGAGGGACATCGGTTCCACCCACGCCAGCGATGCCCTGGCCCTGGCCATCTGTCATGCTCATCGGGAAAAGATGAGGGACCGTTTGGAGGAGGCGTCCGGCGGAGAGGGAAGCGGTAAGAGATCCAGGGTCAAGAAGCCCCCTGGGAACGGTGGAGCGTGATGATAGATTTTCTGGAAGGGACGCTGGTGGAGAAGGCCGAGGACCGCGCGGTGGTGAGCGTGGGCGGTGTTGGTCTGGCCGTATTCCTTTCCGCCAACACCCTCCGGGGACTCCCCCCGGTGGGTCGGAAGGTGCGGCTTTACGGACATCTTTACCTCAAGGAGGACGTGCTCCAGCTCTTCGGCTTCCGCGACCGCCGGGAGAGGGAGATGTTCCGTCGCCTGATAGGGGTGACCGGCGTAGGCCCAAGGGCGGCCATGGCCCTCCTCTCCGCCTACGATCCGGACACCTTCATCCGCCTGGTGGCTACCGAGGACCTGGAGGCCATCACCGCAGTGTCCGGTGTGGGCAAGAAGAGCGGGCAGCGCATCATCGTCGAGCTCAAGGACAAGCTGGCTCCCCTGGCAAGAGACCTCTCCGCGTCGGGAGCGGGGGCGGACGGCGGCGACCTGCTGCGGGAGGCACGGGAGGCGCTCAAAGGGCTGGGTTATACGGTCGCCGAGGCCAACCGGGCTTTGGAGGGTTACCGTTCGGAGGAACCCAGGGTGGAGGATATGATCAAGTACGCCCTCCGGCGCCTGGGAGGGGGGAAGTCTTGAGGCGAGATGACGGCGCGGAGGCCCCAGGGTTCCGCGACCACGGTCAGGCAAAGAGGCGTAGCTGGCCCAGGACCATGTAGGCGAAGCGTGGGGGTCGGACGATTCCCGGACAAATAGACGTAGCCGAGACGATAGCGGAGGATCGGGGTATATGAAGGACGCTAACGACCTGCCCGGCGAGGATAGGGAACGCGAGGAGGAGCGACTGCTGGACCCGGAGCGGCGCGCCGACGAACAGGAGCTGGACCTCACCCTTCGCCCGCGCTGGATTAGCGAGTTCGTGGGGCAGGACCGCATCCGGGAGCATTTGGAGATCTTTATAAGCGCGGCCAGGGAGAGGAAGGAACCCCTGGACCACGTTCTTCTGTCCGGACCTCCCGGTCTGGGTAAAACCACCCTGGCCGGAATCATCGCCAACGAGATGGGGGTGGCTTTCCGGCAGACCTCGGGCCCGGCCCTGGAGAGAGCCGGTGACCTGGCGTCCATCCTGACCAACCTCGAACCGGGGGACGTGCTTTTCATAGACGAGATCCATCGCCTCAATCGCGCCGTGGAGGAGGTGCTCTATCCGGCCATGGAGGACTTCCAGCTGGACATAGTCATAGGGAAAGGCCCCGCGGCGCGCTCCATCCGGCTGGACCTTCCGCCCTTCACCCTGGTGGGAGCCACCACCCGTTCCGGCCTTATCACCTCCCCCCTGCGGGATCGTTTCGGTGTGCAGTGCCGCCTGGACTACTACAGCGTGGAGGAATTGAAGGCCATCGTGCTGCGCTCGGCGCGCATCCTGGAGGTAGAGATAGATGAAGAGGGTGCCTACGAATTGGCTCGCCGTTCGCGGGGAACGCCGCGCATAGCCAACCGGCTCCTGCGAAGGGTGCGCGATTACGCACAAGTCCGGGCGGAGGGAAGCATAACCTACGAGGTGAGCTGCCGGGCCCTGGCCCTCTTCGAGGTGGACGAGATGGGTTTGGACAAGGTGGACAAGCTCATCCTCACCACGATAATCGAGAAGTTCAACGGGGGTCCGGTGGGAGTGAACACACTGGCCGTTTCCGTGGGGGAAGAGATCGACACCATCGAGGAGGTCTATGAGCCGTACCTCATGCAGATCGGTTTCATGCAGCGCACCCCACGGGGCAGAGTGGCCACCGAGCACGCCTACCGCCACCTGGGGCTGGATGCCCGACGCGGCGACACCCTTTTCTGAGGGCAATGAATCCCATGCTTGAAGGGAAATTGCTCCTGGACACGTGTTGCGGTCCCTGTGCCCTGGTGGCGCAGCGCTCGCTGGGTTCCGAAAACCGTTCCCTTCACTTTCTTTTCTACAATCCCAACGTCCATCCCTATCGTGAATACAGGCTTCGCCTGGAGGCCTTCGAGAGGCTCATGACCGCTACGCGTGGCGAATATACCGTACTGGCCTACGAGCCGGAGGAGTGGATAAGGGCGGTGGCCTTCCGTGAGGAGAGCCGCTGTGAGATATGCTACCGCCTACGGTTGAGGCGGGCGGCGGATTTCGCACTCGAGGAAGGTATAGAGGCCATGTCCACCACCCTCTTCGCCAGCCCATACCAGGACCACGGACTCCTGGAACTGCTCGGGACCTCCATTGCCCGCAGCCGGGGATTGGAGTTCGTGATCTGGGACGGCAGGGCTTATTATCGGGAGACGATATCCGAGGCCCGGGAGAGGGGAATTTATACCCAACCCTACTGTGGTTGTCTCCTGAGCGAGCGGGAGAGGTACGACCGGACTTCGCGGAGGAGTGGGGAAACCTCGCGAGGGCAAGACGAGGAGAGGGCTCCAGGCAAAGGGCGGGAATGATCTACGGCCGCCTACCTTCGGCGTCGACGGGTCGAGTGGACGTGAAACCCGGGAGGCCTATATAAGTCCTGTATAAACGAGTTGAACTACGGCGGGAAAAGATGCGCTTAGACCTCTTCGATTACCACCTGCCTCCGGAACTCGTCGCCCAGCGTCCGCTTGAGGAACGCGAGGCCTCGCGGCTTTTGGTCGTCGACTGCGAGTCGGGTTCCATGGAACACCGCGCGTTCCGCGACCTTCCTCACCTGGTGAGCAGAGGGGATTGCATGGTCTTCAACAATACCCGAGTTAGGCGGGCTCGTCTGAGGGGAATCAAGGAACGGAGCGGCGGCAAGGTGGAACTCCTCCTCCTGCGCCCGGTGGGCAACGCCACCTGGGAAGCGTTGGCCCGCCCTTTTCGCCGGTTGAGGGCAGGCGACCGAATCATCATGGGATCGGGAGAACTGAGGGCCGAGGTGAGGGAAAAAGGAGAGGAAGGACTGGTGAGGGTATGGCTGGATACCGACCTTCCTTTGGGGGTCGAGGAGGCCGTGGAGAGGGTGGGCGAGGTCCCGCTGCCCCCTTACATCAGGGAGAGACTGGAAGACCCCGAGAGGTATCAAACCGTTTTCGCCGGCCGACTGGGCTCGTCGGCGGCGCCCACCGCCGGCCTGCATTTCGGCCAGGCCACCTTGGAGGCCCTCCGCCGAAAGGGCGTTCGCCTCGCTTATCTGCGCCTGGACGTGAGCCTGGACACCTTCCGGCCCATCGCCTGTGGGGAGATCGAGGAGCACGTCATGCACCGGGAGACGCTGGAGGTGGGGGAGGACGTGTGCCGCCAGGTGATCGCTGCCCGGAGGGAGGGAGGGAGGATCGTGGCCGTGGGCACCACCGTGGTCAGGGCGCTGGAGAGCGCAGCTCGCCTCGGCGAACTGAGACCTCTGAAGGGGGAAACGGACCTCTACATCTACCCCGGATACCGTTTTCACACCGTGGACTGCCTTTTAACCAACTTCCATCTACCCCGGTCCAGCTTGCTCGTGATGGTATGCGCCTTCGCCGGGCGGGAGCTGGTTCTCGAGGCCTACCGCCAAGCCGTGGAACGCGGTTATAGGTTCCTGAGCTTTGGGGACGCCTGCTATTTCCACTACCCCCACGGTTGGCGTCCACCTCGCTGTAGCTGATCGTCGGGAAAGAAGGCCTCCTGTACGCGGGCCACGCATTACCCTTGAGTGATAAGAACCCGATGGTGGCCAGGTGGGGACGGCTTAGGAAGGGCGACGGTCGAAGACCGATTATATTTATTTGATAATGCGACTAGCGGACGGAGACCGAGATAGGCGAAGCGCATCAAGGAGGCTCGTTGCTTTTCCGGATCCTTTTCCGGGACCCGCAAACCCTGGCCCGGGTGGGGGTACTGACCACATCCCGGGGTGAGGTGACCACTCCCGCTTTCCTGCCCGTGGGGACCCGAGGGGCGGTGAAGGCCATGGCTCCTTGGGAAATAGCGGGTATCGGATACCGGATGATCCTCGCCAACACCTATCACCTCTATCTCCGTCCCGGTGTGGGAGTCGTGAGGGACGCCGGCGGTCTGCACGCCTTCATGGGCTGGCGGGGACCCATACTCACCGATAGCGGGGGTTTCCAGGTCTTTTCCCTCTCTTCCACCTGCGAGGTAGAGGAGGAGGGAGTGCGCTTCCGTTCCGTATACGACGGCAGCGAGCATTTCCTGTCCCCGGAGGACGTGGTCCGGATCCAGGAGGAGCTGGGCTCGGACATCGCCATGATCCTGGACCACTGCGTGGCTTATCCTTCCTCGCGCGAGGAGGTGGAGAAATCGGTGGAGACCACCTTGCGCTGGGCGGAGAGGTCCCTGGCGGTCCACCGGAAGAGCGACCAGGCCCTCTTCGGCATCGTCCAAGGCGGGACCTACCCTGAACTGCGGGCGAGGAGCGCGGAGGTGACCGCCTCCCTCGCTTTTCCCGGGTACGGAATTGGAGGCCTATCGGTGGGAGAACCCAGAGAGACGATGCTCCGCTGCCTGGAAGTGCAGACGAGCATCCTACCCCAGGACAGACCGCGGCACCTTCTGGGCATTGGGGATCCGGAGGGCGTATTGGAATCGGTGGCGCTGGGGGTGGATCTCTTCGACTGCGTGCTGCCCACCCGGATGGCCCGCACCGGAGTGGCCTTGGCCCGGGAGGGCAAGTTGAACCTGCGCCATGCGCGATACGCACGAGACTTACGTCCCCTGGAGGAGGATTGTCCCTGCCCGGCATGCGCCCGGTTCACCCGCGCCTATCTCCGCCATCTGTACGGAGTCAACGAGATCCTCGCCCATCGCATGCTCACTTGGCACAACCTCACCTTCATGCATCGCCTCTTCCTCGATTGCAGGCGGGCGATAAGGGCTGGTAGAATGGTTGAGTTAATCCGGGAATGGAGAGGCTGGGGAGAGCGGTCTCCCGGTCGTTGAAAGGTAAAATATGGAAATAAGCGGAAGGATGATGGAGATGAAAATCGCTTGGTTGTTCGCCCCTCCCTTGGCCCAGAACAGTGGTTCCAGTCAGTGGATTTCCATACTCTTCATCGTAGCCCTCATTGTGCTCTTCTACTTCATGCTCATACGGCCGCAGCAGAGGCGCATGCGCCAGCAGATGGAGCTCATGAAGAGTCTGCGCGTGGGAGATGACGTCATGACCTCGGCGGGCATCTACGGGACCATTAGCGAGGTCGAGGAGGACACCGTGCTCCTGGAGGTGGCGGAGGACGTGGACATCAGGGTGGCCAAGAGCGCCATAGTAAAGATATTCACCCCCCGAGAGGCGGAGGAGGAAGAGGAAAAGGACACGGCGGAAGGCCAGAGCTCCGAAAGCACCCAAGCGGAGGAGGAGAACTCGGGGGAAAGCCGGGAATAGGAGACAGCCGAGACGGAGGCGGAGTTTCGCAGGGCTTCCACACCTCTTCGCTGGCGCTCGGATCTCGGCGGTCTTTTGGTCGGAAGGCAAAGGTTTTCGGATGTTTTCGGGATTCGCCTCGTATACCTTCCGAAGCGGAGTCAAAGGGGCGAGAACGTGGATTTGAGGCAAGGTCTCCCCGCTGTCCAGATAACAGCGCGGAAAATAGGAGGTAGGGAGTGAGAACCGGAAGGTCGGTGGGGATGCTGATCCTGGTGGCGGTGGTCCTTCTGGGTATATATGTCCCCATTTTCCTCAAGGGTTACAAGCCCCGCATGGGTCTGGACCTGGAGGGTGGGATAAGTGTGACCCTGCAGGCCCTGGGGGAAGGCGGGACGGACAAGATGGAGAAGGCGGCGGAGATAGTACGCAACCGGGTGAACGCCCTGGGGCTCACCGAGCCGGTGGTGGCTGCGCAGGGAAGCAATCGCGTGTTGGTTCAAATCCCCGGAGAACAGGACCCCGACAGGGTGAAGAAGATCATCGGCAGCACCGCCCAGCTACAGTTCCGTGAGGTCCTGGAGATAATCTACCCGGAAAACGAGAACTACCAGCAGACGGAGGTTACCCGGGTCAACTACGAGGACCCGGAGGCCTATAAGGCCCTGGAAAGCCAGGAGATCGTGCTCACCAAGACCATGGACGAGGGGCAGGTCCTGAAGCTGCGTCTGGGGCCCACCCGCCTGACCGGCGATATCATCAAGACCGCCGACGCCACCGTGGACGAGCAACGTGGTGGTTACAAGATAAACTTCACCCTGACCCCCGAGGCCGCTCCCAAGTTCTCCGAGCTCACCGCGGAACTCAAGGGCAAGCAGCTGGCCATAGTCCTGGATTACGAGCTGAAATCCTTTCCCACCGTTCAGGAACAGATAGCCGACGGACGCGGGGAGATAACCGGAAATTTCTCCCGCGAGGAGGCACGCGACCTGGCCTTGGTCTTAAAGATGGGGGCTCTCCCCGTGGAGTTCGACCCCAACCCCTTGGTGGAGAACGTCAGCGCCAGTCTGGGGCGGGATTCCCTGCGCCGTGGGCTCATCGCCGGGTTGGTGGGCCTGGTGTTGGTGGCCGTCTACATGCTCGTGGTCTACCGCTTGCTGGGGATCGTCACCTGCCTGGCCTTAGGGATCTTCGGTCTGCTCATGTTCGGGATAATCGTCCTTTTGGGCCAATTCCTCCACTGGTCGCTGACCATGGCCGGGATCGCCGGCGTGGTGGTGTCCATAGGCATATCCGCGGACTCCAGCGTGGTCTTTTTCGAGAGGCTCAAGGAAGAGGTGCGGGAAGGCAAGACGGTGCGCTCCTCGGTGGAGCGGGCCTATAAGTCCGCGTTCCGGACCATCATCGCCGCCGACGCAGCCACCTTCATAACCGCTTTTATCCTCTGGGTACTGGCCATGGGGTCGGTGAAGGGCTTCGCCTTCACTTTGGGTATCGCCACCCTGCTGGACGTGTTCATCTTCTTTTTCTTCACCCGCAATGCGGCCTCTCTGCTCTCGCGCCTGAAGGCCTTCAACAAGCCGCGCCTGGTCGGAGTGGGGCGGGAGGCCCTCGGAGGTGAGGCCTGATGTACATCCGCGGAAAGGAGTTCAAGTACAACCTCATCGGCTCCAGGCCTTTCTCTCCCCCCAACATATATTGGTTCGCCTTTTCCGTCACCCTCATCTTGATCGCCGTGATCTCCATGGCGGTATTGGGGCTCAACTGGGGGATAGAGTTCAAGGGAGGATATTTGATCAAGCTGCGGGCGGAAAGACCGGTTGAAGTGGCGGAAGTCAGGGAGATCCTGGGAGCACAAGGGGAAAAGGGCCTGGAAAAGAGCATAATACAGGTGTCCGAGGGTAACCGCGTCCTCACCATGCGCATGCCCTATATCCAGGATCCGCAGGTCCGCGAGGAGACCATGCGGGCCGTTAAGGGTGCGCTGGAGGAGAAGTACGGGATTGAGGAGATCCTCCAGGAAGAGCAGGTGGGGTCGGAGTGGGGGAGGGAGGTGAGCCGCAAGGCCGTCATCGCCTTGGCCGTCTTCCTGGTGGTCATCCTCATCTACATAACCTTCCGCCTGGAGTTCAAGATGGCGGTCACGGCCATCGCCGCACTCATCCATGACACTGTGATCACCGTGGGCGTCTATGCCCTCACCCGCAGGCAGGTGACCCCGGTAACGGTCATAGCCTTTCTGACCATCCTGGGATATTCGCTCTACGACACCATCGTCGTCTTCGACCGCGTGGAGGAGAACACCAACCTCATGGCCCGGTCCGGACGTCTGACCTATGCGGGCATCGTCAACGAGAGCGTCAACCAGACCTTGATGCGTTCCATAGGGACCACCCTGACCACCCTGCTTCCCATAATAACCATCCTTATCTTCGGAGGAGAGACCCTCAAGGACTTCGCTTTCGCCCTCTTTATGGGCGTTCTCCTCGGTGTATACTCCTCGATCTTCGTGGCTTCCCCCCTCCTGACCCTTTGGAAGGAGAGGGAGCCGCGCTACGCCGCCGTGAGGGAGAAGCTGAGCCAAAGGGGGGCCAGGGAGGCCATCCTCATAACCAAGCCTGCGGCCTCGTCAGTCCCCATCCGGGCCAACGCGGGTGGGAAAGAAGCGGCCTCGTCCGGGGAGCGGGCTCCCGGCGGGAAGGCGGTCGCCGGAGCTCGGGAAGGACGGCCCCCGGTGGGAAGGACGGCGGCCTCCAAGCCCTCGCCGTCAGCTCAGCGTAAAAGGCCCACCACCAAGGGTCCGGGAGCGGGCAAGAAGAAGAAAAAGAAAAAAAGGAAGTAGCAAGCATCGATCGTCGTGATCCTAACTCCCCACGCGTCTGGTCGCATCCACCTCGGAAGGAAGGTGTCCTCCGACGGCCTTCTTTTCAGACGCCTCGCCGGTGTGGCACTATCAAGTCGGAGGGTGTTGGCGCCGACGGTCCCAGGCGTTCATCGGGCATAAGCCTTATCGTCGGCGCAACATCTCCCGAAAGCGGATAAGGAAATAAAGGTAAGAAGCCGCCGGTCGGGGAGGAAAAGGATTGTCGCAGTCCATAGATCAACTGATCCAGAAGGTCAAGTCCTACAACAGCAGGGGCGACACCAGACTCATTCGGGAGGCCTATGATTTCGCGCGCACTCACCACGCCGACCAGACCAGAATAAGCGGGGAGGAGTTCATCCTCCATCCTCTGGGGGTGGCCAGTATTTTGGCCGACCTACAGATGGACGAGACCACCCTGGCGGCGGCGCTCCTGCACGACGTGGTGGAGGACACCGAGATAACCCTGGAGGACATCAAGGGAAAGTTCGGGCCGGAGATAGCGGAGATTATCGACGGGGTCACCAAGCTGGACCGCATCTCCTTCCGCAATCGAGAGGAGGAAAAGGCGGAGAACTTCCGCAAGATGTTCGTGGCCATGGCCCAGGACATACGCGTGGTGATCATCAAGCTTGCCGACCGCCTGGACAACATGAGGACCATCGGGCACCTTTCCGAGGAGAAGCAGAAGGAAAAGGCTCGTGAGACCTTGGATATATATGCTCCTCTGGCCCATCGTCTGGGGATCTCCCAGCTCAAGTGGCAATTGGAGGACTTGGCCTTCGCCACCCTCTACCCCCTCCGTTTCCAGGAGATCGTACAGATGGTCAACGAGCGCAGCACGGAGCGTGAGGAGTACATCAAGCAGGTGGAAAGCGAGCTGCAGGCCCACCTGCGCCAGGCGCACATAAGGGCGGAGGTCGGAGGACGGGTCAAGCACTACTACAGCATTTACACCAAGATGAAGGAGAGGGGCAAGCAGTTCGACGAGATATACGACCTCTTCGCCGTGAGGGTGCTGGTCAACACCAAGGAGGAATGCTACACGGTGCTGGGTATCGTCCATTCGCTGTGGCAGCCGATTCCGGGCCGCATCAAGGACTACATAGCCCAGCCCCGCTTCGGCATCTACCAGAGTCTGCACACCACGGTGATCGGCCCCCGAGGGAGACCCCTGGAGATACAGATACGCACCCACGAGATGCACCGCACCGCGGAATACGGCATCGCCGCCCACTGGAGGTACAAGGAGACACGTCGGTCCCAGGACCGCATGAAGGAGAGCCTGGCCTGGATCAAGCGCATCGTAGAATGGCAGTGGGGACTCACCGACCCCAGGGAGTTCCTGGAAAACCTGAAGACCGATCTCTTCCAGGACGAGGTCTTCGTCTTCACCCCCAAGGGCGACGTCATCGCTTTGCCCCAGGGCTCCACACCCATAGATTTCGCTTATACCATCCACACGGAGGTGGGGCACCACTGCGTGGGAGCCAAGGTCAACGACCGCCTGGTGCCCCTGGAATACAACCTGCGCAACGGGGACATCGTGACCATCATCACCTCCAAGACCTCTCCCGGCCCTTCCAAGGACTGGCTGAACATCGTGAGGACGGTGCGGGCCAAGACCAAGATTCGCCAGTTTTTCTCCAAGGAAAGGCGCCTGGAAGACGCCCAGGAGGGAAGGGAAGTGCTGGTCAAGAACATGCGCAAGGCCCGCCTGCCGGTTCAGAAGATAATGGGGTCGCACATGCTTGAGGAGATTGCTTCCCAGGAATACGGTTTCGCATCCCTGGAAGACCTTTACGCGAGCATAGGGGCGGGGAAGACTTCGCCCCAGCAGGTTGTGAACCACATCCAGAGCCGCCTGGGTTTGAGCGAGGAGGCGGAGGAGGCGAAGCCGCCCGTACGCCGCCGACGCAAGCCGCCCGCCTATACCAAAGGCGTCCGGGTGGAGGGGGTGGACAACGTCCTGGTGCGCATAGCTCATTGCTGCAACCCCGTGCCCTATGATCCCATCTCCGGGTTTGTCACTCGAGGAAGAGGGGTAAGCGTGCACCGTTCGGACTGTCCCAACGCGAGACACATGCGCGATACCGGGTATCGGAGCATAGAGGTCAGCTGGGATACCAGGCAGCCCACCAGTTTCCAGGTGGAGATCTGCGTGGAGGCCCTTGATCGCCCCCGCCTTCTTCGGGACATCACCACCGTTTTGGGTGAGTTCCACGTCAACATACTGTCCGCCACCATGAACATAAACCGGGAGAACGTGGCCGTGAGCCGCTTCGTCTTCGAGCTGGCCAACATCACCCACCTCGAGGACATTCTCCGCAACATCCGCAAGGTGGACTCGGTTTTCAACGCCTATAGGGTGTTGCCCAGAGCCTGAGCCCGCCGGATATAATGGTCCACGCCGAAAGGGGGACCGGAAATGAGGGCGCTTGTGCAGAGAGTATCACGATGTTCGGTTCGTGTGGACGGCAAGGTCGTTTCCCGCATAGGGCCGGGCCTGCTGGTGTTTCTGGGCATTTCCGTGCGCGACGGTCGGGAGGACATCGATTACATAGTCCAGAAGGTCGTGAACCTGCGCGTTTTCGACGACCGGGAGGGAAGATTGAACCTCTCCTTGGTCGACGTGGGGGGAGAGTTGATGGTGGTTTCCCAGTTCACTCTCTACGGAGACGCGCGCAAGGGGCGACGTCCCAGCTATACGGAGGCGGCGCCTCCGGAGGTCGCGGAGGCGCTTTACCGGGAGACCTGCCGGGCCTTCGACGCCGCCGGTTTTCCGCCCGCGCTGGGTGTTTTCGGGGCCCGCATGGAAGTGGAGTTGGTGAACGACGGCCCCGTTACCCTGCTCGTCGAGTCTCCGACGAGGTCTTAAGGTCTCTCCGGACCCTGGTCACAGGATCGGCAGGAAAGGAAAAATCCGACGGCGAACGCTCCTCACCGAGGCGGAACCGGATTAAGGCGCGAATTGCCGGGAAGCGTTTGTTCCTCGTCCGCGATGGTGGTTTTTCGGTTATGATTTTAGGATCTAAAGCGTTCTTGATGGACAAAACTACGGAGGGAACATGTACCTGGAGGTCTTGACCTTGGGGATGCTGGCCACCAACTGTTACCTGCTGGCCGCCGGAGCGAGGTCTCCAGCCGCGGTCATCGACCCGGCGGGAGAGATAAAGACCATACTCTCCCGTCTTAACCGGACGGAACTGGAATGTGTAGCCATCCTCTGCACTCACGGACACGTGGATCATGTGGCCGGAGCCGGACCCCTGAGCGACGCGGTGGGAGCTCCGGTGTACATACATCGGGCGGATGCGGGAGCGCTTGCCAGCCCGCGCACCAGGCTGATGGGTTTAGCCGGCGGGGTAATGGTCACCCGACCCCACCAGGTCCGTTACCTTGAGGACGGGGATACGGTGGAAGTGGGGGACCTCACCCTGGAGGTCCTGCACACACCGGGTCACAGCCCGGGAGGTCTGAGTTTCTATCTGCCGGGATACCTCTTTTGCGGCGACCTCATCTTCCAGGGTTCCATCGGACGCACCGATCTTCGGGGGGGATCCCTCCAGACCCTCTTGCGCTCGGTGCGGGAAAAGATTTGGGATCTCCCCGAGGAAACCCACATAATGCCGGGGCACGGACCGGCGACCACGCTGGCGGAGGAAAAGGCGCACAACCCCTTTCTCATGGGCCTGAGGTGACGGGGAGTAAAGGTCTGTCGACGCTTGTTTGGGGATGGGAGGGCAAACGGGGCGAGATGGTAAGGGGGAAGAAGTAACGGCCGGCGGTAAGGCGATCGCCCGCCGCCGATCCGCGTTCGTAATTGACCGAGGGGATGGATTTCCTGTACAAGGAATAGCAATCGAGCGCGGCGGAGGAATGGAACGTCGGCCCGAGCAAAAAGGAGAGCCGGCAGAAAGGGAACGAGTGGGATGAGATGGAAAGCCCCCAAGGGGATGATGGACGTCCTGCCGCCCGAGAGCGAGCGCTGGCGGGAGGTCGTGGAAAAGGGCGTCTTGCTGTTCCGGGCTTACGGGTACCGGGAGATAATCCTCCCTGTCTTGGAATATACGGAGGTCTTCGCCCGGGGAATCGGCGAAGGCACGGACATAGTGCGCAAGGAGATGTTCTCCTTCCTGGACAAGGGGGGACGCAGTCTCACCCTGCGCCCGGAAGCCACCGCGGGCGTGGCCCGCGCATTCGTGGAGCACCACTTGGGAAAGTCCGGTCTGCCGGTGAAGCTCTATTACTGGGGGCCCATGTTCCGCCACGAAAGACCCCAAGCTGGCCGTTACCGCCAGTTCCACCAGATGGGGGTGGAGCTCCTGGGATCCCCTCACCCCTCCGCCGATGCAGAGGTGATACTCCTATGCCGGGAATTCTTAATTGGACTGGGCCTTTCCGCCAAACTGGTCTTGAACAGCGTGGGAGATGACGCCTGCCGCCCCGCCTACCTGCGCGATCTGCGTTCGTTCCTGGAGGAGAGGACAAGGGAGTTGTGCGCGGATTGTCGGAGGAGAGCGGAGGAAAACACCTTGCGGGTGCTGGACTGCAAGGACGAAAGGTGCCGTGATGTCCTGCGTGAGGCCCCGGGCCTGGAGGCTTATCTCTGTTCGGGATGTCGGGATCATTATCGGAAAGTGGAAGAGCTTCTTAAGGAGGCGGGGGTAGATTTCGTGCGAGAGGAGCGGCTGGTTCGGGGCCTGGACTACTATACCCGCACCGTCTTCGAGTTCCAAGATCCGGAGCTGGGAGCCCAGAACGCCTTGGCTGCGGGCGGAAGGTACGACCACTTGGTCGAGGAGATGGGAGGGGAGCCCACGCCGGCGGTGGGATTTTCCATTGGACTGGAGAGGGTCTTGAAGGCCCTGCCCCCGGTTGACGGCGGTGAGAGGGACGGGGTCTACGTGGTGGCCATCGGGGATGATGCCCGCAGAAAGGCCTTTTCCGTGGCTTTTAAGATCCGTGCCCTAGGGGTGCGATGCGACCTGGACCACATGGATAGAAGCCCCAAGGCCCAGATGAGGGAGGCCGATCGACAGGGTTACCGTTACTGCCTCATCCTGGGAGAGGAGGAGCTGACCGGAGGATACTATAGCCTTCGCGACCTGGTCGAGGGCACCCAGGAGAGGCTGGGAGAAGATGGGTGGTTGGAGAGGATCGGTGGCCTCCCGGCACGAGGGAACGGTGGCTAGCGGTGTCTTTTTCGACGCAATTTATTATGAGGAACTTTCGGTAGGAGGACGATAGGCTCCGGGGATTGGCCGGTGAGGACCCTGGAGATCCCTGCGGACGGAGGAGGAACATGGCGGCAAGCGGCGGTCGAGATTGGGAAAAGAGGACCCGCTACTGCGGTACCCTCAGGAAGGAGGATGCGGGCCGTGAGGTGGTCCTCAACGGGTGGGTCCAGACCAGGCGGGACCATGGAGGGGTGATCTTTCTCGATCTGCGGGACATCACCGGGATCGTGCAGGTGGTGTGCAACCCCGAGTTTAGCCGGGAAGCCCATTCCTCGGCCCGCTCGGTACGCAGCGAATACGTGCTTTCCTGCCGGGGAGTGGTCAGGGAGAGGCCGGCCGAGGCCGTCAATCCCCGCTTGTCCACCGGAGAGGTAGAGGTCATGGCGGAGAGGGTGACGGTGATCAATCCTTCGCGGACGCCGCCCTTCGAGATAGAGGAAGGCAGGGAAGTGGACGAGAACCTCAGGCTCCGTTACCGGTACCTCGACCTGCGGAGGCCAGAATTGAAGGAAGCCCTCGTCCTGCGCAGTCGGGTGACCCGTGAGGTCCGGGAGTTCCTCTCCTCCCGCGGTTTCCTGGAGATCGAGACCCCCATCCTCACTAAGAGCACGCCGGAGGGAGCACGGGATTTCGTGGTCCCCTCACGCCTACAGCCGGGAAAGTTCTATGCCCTACCCCAATCCCCCCAGCTTTTCAAGCAGCTGCTCATGGTGGCGGGCTTCGACCGTTACTATCAGATCGCCAGATGTTTCCGCGACGAGGATCTACGGGCGGACCGTCAACCGGAATTCACCCAGATCGACCTGGAGATGTCCTTCGTGGACCCCGAGGACGTCATGTCCCTCATGGACGAGATGTTCGTCCACCTTTTCCGGGAGGTCCTGGGGGTGGAGCTTTACCGACCCTTTCCCCGCCTCACCTGGCGCCAGGCCATGGAACGCTACGGCACCGATCGACCCGACCCCCGTTGGGGCATGGAGATAAGGGATTTCTCCGGGTTGTATCGTGACAGCGAGTTCCGGGTCTTCCGGTCCGCGCTGGAGGTGGGCGGAAGGATTAGGGGCTTCCGGGTCCAGGGTTTACGTTCTCCCTCCCGTCGCGAATTGGATGAACTTGTGGAGGAGGCGCACCGCCTGGGGGCCCAGGGTCTGGTCTGGATGGTGCGCGAGGGGGAGGACCTGAGGTCGCCGGCCGCCAAGTTCCTTTCCGCTCAGGAGGTTGAGGGAACCCTGCGAGAGTCCGGTCTGGGAGAAGGGGAGGTCCTGGTCCTGGCCGCCGGGGGAGAGGAGGTCGGCGAAGTGCTCTCCGGCCTGCGGGATTACTGCGCAAGACGGTACTTTACCCGGCCCCGGGAACAATACTCTTTCGTCTGGATAACCGACTTCCCGCTCTTCGACTGGGACGAGGAGGAGAAGCGGTATAAGAGCAACCACCACCCCTTTACCTCTCCTTCCAGGGAGTGCCTGGATTTTCTGGAAGAAAATCCCTCTCAAGTCACCTCGGAATCTTATGACCTGGTGCTCAACGGGGTGGAGCTCGGGGGAGGCAGCATCCGTATACACGACGCCGAACTGCAGGCTCGCGTGTTCCGTATCCTCGGACTGGACGAGGAGCAGGCGCGGGAGAAGTTCGGTTTCCTCCTGGAGGCCTTCCAATACGGACCTCCCCCTCACGGAGGCATAGCCTTCGGTCTCGACCGTCTGGTCATGATAATGGCCGGGAAGGAGTCCATAAGGGAGGTCATCGCTTTTCCCAAGACCCAGTCCGGGACGGACCCACTCACCGGCGCTCCGGACGCCATCTATCCCGAACAACTTGGAGAACTCCGCCTGCGTCCTGTCTGAGACGGTCTCCACCGCTTAGTGGGAAGATAAGATGAGCTGAAGGAAGCGGCTTGGGGAACTTTAGAGAGAACGAGGAGGAACCGATAGCTTAGACGGTGGGGCTGCGGCACGTCGACGGGAGAAGATGGAGGGGCGATGGAGATAATTCTGGCCAAATATGCGGGTTTCTGCCCGGGAGTAAAAAGGGCCATTCGGACGGCGGAGGAGGCTCTGGCGGAAAGAGTGGGGCCCATCTACACCATAGGACCTCTCATTCACAACCCCCAGGTGGTGGAGGGTTTGAGGAAACGGGGCCTGGAAGTCCTTCCCGACGATCCCTCCGAGTGGGACAATCGGAATCTGGAGGGAGCCAAGGTTATCATCAGATCCCACGGCATCCCGCCTCGTCTCGTGGGAATCTTGAGGAAAAAAGGAGCCCTCGTCGTGGATGCCACTTGTCCCACGGTGAAGAAGGCGGAGAGGGCGGCCATGCGTCTGGTGGGGGAGGGATATCGGCTCTTCATAATAGGGGACAAGGACCATCCCGAGGTGATGGCCATCACCGGGCACGTCAACGAGGAAGCGGTGGTCATCAAGGGCGTCAAGGAAGTCAAGGAGTGGTGGGAAGGCCAGGATAGGATGGTGAAGAAGGTGGGGGTGATCGGCCAGACCACCGTGGACCTGTTCACCTTCCGGAGCCTGGTGGACGGCTTGATAAACGAGATTCCGGAAGTTTTCCGAGAGGTGAGGGAGCTGAAGATCATCAACACCCTCTGCCGGAATACCCTGGCCAGGCAGGCGGAAGCTCTCCATCTGGCGGCGCGGAGCGACCTGGTCGTGGTGGTGGGAGGAAGGAACAGCTCTAACACCGAGTTCCTTCGTAAGATATGTGCTTCCACCGGTAAGCCCACCCTGAAGGTGGAGGCGGCCGAGGAGCTGGATCCCTCTGACTTCCATGGGGTAGAGAAGGTGGCCGTCCTGGGAGGGGCCTCCACACCCAGGGAGATCATGGAGATGGTGAGGGAAAGGCTGGCTTCTTTCTGAAGGGACGCCGCTTATTTCCGCGAGAACCCCTCGTCCTGCCCAGGAGTGAGCTCTGTGATAAAATATTTATAAGAAGTTATCGGGCTCGACCTTGTGCGTTATGCGCCGTGGTTTATCCTTGAGCCAACACTTCGAAAAAGGGAACCGTTTTCCGCCGGTGGACGTAATGCCCCAAACCCGGGTAGGGGACTACGGAGACCTGCGGTAGGTACCCACCTGCGTGGGTGCAGGTTCAAGATAGCGGCGCGGACGGCAAGGTGGGGTCCGATTCGCCTTTTTCCCACCAGCTGATCCAGAGCGATGGTGTGGTTTGTTCTCCAAACCGGATTCTGCCCTGACGCTTTTCCTGGGGCAGGGTGTTTCTGCCGAACCCCTTAACTGAATCCCCCCGGCGGCTTTGCCGAATTATGCGCGCCTCGGCCGAGCTTACCGGGGGAAAGGGAGCAAAAGGCCGAGGGATGCGCTTGAAGGCTGTAAGTCGCCTTGGGCCTCTATAATTAAATGCAGGAGGAGCCGAGGGAGACGAGAGGTGGCTTTTGGATCTCTTCGAGTTGGCCAGGGAGAACCTGCTGAATGCCGAGGCACCCCTCGCGCTGCGCATGCGGCCGCGCACTCTGGACGAGTTCGTGGGCCAGGAAGAAGTGGTGGGCGAAGGGACCTACCTGCGCCGGGCCATCGAGGAGGACCAATTGCAGACGGCCATCTTCTGGGGCCCACCGGGATCGGGAAAGACCACCCTGGCGGCCATCATCGCCCACATGACCAGTGCCCACTTCCAGCAGATATCCGCGGTTACCAGCGGCGTAGCCGAGGTGCGGAAGCTCATCCAGGAGGCCCGTGACCGCCTCTTTATGCATGGAAGACGCACCATCCTTTTCATAGACGAAATCCACAGGTTCAACAAGGCCCAGCAGGATGCGCTGCTTCCCGCGGTGGAGGACGGTACCATCATACTCATCGGCGCCACCACGGAGAACCCCTACTTCGAAGTCAACTCGGCCCTGGTTTCCCGCTCCAAGATTTTCCGGCTGCGCCCGCTGAAAGAGGAGGAGATAAGGAAGATAATGGCAAGAGCCTTAGCCGACAACGAGAGGGGCCTAGCAGATTTGAAACTGGACGTGGAGGATAGGGCCCTGGATCACATAGCCCGTATCTCCGGAGGGGACGCCAGGGTGGCATTGAATACCCTGGAGGCGGCGGCGCTGCTGGCCGAGGGAGAGGAGGGCAGGAAGCGTGTGGACCTGCGGGTGGCCGAGGAGGCGGCGCAGCGGAAGGCGTTGCTCTACGATAAGTGGGGAGATACGCATTACGACACCATATCCGCCTTCATAAAATCCCTGCGCGGTTCCGACCCTCATGCCGCCGTATACTGGCTGGCCCGCATGCTATACGCCGGGGAGGACCCCCGTTTCATCGCCCGGCGCATGGTGATCTTCGCCTCCGAGGATGTGGGGCTGGCGGACAGCCGTGCCCTGCTGGTGGCCACCGCGGCCGCCCAAGCGGTGGAATTCGTAGGGCTGCCCGAATGTCGGCTGAACCTGGCACACGCCGCCCTCTACCTGGCGCTGGCTCCCAAGAGCAACTCGGCGCTGCTGGCCCTATCCGCTGCCGATGCGGAGGTGGCTGAGGGAAGTACCCCTACCGTTCCCCTCCACCTACGCGACTCGCACTATCCCGCTGCGACATCGCTCGGGCACGGCAGCGGCTACAAGTATCCGCATGACTTTCCCCGCGCTCACGTTGAACAGGTATATCTGCCGGAAGGCATGGAGGGGAGAAGATATTACCGACCTAAGGGAGAAGGGGAAGAAGCCGAGCTGGCGAGGGAGTGGATGAAGCGCAGGCGAACGGGAAATGCCGGCGGCAAGGAAAACGATGCCGAGAGGCGGTCTGGGGAAGGCGGAGAAGCGGATTGAAGCCCGTGCTTTTACGGAGAAAGGACCGAGATCCGCGCCGGCGGATCGCCTCGGTGCCGAACGAAAGAAGGCAATCAGCCGGTAGGGAGTCTCGTTGACACCCCTATGAGCGGGTGATATCCTCGAAAAGCTGACGGCCGGGAGGAGACCCCACCGTATAATCATCATATGAGGACCCGGAATGATAGAGGTAATATCCTCGAAAAGCTGACGGCCGGGAGGAGATACGAGGGTCATGTACAGCGATAAGGTGATCGAGCACTTCCAGAATCCCCGCAACGTGGGCACCATTCCCGACTATGACGGAATGGCAAAGGTTGGAAGCCCCGTGTGCGGGGACTTGATGGAGGTCTATATCAAGGTGGAAAACGGCCGCCTGGTGGACGTCAAGTACAAGACCTTCGGCTGTGGGGCAGCGGTAGCCTCGGGGAGCATGGGCACGGAGATGGTCAAGGGAAAGACCCTCGAGGAAGCCTTGCAGATAACCAACGAACAGGTGGCCGAGGCGCTCGACGGTTTACCTCCGGAGAAGATGCACTGCTCCAATCTGGCGGCTGAGGGTATAAGAGCCGCCATCCAGGACTATCTCTCTCGCCGGGGAGAGGTCAAGGAAAGGGGTTAGGGGGGCACTTTGGGAGGAGCGGCGGCCCTAATATGCGCCATCTCCTTCGCTCTCTTCATGCTGGCCGTGGCTGCCGTGGCCTTTAAGCTGGCCCGCACTTTGTCCACCACCAACCGCATTCTGGAGGACTTTCGCCGGGAGACCCTGCCGCTCTTGGGGAAATTCCAGACCACCATGGACCACGTCAACCGGGAAATGGGCTATGTTGACGGGGTCCTCGAGACCGTGGAGAAGCTTGCCGAAAGGATCAACTCCATGACCAAAGTGGCTCAGGAGTTGGTCGCCTCTCCCCTGGTGAGGCTCCTGACCTTCGGGGTGGGGATAAGGAGGGCTTTGAGCGGATCCGGTTCCGGGCACGATGGCGAGGATTCCGATGAGCGTGGTAAATAGATGGTACCTCGCCCCGGTCACCTCCTCCGCATCGCCTTCCGTGATCAAAGGGTAATGAACGATCGCCGAGGGCTCGCCCACCTTCGGAACCTTACGCCTCGCATGCGGGAAGCGTCGTCCAAAGAACCTGGGACGAGAGGGATTCCGCTTTGTGGGAAGCCGGTGAACGGGCTGGCAAGGCGAGGTGTGAGGAAGTTTCCTTCGAGCGGGTTCATGCCTGGGTGTTCCATCGGATAAAATAAGCGATCATGGGGCCGGTGAATCACGGTCCCGCGAAGCGCGGTTGAAGCTTTTTCGAGGAGGAAGGATTTGAAGAGCGCGGAGATCAGGACCAGGTTCCTGGAATACTTCCGGGAGAGGGGGCACCGGGTAGTGAAGAGCTCTTCCCTCATCCCGGACGATCCCACCTTGCTTCTCACCAACGCGGGTATGGTCCAGTTCAAACCCTATTTCTTGGGTCTGGTCAAGCCGGAGTTCACCCGGGCTACCACCTGTCAGAAGTGCGTGCGCACCACGGATATCGAAAAGGTGGGTCGCACCGCCCGACACCTCACCTTCTTCGAGATGCTGGGGAACTTCAGCTTCGGTGATTACTATAAAAAAGAGGCCATCCTTTGGGCATGGGAGTTCCTGACCGTGGAGATGGGGTTGGACCCGAACCGCATGTACTGTTCCGTGTTCCGGGAAGACGAGGAGGCCTATCTGATCTGGAGGGACGTGGTAGGCGTCCCGGAAGACCGGCTGGTTCGCCTGGGAGAGGAGGACAATTTCTGGGACATGGGGACCACCGGGCCCTGCGGACCCTGCTCGGAGATAATCTACGACCTGGGCCAGGAGTTCGGTTGCGGAAAGCCGGAATGCCGGGTGGGATGCGATTGCGATCGTTACCTCGAGCTATGGAACCTGGTATTCATGCAGTTTGACCGGGACGAGAAGGGCGAGCTTCATCCCCTGCCGGCCAAGAACATAGACACCGGGCTGGGACTGGAACGGCTGGCTTCCGTGCTGCAAGGCGTGGCCACCAACTTCGAGACGGATAATCTGGCCGCCGTGTTGGAGGCCGTATGCCGACTCTCGGGGGTGAGATACGGAGAGGACGAGGAGAGCGACGTCTCCCTGAAGATAGTGGCCGACCACTCCAGGGCTTTTACCTTCATGGTGGGAGACGGCATCCTTCCCTCCAACGAGGATCGGGGATATATACTCCGCAGGCTCATCCGCCGCGCCGTGCGTCATGGAAGGCTTCTTGGTATAGACCGCCTCTTCCTGCCCGAACTAGTGGACGTGGTGGTGGAGACCATGGGGGAGGCCTACCCCGAGCTACAACAGAACAGGGCCTTCATCAACTCCATAGTACGCAGCGAGGAGGAGAGATTTACCCAGACCCTTCGGAGCGGGCTGACCTATTTCCGGCAAGCGGTGGAAAAGCTGCGAGTGGAGGGGGGAAGGACGATCCCCGGAGAGGTGGCCTTTCACCTTCACGACACCCTCGGTTTTCCCCTGGAGCTGACCAGGGAACTGGCCCGCGAGGAGGGCTTTGCCCTAGATGAGGAGGGATTCGAAGCTCTCATGGAGGAACAGAGGGAAAGAGCCCGAGCGGCACGCCTCGAGGAAGGATATTCCGCCCCGATCCAGGAGATATACGCCGAGGTCCTGGAGAATTTCGGTGAGAGCGAGTTCACCGGATACGAGACCGTGAGTGACCATGGAAGGCTGGTCGCTTTGGTTCGGGAGGGCCGCGCCGTGGCCCAGGCCTCCGAGGGCGAGGAGGTAGAGCTTTTCCTGGATCGCACCCCGTTCTATGGGGAGATGGGTGGACAGGTGGGCGACACGGGTTTTGTTCGCTCGCCCTCGGGCGAGGCCAGGGTGTTGGACGCATACCGTCCGGCTAAAGGCCTCATATCCCATCGAGCGAGGGTGGAGAGGGGAAAGCTCGTCGTGGGGGACGCGGTGGACGCGGAGGTGGACCAAGAAAGGAGGCGGGCCGTTCAACGCAACCATACGGCCACCCACCTCCTGCATTATGCCCTTCGGCAGGTACTGGGAGAACATGCCAAGCAGGCGGGTTCCCTGGTGGAACCGCAACGCCTGCGTTTCGACTTCACCCACTACGCACCCCTCACCCGGGAGGAACTCCACCGGGTGGAGGAGCTGGCCAACCGCCTGATCATCGAGGATTACCCGGTGCGGGCCTATGTGACCACCTATGAATACGCGGTGAGCATCAACGCCGTGGCCCTTTTCGGGGAAAAATACGGCGATTATGTGCGGGTGGTCGAGGTGGACGAGATAAGCAGGGAGCTGTGCGGCGGGACGCACGTGGCCAGAACGGGCGAGATAGGTCTTTTAGCCGTCGTAAGCGAGGGGAGCATCGGGGCCAACATGAGGCGCATCGAGGCGGTTACCGGGACCGAGGCCTATCGCTACTTCCGTCGCCGCATGGAGATGTTGGAGGACATGGCGAACGCCCTGAGGGTCGATCTGGACGGGCTCCCGCAAAGGGTGGAACGCTTGCGGCAGCGCGTCCGCGAGCTGGAGGTCGAGCTCAGGAGGAAGGAACGCGAGGGGATGGCCGCCCTGGCGGACGGGGGAATAAGCTGGCAGGAAGACAGACCCGCCGGGATGTCCGTGCTTTACGCCGAGGTACCCGGTTTGGATGCCCAGGCCTTAAGGGAACTCGCGGAGAGGACCCTGGCGCGCCGAAAGGCAGCCGCCATCGCCGTGGCCTCACCCGAAGGAGAAAAAGTGGGACTGGTGGTGGCCCTTTCTCCACAACTCGTGGACGCCGGCCTCAGTGCGGTGGAGCTGGTGAGGAAGGCGGCCGCCGTTCTGGGTGGAGGCGGAGGTGGGAGGCCGGACATGGCCGTGGGAGGGGGTTCCGGCAGGGAGAAGGCCGGGGAGGCGCTGCGCTTGGTGAGCGCGGAGATACGCCGGACGTTGGAAGGAGCGCATGCGTAGCCTGGGCCTGGATATAGGGGAAAAGCGCATCGGAGTGGCTCTGTCCGATCCCTTGGGGATATACGCCTTCCCGCTGGAGACCCTCCGCGGGATCGATTCCAGGCGGTTGCGCGAATACGTCGTGGAAAAGGTAAGGGAAGGGGTGACCACCGCCGTGGTGGGATTGCCTCTCACCATGACCGGGAGGGAGGGCAGGGAAGCGGAAAGGGTACGTAAATATGCCGAGGAACTCCGTTCCGTGGAGGGATTGGAGGTGGTCGTCTGGGACGAGAGGCTCTCCACGGTGGAGGCGGAAAAAAGGCTTAAGGAGGTCGGCGGCTGGAGGCGAGGAAGGAAAGCCGACGCGGAAGCGGCAGCGGTGATACTTCAGTCCTATCTGGATGCCAGAAGGATCGGGAAGGGTACCGGCGAGAATGGAGAAAAGCCGTAGGCGAAGGGAGGAAACCGCCTCCGGGCGGGAGGGGGCCCACCGAACTTCCTTCCGGATTAACGAAGCCCCAAGCGAAACCCCTTGCGCCGTTCCTGGAGGCGAGCTGACCGCCAAACCCGCGTCTTCTGTGCCCATCCCCTCGCGAAAACAAAGACGGCTTACCTCCAAAAAGAGGAGAAAGGTAACGTATGCCGTCTGCATACTTATCATTTTCACCGTGCTCCTCCCTTTGCTCTGGGCTCATTACTTTCTGCCCACACGCGGGGACAAGCCCATCCACGTGGTCGTGGAGGAAGGAGAGACGGCATCCGCCATCGCCGAAAAACTGCACCGGGAGGGAGTGGTCACCTCAGCCACCCTTTTCCGTCTACTGGCGTGGTTGCAGGGCAGGCAGGGGAGATTCAAGGCGGGTCATTATCTCATGTTCGCCGGGATGCGCTACGGAGAGGTGTTCGACCTCCTGGAAGCGGGCCCCAACTATCAGGTTCGGCTGACCATACCGGAGGGTTTGACCCTGGAGCAGACCGCCGACCTCGTTGCGGAGAGGACGGGGATTCCCCGGGAGGATTTCCTGGCCGCCGCCGGAAGCGGCGACCATCAAGTTCCTTTCATACCCGAGGAACAGGCGCACAACCTGGAGGGGTTTCTCTTCCCCAAGACCTATGAGCTGGCCGCTGACGTCACCGCTCGTGAGCTGGTGGAGGTCCTCCTCCGGCAGTTCCGACTGGAGACGGAGGGATTGGACTGGTCGCGGGCGGAAGACCTCGGCGTGACCCCGTACCAAGTGATCATCGTGGCCTCCCTGATCGAGAGGGAGGTTATGCTGGACGAGGAGAGACCTCTGGTGGCCGCCGTGATCTACAACCGGTTGAGAAGGGACATGCCTCTGCAGATAGACGCCACCGTGCAGTACGCCCTGCCCGAGTGGAAGCCCGTACTGACCTATGAGGATCTCAAGACCCCCTCCCCTTACAACACCTACCTCCACAAAGGGCTCCCTCCAGCCCCCATCTGCAACCCGGGACTTAAAAGCATCCAGGCGGCGCTGGAACCCGCAGACGTGAACTACCTCTACTACGTGGCCACTGGAGACAAGGGCCACTTTTTCACCGACGATTACCGCGAATTCCTGGAGGTAAAGCGCCGGGTGCAGGGGGAGTGAGACCCACCTCGAGGAGTGGAGGAATATTCTGGCAGAAACCTCCGCCGGACGAAAGGGTCTAAAAAAACCGCTTCCATTGGCATAGACCTCGCCGTTGATGTTTAATAGGAGAGAAGGGAACCGGGCGGAGGAAGGGTGAATAGTGGCTGATAATGCGGAAATCCTGCGCGAAAGATGGAAGGCCGTGTGCGAGGCCCTGGCCGTGCTGGATCAGGCGGGGGCGGAAGTGACCGGACGATCCACCTCCCAACTCATGTATTTCGCTGGAAAGGATCTGGGGAGGAGGGAATCGGCGGCTTACGACCGAACCGACGATCTGGAAAGGGCACTGAAATGGGTCTTTCCCGGCCGGGAAGAGGTGTGGAAGGTATCCCTGTGGAAGAACAAGGAAGACGAGGAATATTGGGTGTTTGAAGCGGAGCAGATGCTTATACGCCTGCTTTTCGAGGCGTGTCCGGTAAGGGAATCCTGTCTGGTTTCCGGTATACCCCTGGGGGGAGTGGCATGCCAGGCGGTGCATGGCTACGCCGCGGGCATGCTCCAGGAGATCTTCGGTCGCAAGGTGGACCTCCATACCCAGCACGCCGGACCCGGTGCTTGCCTGGTTGTTCTGCGGACGACCTTGGAGTGAGTTATGCAGGTGGCCATACTCTCCCTCAGCTCCTGTCTGGGATGCCAGATGGTCTTCCTCAACCTGGAGGAATATTTTTACGCCTTTATCGGGGATAACCGGATCGCCTACGCCCCCTTGCTCATGGACCATCGGGAGATGCCTAACGTGGACCTGGCCCTGGTCGAAGGAACGGCAAGAAACGCCGGGCATTTCCTCAAGGTCAGGGAGGTGCGGGAGAAAGCGGAACGCGTGGTGGCTCTGGGCACCTGCGCTTGTTTTGGAGGAGTGCAGGGTCTGGCCAACCGCTTCTCCGAGGAGAGCCTGCTGGAAGGTCGTTTCGGAACGGAAACCATTGAAGGGGCACCTCAAGGGGTCAGGCGCCTATTGCCCCTGGACTCCTATATACGGGTGGATGCCTACCTTCCGGGATGCCCACCCTCCCCCGAGCTTCTGCGCGATTTCCTGCAGCTCTTACTCACCGGGAGCACGCCCGTCCGGGAGGGCAGCACGGTCTGCGCCGAATGCACGGTCGTTTCACCGCAGTTACCCCAGCCCGGGCCGCGGCGAATCACAGAAGCCGCCCCCCCCACGGGAATTTGCCTGCTGGATGCGGGTTTCCTATGCATGGGTCCCCTGACCCGCGATGGATGCGGGGCCCTCTGCCCCTCCACCATGGGAGTGCCTTGTCGAGGGTGCCGTGGCCCGTCCTCGCGGGTGTTGACGGACCCCTCCCTCGATATGGAGGAGGAGACGGCGAGAAGGATCTCCCGGGCCACGGGAACGAAGAGGGAGGACGTCAAAGCGGCCATCAAAGATCCCGTTCACACCCACTATCTTTTCACCCTGGCCGAACCCATCCTCCGCAGACGACGCAGGGGAGGAACCGCACCCTATCTCTACCGGCTGGGGGAAAGAGGATCCGGGAGGTGACGGGAAAATGCGTCGGGAGAAGGATCAGGGTGGGAAATGACTGAGCTGGTTATAGATCCCATTACCAGGATCTTTGGAAACGCATCCCTGAGGGTGGATATGGAGGAGAGCGGGCGAGCCCGGGTGCGCTTCCAAGCCTACGGATACCGCGGACTGGAGAGGATAGTCCGCGGAGCACATCTGGAAAACCTTCTTCCCGTGGTCTCTCGCATCTGTGGAGTTGATTCCCTGTTCCATCAAGTAGCCGCCTCCCTGGCGGTGGAAAAAGCCCTGGGACTGGAGGTCTCGTCGAACCTGCGCGATCTGCGCAACCTGGCCCTTTGGGCTCAGTTTTTCGAGAGGCATGCCATTTCCCTTTTCGTACACGGCCTGCCCGACTTGCTCTTTCCCGCTTCCGACCCCGGCCTGCGCAACCTCGTAAGCATATACCGCGTGGACGAGGAGGTGGTGAGGAGGCTCTTAGGGTTGAAATCGCTGGGGACCACCGTCCTTAGGGAGGTGGCAGGAGCAGCCGTGCATCCTATGAACTTTCGGCCCGCAGGAGCGGCCCGGGATGTATCCCAAGAAGTCAGGAGGGGATTGTTGGAAAGGCTCAACGGGGCCAGGCCTCTCCTCGCGGAAACGGCGCGGCTGGTGAAGCTCATCCTTAGGAGAAACGAGGAGTTGGTTAACCAAGCTGGAGACGCGCCCACGGCCTACCTCGCGTTGAAAGGACAAAGCGGAATGGAGATCGAAGGGGCTTCGCCGGCGCTCCTAGGTCCGGAGGCTCCCCATCCGGCGCTCCTTTCCATGGAGGAGTTGCCCGGCAAGTTGCGGGAGGAGAACTCCCCTTCCAGCCATGTTCGCTACGCCGGCCTGGAGGGTGTGGATCGATTGAAAGTGGGTCCTCTGGCCCGCCTTAACGTGAACGGAAGGTACGGTTCACCGTGGGCCGACGAGGAGCTCGAGGAGCTGAAGGCTCAATGGGGATTTCCGGTGCACAGATGCCTGCTGGGTCACGCCTTGAGGATGCTGGAGATGATCCATGCTTGGGAGAGGATGATGGCTTTGCTCCAGGGACCTCCCCTCGAGGACATACATGCGGAGGTGAGACCGGCGGCGGGAAGGGCGGCAGCGATGCTGGAAGCGCCCGAGGGATCCCTCGTCTATATCCTGGAGGTTTCCGAGGAAGGTCTGGTGGAGAGGCTTTCCGTTTTTTCCCCTCTGCAGTTCAACCTGCGTAGCCTGGAAAAGTCGCTCTCCGAGGTCTCCGCGGCTCTGGGGGGTACCGAGAGGGAGGGCAAGGCGGAAGATCTCCTGCAGATGGTGATAAGGGCTTATGCCCCTTGTATTCCTTGCGGGGTCCATTGAGCGTATGCGGGCAGGTGGGGGTAGGAGTTGGGCGAGCGGGAGATTCGCATCGAGGCTAAGCGATGTATAGGGTGCTGGGAATGCCTGGATATGTG
>JACVJF010000009.1 GCA_015711855.1 Candidatus Solincola quzhuomuensis | reverse complement strand
TGGGCATCAAGCTGGCCCGCCCGCGGGAGCGAGTCCTGGCCCTTTGCGATACGGAAGCCCTCCTCCATCACCTCCAAGAGCTGGACACGGCCAGACGCGAGGATTTAAGGGTGATCGTCTGCGTGGTGGGAGAAAGATTCGGCTGGAAGGAAGTGGCCGAGGGGTTCGGGCTCTTCGGCGGTGAAGCGCGCTCGCCGGCCGAGCTGGCCGTCACGCTGGAAAGGGCGGAGAGAAGCGGAAAAGCCGCAGTCATAGACATGACCGTTTTCGAGACCTGACCCTCATGTGAACCTCGGGCACGATGAAGGAAGCGAATAAAGGTCAGTCCCAGACGTACTTCTCCTTCTCTTCCTCCGGGCCCGCCCCGGCCTCTTTCTCTTCAGCCTCCGCCTTTTCCTCTTCCTCCCTCGTAGCTTCTGTTTCTACCTCTATCGAAGAGGGTTCGGGGGTAGTGGAAGCTGCGGGGGTCGTGGCTTCGACCTTCTCTATCTCCTCGGTCTCCGCGGTAAGGTCGACGCCCATTTTACGCGCTTTTTCCTCGTACTCTTCGAGTAAGTTTCGGCTCTTCTCCAGGAGTTCCTTTAAGGCGGGGATCTGCTCCATCAGTTGCCCTCGGACGGAGTTAAGGGAGGAGAGGATGCGCTCCCTTTCGCGCTCCATCTCTTCTTGGATGCGCTTGCTGCGTTCCTGAGCTTTCTTGATGATGGCTTCTGCCTGACTCCTGGCTTCCTGGAGGATGTTGCCGGCGCTCTTCTGAGCGTTGGTCAGCGCGGTCTGCAGGGTCTTCTGCATGTCCTCGAAATGGGCCACCTTCTGTCGCATGGTGGAGATCATGTCCTCCAATTCCTTGTTGCGGGTACCTAATCTTTCCAGCTCCTCGGCAACGGCGTCCATGAAGGAATCCACTTCTTCCTTATCGTAACCCCCCACGCTGACCACGCTGAATTCCTTAAGATGGATGTCCATCGGGCTGATCGCCATTACCATCTCCTCCTTTGAAGATCCATCCCTGAAAGGGCAACCCACCGCCTTATCATAGAAGTATAAGGTTTCTCCCCCTCTTTGGCTACAAGATCGGGACGAAATGCGCGACCGATCGCGTCGTCTGATGAACGGGCCCATTTATTTATAAAACAGTTTAGGGAGCGGCGCAACATCCACCACTCGCACGCTTGCGTAGCGAGGTCCTGGCCGTTCGGTACCCCGACAGGCGCCCTTCGGCCGGGTTCTCGCCCTCGACCCATTCCGAATTTCTGACGAGATATTGTTTACCAAGGGGCTTATTGCCATAATGGTGTAGAAGGTGGGTTCCCGATTCACCGAGGGGTTGATGGGCGGGTATAAGGTGATCGGGGTGGATTTGGACCAGGGTCGGTCTCCGGGTGGATGAGGACGAGTAACCTTCTTCCGTTTCACCGAGGGAAGTAGACGCTGGAAAGACAAGGGGAGACAGCAGGTGAAAATCTTCAAGTCCTCCAAAAGCAAACTTATCAAGCCCAACATAGAGAAACTGGAAGCCAAGCGCGACGTTCCCGGCCTTATACAGGCCCTGAAGAGCGATAACGTCAATTTCCGCATAAATGCGGCATTGGCCTTGGGGAAACTGAAAAGGGCCAGAGCGGTCGCTCCCCTTATCGAGGCCCTACACGATCAGGACGAGGACGTCCGTTGGGCGGCGGCCTGGGCTTTGGGCGAGATAGGCAAACCTGCGGCGCGCCCCCTCATCCAGACCTTACACGACGAGGATGGCGACGTTCGGTGGAAAGCGGCTTGGGCCCTGGAGAAGATAGGGAAGGCGGTAGTGGATTCACTGATGGAAGCCATTCGCACTGAAAAAGGTGAGGTAAAAGCCAAGGTGGCCCTGGTTCTCGGCTCCATAGGTGACGTGCGCGCCGTGCGTCCCCTCGTGCAGGCCCTGAAGGACGAGGACGACAACGTCCGTTGGGCGGCGGCCTGGGCTTTGGAAAAGCTGGGACCGACAGCGGTCAAATCCCTGATCAACTCGCTTTACGGGGAGGACAAGGAGGCCAAAAAGGACGCGGCCATAGCCCTTGGGATCATCCGCGACGAATCCTCCATCGACCACCTCGTGGAGGCCATGAAGGACGAGGACAAGGAGGTGCGCAGGGAGGCTGCCGCAGCGCTTATAAGCATCAACAGCAGGAGGGCGGTGCCCCCGCTCGAGAGTTACTTCCGTGGCGAGGACCACGAGCTCAGGCGCCTGTCGGCGGTGGTGCTGGACAAGCTGGGATGGCAACCGAAGCGGGAGGAGGACAGGGCTCCTTTCTATCTGGCGAACCGCCAATGGGAAAAGTTGACGGAACTCGGGATAGCGTCCATGCCCTATCTCTTAAAGGCCCTGAAAAAAGAGGGCTGGGAGGTCAGGAGCAAGGTGGCCGGCATGATCAAGGAAGACGAGGATATGCTCCGGTCTCTCATGGAGGCGTTGAAAGACGAGGATGAGGACATACGCAGGGAGGCAGCCCTTTTGGTCAAGGAGATCGGGGATGAGGGATATCTGGACCTGCTCCTGGAGGCACTGAAGAACGAGGACTGGTTCGTGCGCCGTAGCGTCGCTTTGGCTCTGGGAGAGATACAGGACGAAAGGGCCGTGGAGGCCCTCATAGGCGCTTTGAAGGACAGGGACGAGGATGTGCGCCGCGCCGCCGCTTGGGCCCTGGGCAGGATAGGGGCGTTGGCCGTCGAACCGCTCCTTGAGGTGTTGCAGGCGGGCGACGTGGAAGAAAGGCGCGGGGCCGCCTGGGCTCTCGGGGTTACCGGGGACCGAAGGGCCGGCGAGGTTTTGGTCCAGGCCCTGAAGGATGAGGACGAGGACGTGCGCCGCGCCGCCACCTGGGCCCTGGGAGAGATGGGGGAGGAGGCCTTGCCCTCCCTGAGCAAGGCCCTGGAGGAGGAGGACACCAGTCGAATCGCGGAGGAAATATTGGAAAAACTCAAGGCCAGGGAAGAAGCGGAGGCGGAGGCCGAAGCCGAGGAATCCGTGTTCGGAGAGAAGATGCCCCTGGTACCCGGCGAGCCGGAAGAGCTGGTGCCGAGCGGGGAGGAGACCGTGACGGAGGAAGAGGGACTCGAACCCTTTCCCAGCGTTTCCGAGGTGCTCGGGAAACTGGGCTGGAGGCCTGAGGGAGTGCAAAAGGCGGAGGAGCATATCCGCAAACGGGAATGGGACAAGGTCACGGAGTTGGGAGAACAGGCGGTGCCCTCTCTCATCCGGGCCCTTGAGGACGAGGATGAGGAGGTCAGGTCCAAGGCCGCCTGGGCCCTGGGGGTTGTAGGAAGCTCCCAGGCCGTCGAATACCTAATCCGGGCGCTAGAGGATCCTGTACGTGACGTGCGGATAAAGGCGGCAGGAGCCTTGAAGAAAATCGGTCCAATATGCACCGATTCCCTTATCGAGGCGCTGCATGAAGGTAACGAGGAGATACGCCGGGAGACGGCCAGGGTACTGGGCGAGATGAGGGACCTGCGGGCTATAGCACCCCTTATCAAGGCGCTGGAGGATCCGGATGAGAGGGTGAGGTCGAGAGCGGTCGACGCCCTGGAGAAGATCGGAGAACCCGCCCTGGAAGCCCTCCAGGAGGCCTATTTGGAGAAGCGGGATCCGCAGTTGCGGGAGAGAATATCCTCACTGTTGATAAAACTCGGATGCGAGCCTCCGGAGCTGGTGGAGGCGGAGGAGGAGGTCTCTGCCGGCATCATCGAGGAAGAAGAGGTGCCCATCGCCGGTAAGCTCGGGGAAGAAGAAGCGAGGAAGCTCATCCTGGACGGGAAATGGGAGCAGGTGGCCGCACTGGGCGCGGAGGCCTTGGACGCGCTGCTAGCCGTCCTGGACGACGAGGAAGCCGACGTGCGGCGCGGCGCCGCTTGGGCTTTGGGGGTGATTCGAGATGACAGGGCCATGGAACCGCTCATATCCCATCTCGAGGACGAGGATGCCTCCGTGCGCAGTGGGGTCGCCTGGGCCCTGGGGGTTATCGGAAACCGACGGGCGGTAGACGCGTTGATCGGATCCCTGGATGACCATGATGCCGAGGTCCGGAGAAAGGCGGCCTGGGCTCTGGGAGAGATCGGCGATGAAAGAGCCGTGGATAAACTGGTCTCTTGCCTCAAGGATCCCGATGAGGATGTCCGGCGGGTGAGCCTGCTGGTGCTGGAGAAACTGGGATGGAAGCCCAGTGAGGAGGAAGAAGTCGCCAAACTCATCGCCGGCAGGCAATGGGACCGCCTGGCGGGGATGGGTGACGTGGCCGTGGAATCTCTCATCGAGGCCTTGGCCTCAGGAGACGTAGAGACGCGCACCAAAGCCGCCTGGGCCCTGGGAGAGATAGGGGACAAGAGGGCTTTAAGGCCGCTCCTCGACGCGCTGGACGACGAGGAGCCCCGAGTACGGGAAAAAGCCGCTTTCGCCCTGGGCAAACTCGGAGAGGGGGCAGCGGCGGAAGGGCTCTTAAAGGCTGTCGAAGACGAAGAAGAGGCGGTGAGATCCGCTGCCTCCCACGCTCTGGAAGAAATTGGATGGAGGCCGGAGGTCGTCATATCTACGGAAAGGGAAGCGGCGCTGCCGGAAGAGACCCCGGTATCCGCCGCAACTGAACCTCAGGTCGCCGTCGGGGAGGCGGAGAAGCCTTTCGAGGAAGTGGTGGAGGCCGCTGTTGAGGAGGCCCAGGCGGAGGCCGTACCTGAGTTGGCGGGAGAGGCGGCGGCCCCCGCGGTGGAGCGGAGAGAGGCGGCGGCTGCTCCTGCAGTGGAGAAGGAGGACATCCGGGAACTTATCAAGCAGCGGCGTTGGAGCGAGGTCCTGGCCCGCGGGGAGGCGGCGATAATCCCTCTGTTGGACACCCTGCGCGGTGGCGATCGAGGCGCGCGCAGGAAGGCGGCCTGGATATTGCAGGAGATCGGCATACCCGCCGCGGCTCATCTACGCCTTCTCTTACAGGACAAAAGCGAGGAAGTGCGCGATCTCGCTTCCGGTATACTGAAGAATCTCGGCTTTGAAACGGGCGAAGAGGAGGAATTGGCCGAACGCCTTATCCGGGAGAAGAAATGGGAGGAGGTCGCCAGGCTGGGCAAACCCGCGGTTCAACCGCTCCTTCGCAATCTGAACAATCCCGATGTGGAAAAGAGGCGCATGGCGGCTACGATCCTGGGCACCTTAGGGGAGCCCTTGGCCGTGGAGCCGCTCCTTTCCAGCCTGCAGGATTCCGATCGGGAAGTAAGGATGAGAGCCGCTTGGGCCCTGGGGAAGATCGGGGACAAGAAGGCCGCCGCCTCCCTGGTGAAAACCCTGGCCGACGAGGATGCCGACGTGCGGGCCAGAGCCGCTGTCTCTCTGGAAAAGCTGGGTTGGGTGGCGTCCGGGGAGGAGGAAAAAGCCCTCTTCTACCTGGCCACCAAGCAGTGGAGCAAGGTAGCGGAGCTGGGAGAGGCCGCCGTCGGACCGCTCGAGGCGAGGTCGGAGGACGATGATCCGGAGGTCAGGGAGATGGCCCAGTGCCTCCTGGAGGATATCCGGAGCGCGCGTAAGCTGGGCGAGGTCTTGCGCCGCGCGGAATGAGGCGACTTGCAAGTAAGCTTTCCGAAGCGAAACCTCGGGTCTTTCACCGTGGCACATGAGGATCGAAGCCGCATATATCCACATATCTTGTCGTGAGGCCCATTTTTCGTTATGATCATTACGAAAACGAGCTTGGGGGGATGACAAGCATAGTGCCGGTTATCTCGTACCCCTCGATGTTCTACGCTCCCCGAGGAATTTAAACGGATATTTATTCTATCTTGCCTTTAGGGCACGTCGGTGAGGGTGCACGAGGGAATCCCGGCAAAGGGGGATGCCTTGCAAAGAGGGGCGATAAACCTTTCCGCATTCCTCGAACCTGGTTTTCTTGATCTAGCAGTGATTTCATCCGCGGCAATTCTTTTTCCCACCGGCACGGCTGGGCTTTCCCCGGAAGATCACCATCAAAGCGGCCATATGTTGAACCCCGTTGTCGGTTTCCGTGCCGGGGGTTTCTCCGCTGTTCTCCGGTGCGGATCCCGGGGCGGCGTAGACGGGAAGAGGCGAGGATTGAAGGCCTTGGCGTAGGAGGTGGTAGGGGTGAGAAAGGGACGCGGTCCGGCGAGGTCCCTCATAGTGGCCGCTCTGGCGGGATCGCTTTGCATGATCATGTTGAACTTCTTCCCCGCGGCGGAAGCGGAGTCCGAGGAGGGAGGGATCGAGATCATGAGCTCCGAGGCGGTGATCCTGGAAACCGACTTCGGAGGCGAGGTTGAAAAGGGCAGGGTGATCTCCTTCATAAGCTTGACCGGTACCGGAGAAGCAGATGTCTTCAAGGAGAAAGACTTGGAAGGAGATGGAAAATGGCAGGGGGTACACGGGTTCACCGTCCCCCGGCTGGAGGACGGTGCCCTGGTGTGGAGGGACGTGAAAGTCGCCGGTAACCGCAACCTCCTGAGCTCCATGGAGTTCAGCGGAGCCACGGCCGAAGAGGTCCGCCTGAAGATCCCCCTGAAACTACAGTACAGGTACTTTCTTGACGGCCAAAAGGTCGAGGACCCCAACGACATCACCGGCAGGGACGGGCACTTCCGCCTGGAGCTGACCATGACCAACACCAGCAAGGAGAAGACCAAGGTCTCCTACCGTGACCCGGAGACGGGAGAGCTCAGGGAAGAGGAAGTGGAGGTATACCTGCCCTTGGTCATCCTCCCCTACGACTGGTACTTCGACAACGACGTCTTCTTCAACGTAAAGGCCGACCCCACGGGTCTGGTGGTCCCCTTGCCGGATCACTGGCAGGTGGGGTGGTCCATACCGCTATTCCCTCCCGCCACCGATGACACCCACACCATTTGGGTCGAGGCGGACGTAAGAAATTTCCGAAAACCGCCCCTGGTGCTGTCGGTGAACTTCATCTTCCCCCAGACCAACCAGCGGGACCCCCTCACCGAGTTCGTGGCTGGCCTGGAGACGCTCTTCGGCGGGGTCAAGCAGTTGCACGAAGGGCTCACGGAGGGCTTGCGGGGCTTAGGGAGCCCGGAGGAGGAGGACACGCTGCTCTATGGGACCACGGCCATCTTGGAAGGCCTGAAGCAAATGGCCGATGCCCGGAGCGGCCTTCCCTATGCCAAAGCCAACCTCGATTCCCAGCTCATTCCGGGGATAGACCAGGTTGTTGGCGGCGTGGGCTCGCCAGATACGCCGGACACCTTGCTCTTCGGGGTTAGCGAGGCCTCCAAAGGCTTAGCACAGATGCTAGCGGGTATAGGGGGCCCGGCCGTGACCAACACGCTTCTCTACGCCATGGAGGCCATGCGCGGAGGCCTGCAGCAGATGCTCTCCGGTATCGGGAGCGAGACCATCCCCGACACCCTCCTTTATGCCGCGGATCAAGTGGCCTTGGGCTTAGGGGCTATGAGGGAAGGAATAGGTGAGGCGGCCATGCCGGACACCCTGCTCTATGCCATGGACCGCATGGGAGCCGGGCTTGAAGAGATGAAGGAAGGTATAGGTTCCGCGCGAACCCCCGACACCCTCCTCTACGCCATGGCAGCCATGCAGAACGGGCTTCACCAGGCGCTTCAAGGCATCGGCAGCTCCACTACGCCGGACACCATGCTCTTCGGCTTGGCGGCCATGGCCGACGGACTGAGTCGGATGCTCGCCGGCATCGGAAGCGAAACCACCCCGGACACGCTGCTTTACGGAATAAGTGAGATCAGCAAGGGGCTCAGCAGCGGGGATCCGGAAAACCCGGGCGTGCTGGAGGGTGTGCAGCAGATCCGAGACGGATTGTACGAGATCTGGGTGAACACCGCCACCACTGGCCTTATCTACCAGGCCTTGAACATAATACGTCTCCTGGCCCCCTGGACCGGACCCATCGTCGACCAACTGGAGCAAGGAATAGTCCTGAGCACCGATCCGGAAAACCCCTCCATCCACTACGGCTGTGAGCTGATGATGAGCGGGGCGGACCAGATAATCGCGGGCATCGGCTCCTCCACCACGCCGGACACCTTGCTCTATGGGACGGCCCAGATCAAGGGTGGACTGGAGGAGATGAAAGCGGGCATCGGTTCCGTGAAAACTTCGGACACCCTCCTCTACGCCGTGGCCCAGGTTCAAGGGGGATTGGAGATGCTCAAGGCGGGCATAGGATCGGAGACGACATCGGACACCCTCCTCTACGCCGTGGATCAGGTGCAGGGAGGGCTGAACCGTATGCTCGCCGGAATAGGCAACCCGGTGGCGGAGGAATCCCTCCTCTACGCTGTGGCCCAGGTGGAGGCGGGGCTGGAGTTGATGAAGGCGGGTATAGGTGCGGAGAACTCTTCGGACACCATGCTCTACGCCATGTCGGCCATGAGATCAGGGCTGGAACAGATGAAAGCGGGCATCGGTTCCGCGGGAACCGCGGACACCCTCTTATATGCCGTGGCCCAGGTACAGAACGGACTGGAGTTGATGAAGGCGGGCATCGGGGATGCCGGGATTCCGGACACCCTCCTCTACGCCATGGCCCAGGTTCAGAGCGGACTCTTCCAGGTGAAGACCGGCCTTTCTTCCGGGAACATGGACTCACCCGGGATAAAGGAGGGTCTGCTCATGATCTCTGCCGGGCTGGGAGAAGCCGTGGCCGGTCTGGGTAGCGCCTCCACGCCGGACACCCTCATCTACGGCGCCGACCAGGTGAACAGCGGCGTGAGACAGGTCAAGGAGGGACTGACCAGGGCTATGGAGGAGGGGACGGCGGTAATGTACGCGGGTCTGGCGGAAAACCTCGCGGGACTGTATCTCACGCAGGCGGAGCTGGAGGCCATCAAGGTGCGGGGCGAACGGTTCGACCATATCCTGGGACGCGTGCCGGACGCAGAGGTGAACACGCTCACCTTCATATATCAGACCCCGGCCACCTATAATTACAAGCAGGGCAACCGGGTCAGTCTGCTGGTGGCGGCGGGCCTTTCCGTCCTGTTCATCCTCTCCATAACGGGGATATACCTGGTCTTCAGGCGCTATCCGGTTATCGGCTGAAAGAGGAACGTCTGTGACCTTGGGGGTGTAGGCGTACGTGCTTCCGCCGCCGATTGGTGATACTTTGGTCTAAAGGGCTGCTCCAGGATGGCAGAGGCACCGTCTAATCCTTCCCCGAGTCCCGCAGGGCGAAAGTTGACGATCGGCCCGGAGGGAAGGATTAAGGCCGTGAAAGTTAAATATATATATGATGAGAACCGGGAGGTTTCCCTGGTCCGACATGAGGCAAAACGGGTTATCCCTTAAGGCTGATAGGGTTCCCTCGAGGGTGAAGGGATGGAAAAGATGGAACTGAAGGAGGCAGTGGATCTCTACCGGGAGACCCTCAGGAGATATTCTCAGGGGTTTTCCCTGGAGGAGGTCCTGGGGACGGTGGTGGAAGCCGTGGGAGGCGAGCGGGCGGTGTTGTTTATGCGCCGTTCGGCATCCTCCTTCCTGGAACCGAGGTTGACCTGGAAGCTGGGACAGCGGGAAAAGGAAGCCGTACGGGGCAGGTTGCTCCCCGTGGAATGGGTCTACCGACAACCGGCTCGTCGCTTCCTGGTTCTGGAAAGCATGGCCGTGTCCGAACTGGGACTGGAGGAGATAACCGCACCTACGGACACCCTTGTCCTCTTCCCCATCCGCACCCACGCCTATCTTAGGGCGGCCCTGGTGATAAGCATCCCGCGGGATAAGCCCCTTCCCGATCCCCAGTCCTTCAAGGCCGCGGCGGTCGGCGTCGTCCTGGAGCGTATGGTGGAAATGTTTACCATAGAAGACAGGCTGGAGGAGGCCGTGGAGAAAGTGGGCCGCCCCGAGGTGGAATTGGGAATTCTTTCCGATTACCTCATCGGGAAGGCGGATTGCGTACAGGCTGCCTCCCTTAGCCTCGACCTTCTTATTAAGCTCTTGAACATGGAGGGAGGTACCATCCACCGAGTGCGTAGCGTGGGCGGTCAGAGCATGGCCACCCTGATCGCCTCACGGGGATGGGGAGGGATGCCCGATATCATCGAGCAACTTTTCGAGGACGGGCTTCTCGACCTGCTTCAGAGCATGCGCCTATCCGGGGAAAGGGAGTTCAGCCTGGACGCCGTGAGGATCAGCGAGTACTTTCCGGTGGTCAAGCCGTATTTTCACGCCAACCAGGTAAAGTCCTTTCTCTTGACACCCATATATCAGGACGACCGGCTGGTAGGGCTGCTGACCCTCTTCGGCCGCTCCTACGCGGCCATGGAGCCGCAGGACATGGACCTTCTGGTGCAGGTGACCCACCGCCTGGCAGCGCTTTTCTCCGGCGAGGAAGCGGGGGAGGAAGCCGGAAAGGCCGTCCGTTCGCCCAGTGGGTTCATGAGCCTTGTGGAGGAGTTTTCCAGAATGGCCGACAGGGCTGCGAACAGGAAGGACTTCCTTTCCTCGGCTCTACGCGATTTTTCCCTGGAACTGAACTCGGCCATGGCCTTTTTCTACGCGGGTTGGGAAGACGACACGAGGGATTTCCTCTGGTATGCGGGCTCAATTTACGGGGGGGAGAGCCTCTTCAAGACCACGCCGGCCTTGGAGAAGACGGCGGAAAACCTGCATCGCATGGCGGTGGTCAAACCGGAGAACGCCATCATGCGAGAGATGCCGGCCGGGGAACAGGCCGCCTCCGAGGGCCTCACTCTTTTGCTGGTGCCGATCCGGGAGGGGAACCGCTTTCTTCTGGGAGGGTTTTACCTCCACAGCCATTCTCGACTGACCAAGGCGGAGCTAAACTCCCTTTCTCCCCTTCTGCGGTTGGCCCTCGGGCTGGCCCGGGGCGTCCACGAGAGGATGCTCGCCGACGGTTACCGGCGTGCGCTGGAGAAGCTGGCCGAGCTGGAGGGAGAACTGGCGGCCTGTGATGACCAGGAGCGCGCCTTGCGGATCATGGCCAAGGGAAGCAGGGATATGCTCGATTGCGATAGAGCCGTGGTCTTGGTCGTGGATCAGGAGGAGGGAACGTTCAGGGGCGCGTTGGAAACCCGAAACGGATCAAGGGAGCTGGATCTTTCCGTTCTTGCTTATTGGGAGAAGATGGAATCTGACGAGCGAGGGAGTCCGGCTGCGCCGGTTAGGGAGGCGCAGGAAGCGAGAGAGCGAGCTTCCCAACGCATCGCCGTTCCCCTGGTGGGAAGGAGGGGGACCCTCGGCCTACTGTTCGTTGAACGCGAGGAGGGCAAGAGCGCGTTCATGGATTATCAGAAACGCCTGCTGTATTTTCTGGCCGGGCAGGCGACAGCGACCCTGGAATCTTTGCAGGATAGGGCGAGGAGCGAGGTGACAACCTCGGAATACCGGAATCTATTGGACGTTTCTAGGCGGTTGTCGGCGTCCGCCTCTCTGGAGGAGATGGGAGGCGTGATGTATCAGGAGATGAGGGAATCGGCCGGGGCCGACCTTCTGGTCATCGCCCTCCACGGCAAGACGGGGATGAAGAGGCTGGGTTGGATGCAGGGGGAGAAACTGGAGGAGAAGGAGCTGGGAACTTTTGCCGATCCCGAGGGCTGGTTGGCCATTTCGGCCCAGCGGGCGGGGCAGGTTACGCGCAACAATCTGAACACGTTTTTCAGGGAGCCGGGAGAGGACGAGTTGGCCTTGAAGGGTATAAGGTCCTATCTTGCCGTTCCCGTGCTGGGGGCGGGTTTCAAAGGTATGCTTTTATTGGGGAGTACCCGTGCCGGCGCCTTCGGTACCCGTGAAGCGGAGCTGGCAAAAAAGGCATCTGAGCTGTTGGCGGGCTCCCTCGCCGTTCCTTTGAGGCTGGAGGGCATGCAAGCGCGTATCGATCTCCTGGAGGACATGTGCCGTGTCCAGGAGGAGAAACTGCGCATGAAGACGGACCTCATAAACCTGGCTGCCCACGAGATACGTCACCCGCTAACCTTGATTATGGGCTTTTCCGAGGTTCTCCGCGACTACCGCGAATGGTTGAACACCAGAGAGAGCCGGGAGGTGGTGGAGAAACTAAACCGGGCCGCCGACCGCCTCCGCCGCAGCGTGGTCAACATGATGGAGATATCTCGGCTGGAGTCGGGAAAACTGGCTGTGGATCTGGAAGAGGTCGACCTGGTCCAGGTGCTTTCGGGACTGAGGGAGGAGCTGCGGTCTCGTTCCACCGAACACCTCGTGGAACTGGACGTAGACGAAACGGCGGAAAGGATGATCTGCGACCGCGACAAGCTGGAGATAATCCTCTTCAACCTGATGGACAACGCGGTCAAGTATTCTCCTCCCGGTTCAAAGGTGGAGGTGTTCGCCAGGCGGTCCGGGGAGGAAGTCCTTATAGGGGTGAGGGACCAGGGGCAGGGAATCAGCCAGGAGAACATCAACCTCATCTTCCAGCCTTTCCATAAGGTCGGTGGTGAGGAACGCGGCTCCATCAAGGGCATGGGTCTCGGTCTCTATATCGTGAGCCGACTGGTCGATGCGCTCGGAGGCCGCATCGAGGTCCGCAGCGAGCACGGAAAGGGGTCATTGTTCCTCGTGCGATTACCACAACCCGGAGGAGAAACACCTCTCTCCACTTCTCACCCCGACGCCATGCAGGCCTGAGATAGCCGACCGGTGGGCCGTCCCGGGTAGGCTCCCGGTGTATTACGGTCCCGGTGAAGAAGGGCACTGGTGTCTTTTGCCCAGATGGTCGCGGCTTTGGACGGCTTCGAGAGGCATCCGGATGGAGGGGAGGAAGCGGCTGGAGGTGGGGCTTGAGAATCGCATACACCAGCGATCTTCACGTCGACATCTCGCAGCGGAACTGGGAACTGGTTCCCTATCTGGCGGAAGTGGTGAAGATCGTCGATCCCGATGTCTTCGTGGTGGCGGGAGACATAAGCCCTGAGATAGGCGACCTGGAATATGCCCTGGATTGCTTCGCCAATCTGCGCAGCCTCAAGCTCTTCATACCTGGGAATCAGGACGTCTGGGTGCTGTCCGAGGATATGCAGAGCCTGGGGCATGATTCGTACGAGAAATACTATTTTTACTTGCCCGAAGCCTGCCGCCGCAACAATTTCGTACCCCTCTGGATGGAACCGACCGTATACGGAGGCGTGGGGTTCGTGGGGAGCATAGGATGGTACGATCTCGGTCCCGGCACGGAGGTCGTGCCGTCCTTCTCCCGCGAACACCACTATCTTTTGGACAGCATCTGGAACGACATGAGGTGGGCGTGCTGGGCGGACATCTCCACTATGGTTGAGGGCAGGCCGAAGCCGGTAAAGAGGCCGGACTCCGAGGTGGCTCGGGAGTTCAACCTCAGGCTGGACCAGGACATAGAGGCTTTCGCACTCGACGCCGGGGTTCGAGAGATAGTGGTGGTCACCCACTATCCCCCTTTCCCCGAGATGTCCCTGGAGGGGATGCCTTTTTGCGGAAGCCGGGAGCTGGGAGACATCCTATCCTCGCATCGGAAGGTGACCGTCTCCATCTCCGGGCACATCCACAGCCGGCATGATGTGGTTGTCGGCGGGGTGAGAGCCGTACGCTGCCCCGTCGGATACCTGAGGCGGGAACATCGTCGCTACCAGGAATTGGTAAAAGAATGCCTGGAGGTAATCCACCTTATTGAAGGGGAGGATTTCCTCGGCCGACACCCAAGATGAGAGAAAGCCTTTTCCGCCTGGGATCACTCGTAGCGTACCGACTTCCCGTAGAGCGCGCGCAGTTCGCCCTTGACCACCTTCATGGCCGCGTTGCGCGGCAAAGCCTCCATGAACTCCACGTACTTGGGTTTCTTGTAGCCGGCTAGGTGCTGGGCGCACCAGTCCACGACCTCCTCCTTGGTGAGGGTCTCTCCGGGCTTGGGGACCACCACGGCCATGACCGATTCCCCCCAGACCTGGTCGTAAACCCCGATGACTGCGGCCTCCAGGATCTTGGGATGACGGTAAAGGACGTCCTCTATCTCCGCGGGATAGATGTTCTCGCCTCCGGATATGATGACGTCCTTCTTGCGGTCCACCACGTAGACGAACCCGTCCTCGTCCATGCGCACCATATCGCCGGAGTGGAACCACCCGCCCCGCAGGGCCTCGGCGGTGGCTGCGGGGTCCTTGTAATATTCCTTCATCACCGTAGGCCCCCGATAGACGATCTCCCCCACTTCGCCCACGGGGACCTCGTTGTCGTCGTCGTCCACAACCTTTATCTCCACGTTGATCACCGCCTGGCCGACCGAGGCCGGATGATCGGCGGCCTGGGATGGTTTGAGCAGGGTGGTCACCGGGCTCATCTCCGTTTGTCCGAAGGCGTCGAAGAGATGCACGTGGGGGAAGGCCCGGTTGATCTGTCTCCTGGTCTCCGTGGGGAGGATGGCCGCCCCGGAAAGGAGGATGCGCAGGCTGGAGGTGTCGTAATTGCTCACTTCCACGGAATTCAGGAGGAAGGTGGACATAACCGGGGGCATGAAGGTCACGGTTATGGACTCCTCCTCGATCTGCTTTATGAGTTTCTCGGGCTCGAAGAAGCGGAGGATAAAGAGCGTCCCGCTCACGTAAAGGGTTACCAAGGCCAGGGCCAACGCAGCCTCGTGGAACAGCGGGGCGACGAACTGGACCCGCTCGTGCTCCAGCCAACTGAGCTCCTTGGAGACCTCGAAGAGGCAGTTGATGACGTTCATGAGCTGGTTCTTGTGGGTGAGCACCGCGCCCTTGGGCTTTCCCGTCGTTCCCGAGGTGTACATGATGAAGGCGGGATCGTCGTCGAGGACCACGACCTCGGGATATTCCTCCCCGCCCTCGGCGAGCAGTTCCTCATACGGCCGGGCAAAGTCGGGGATATGGACACCCTCGCAGAAGTAAACAAGGTGGGGCATTTTCTCGTGGATCTCGTCCACCACGGGCGCGAACTCCTCCCCGAAAAGAAGGGCTTTGGAATCGCTGTTCTCGAGCTGGTAGAGTATCTCGCCGGCCTTCAGCCTGAAGTTGAGGGGAACGCTGATCCCTCCCGCTTTGGCCACTCCTACGTAACTCTCCACCAGGGCGTTGCAGTTGAAAAGGAGCTGGGCAAACTTGTCGCCTTTAGCGAAACCTCGCCCCAGGAGGGCGTTGGCCAGCCGGTTGGTCCGGGCGTCGAACTCGCGGTAGCTGAAGCGCTTACCCTCGAAGACCAGGGCCTCGCGGTCGGGATTCTTCGCGGCGTTGCGGGCCACCATCTCGCCGATAGTCAGTTGGCGCATATTGGCCAGACGGACTTCCTGGTACCCCATTTCCTGCCTCCTCTCCATTCTCTGCCCAGACGGTTTCCGGGTTCTTTCCCCAAACGACACAGGGCCTGCAAGACAAGATCCCCGAGGATTTTAAAAGTACGCCCGTTCTATCGTCCCGAGGAGGGTACGGTACAGATGAAGCGGAGCAGCTGTTCTCCTGGATTGCGCAGCTGGTGGAGTTCTCCCCCGGGGACGAAGACGGCCGTCCCCGGCTTCACCCGAGTCACCCCATCCTCTCCGACCAGCTCTCCCTCGCCGGAAAGCACGTATATCTCGTGTTCCCATTCGTGGCGGTGAAGGGGCGAATAGCCTCCGGGAGTTATCTCGAAGACCCGCATGAAGTAGTTGGGAGCCCCGTCCTCACGGGAGATGAGCCATCTTATGGTCACCCCTTTGGTGTCTCCACCGGGGTTTTCCGCCGGGACCTCCGTATAATGGACGACCTTCATGCGCTCTATTATATCCGCGGCGGTCACGGACTTGAAGCGGGTTCCTCGCGGCCGGCTCGGGACTGGATGAGCATTCCTCCCGCCAACATTACGAGGGAGGCGGAGAGGAAGAGGAATAAGCCGGCCTTAGGATAAGCGGAGAAAACCACGTTTTCCCTGATATAGGATTCCAGCGTCGCCCCCAGGTGGGGGATGCTGCGCACCGCCTCCAGGACGCGATCGTACAGCCCCAGGGCCTCGTAAGCCCTGTTGATCAGCTCGACGAGGTAGGCGAGGAAGATTCCCAATAGTATTATGGAGGCGGTTATGGCTATCGGCCCCGAACCCCTTTTCCACAGAAGCCCCGCCAGGCAGGCACCGGCGACGGAGACGGCGAGGGCGGCCATCCAGGTTATCCCCGTGAGCTTGACGGAAGTTTTCAAGCCTCCGGGAAGGAGGGAGAAGAACCCCTTCAGGTTGATACGTGCTTCCGCCCAGGTAAAACAGAGGGAAGCGATTATCGCCAGGAGACCACCCGAGATCACCATGACCCGTCCCCAGAGAAGGGCCGATTTAAAGGAATGACTTTTCGGGAAATGGTTGTTCACGTCATCTCTTCGCTTTCCGTTGCTTCCGCCTTAACGTTTTCCCCTTATTCGTTTCTCAGCCGGATTTTAACATGTTTATGGAATGAGTTTTCCGTAAGAGGAATCGTGCCGGGCACCGGCGTCGTCTGCGACCTCCGTGGCTTGCCTTGCGGTGTTGGGTTATTATTTGTTCGTGGTCCTGAACCCGGAGCGGATACCATGAACTTTTACGATTTCGTGGTCAGCCGTAGAAGGCGTATGGTGGCTTTTCCTTCCTGCTATCCGGCTGTCGTCCTGGCGGGTTGCTCGGTGCGTGAGGCGCTCTGCGACGCCGAGATGCAGATAAAGGCCTTACGCGCCTTCCGTGATCGGTCGCAGCCCGACATCGTTTTCGCCCTTCCGGATCTGACCGTGGAGGCCGAAGCCCTGGGTATGCGGGTCGACTTTTTCGACGACCGGCCGCCCGAAATAGCGGACGGGGAGGCTCCCGGTTTGCAGGACATCCTGAGGACCGGTTATCCGGACCCGGAAAAAACCGCACGCATGCCCGTATTCCTGCGCGTTGCCGAGGAGCTGTCCGGCGAGGAGGACCTCTTGTGGGGGGTCACTGTGGCCGGGCCGCTGACCCTGCTTTCCCTACTAGTAAGGGGGGAGAACTGGTTGGCAAGTATTGGTTCGGAATCCCTGCTCCGGGAATCGCTGAGTTTCACCACCGCGGTAGTGGCGGAGTACGCCTCGGCGCTGGCTTACCGGACCGGCCTGGTGATGGTCATGGACCCGGTCGCCTCCATACTGAGAAAGGGCACGTTCAGCAGGCTCTATTTGCCTTATCTCAAAGGCCTTTTCGGGATAATACGGTCCGCGGGTGCCGCGGGGATATACCACGTGTGCGGCGACGTCTCCCGCATCCTGGAGGAGATGATGTCGATCGGCACGGACGGAATCCTTTTCGACGGGGGCACCGACCTTCAGGTCTACATGGAACGCCTGCCCCGAAACCTGATCCTTCTCGGGAACCTGGGGCGGGGGCTATTAAGACGGGGGAGCGAAGACGACGTGAGGTGGGAGACGAGGAGGTTGCTCAGGTCCCTGAGAGGATCCAGTAATTTCGTCATCTCCACGGGGTGCGACGTGCCGGCGGACGCTCCCCTTCGCAACCTGGAGGCCATTGTGGAGGAAGCGCGATCCTGATCCCGATGCCGTCCCTGAGGAGATGCGCCATGGAAATCGGTCCGGTTCCCCCGAAGGTCAACGGGCACCGTAGTGGGGGCGTGAAATCGGCGATCGCGTGGCTGCTTTCACTTTGCTTGCTTCTGTCCTTTGTTCCTGCCGCGGCCGGTGCCGCAGAAGAGGATGTCCCGCCAGCCCTTCCCGTCCTGCTGGTCAACGGTGCCATCTACCCCGGCAAGTACGAGCCGGGAGACCTTCCGGACGCTTTCCGATACGAAGACCGGCCGGAAGAGCGCTACCTGTATCTCCTGCAGTATAGGGGTTCTTTTCAGGAATACTGGATGGAGGAGATACGCCGTTTGGGGGGAGAACCGAGGGGATATGTGGCCTATTCCACCTTGCTGGTGTCCGCCGACGGCCATTCCTTTACCCGCCTGAAGAGGCTCGAGTTCGTTTCCTGGAGCGGTCTTTATCAACCTTACTTTAAGCTCTCTCCCGCCCTGCAACTACGCCTGGTGCAGGGAGGGGAGGCCACGGTGCTGGTGGAGCTCTTCGACGGGGGACTGGTACAAAGCACTCTGGACGCCCTCGCAGAAGCAGGGATTGAGACGCTGGGATGGGGTTCCGACGAGTGGTGCGGACTCCTGGTCCTGCACCTTCCGGTTGAAAGGCTCCAGGAAATCGCCGCTCTACCCGCCGTGGAATGGATGGAGCTTTATACCGGAGGTGCTCTGGCCTCGACCCGCATATTCTTCGCCCGCGGGAAAGAGGGATCGGGAACCTCCTTTTTCCCTGCGCCCGAGCCGGCTTCCCTCCGGGAGAAGGTGGGACTCGCGGATACCGGCGTGGGAAAGGGCAACGCCGCCGTTCTTCCCCTTAGGCTGCGGGGCCGCATGGAGGCGGTCGTCTCCTTAAGGGGAGATGGCGGAGGCGACCCGCACGGTCACGGGACGACGGTTGCCGAGGTCCTTTTGACCGGAGACCTCCTCGACGGTTCTTCTGCACAAGCAAAAGACCTCTCCCTCGTGGTATACGCCACGGATTACGGCATCAGTGACCTTCCGCAGCCTGTCAGCATGCTCACCCTTCTGAACGACGCCTACGCCAGGGAGATAAGGACTTTTCTCAATGGCAGCGTCCCCGAGGGTCGGGAGTCGCTTTGTCTCTACGGCGTTTATGCCTCGCAACGGGATTATTTCGCCTGGACCCATCCCGATATGGTCATGGTGGAAGCGGCGGGAAACTGGGGAGATGACGCCGACGGGGACGGGATGGTGGACGAGGGAAGCCTCCTCGCAGGAGCTACCGCCAAGAACGTGATCAGCGTCGGCGGTTGTGAGGGTTTTTCGCCGGACGCCGGGAAATATCCCGCCTACGCCCAACTGGACCAGTTCTTCCCGGGCGGGTTTTCTTTCCCACCCATCGGGGAGGACCCCTCCGTAGGGACGCATCCGGGAATGGCCGCTTTCAGTTCTCGTGGCCCGACCTCCGACGGGAGGATAAAACCCGACCTGGTGGCGCCGGCCACCGGTTTACCCGTTACCTCTGCGGCCGTCCCGGGGACCTCGGCGGTTCTTTTCCCCGCCGGGGATGAGGGACGCCTTACGGTCTACGGCACCAGTTACGCCGCAGCCCTGGTGACGGGAAAGGCAGCAGCTTTACGAGCCTGGTTGCGATCCGCCCTCGGCTGGGTTCCCTCGGCGGCCCTGGTTAAGGCTTTCCTGGTGAGCGCGGCCGTCGATCTACATCCGGGACAGTACGGACCGGGAATCCAGGAAATTCCGACGGCCCCCAACGCCGTGGAGGGATGGGGAAGGCTGGACGTCTCCTTGGCCAGTTCTCGAAAGCCTTGGATCAAGGTCTTGGACGACAGCCGGGGATTGCGCAGCGGCGACACGCGCGTATTCAGGCTGGAGATCGACTCCGGGAGGGAGGTGCGCGTCACCTTGGCCTGGACCGATTACCCCTCCTTGCCGCAGTCCCGCCGGCAACTGGCCAACGACCTCGATCTCAGAGTCATCGGGCCGGATGGTAGGTTTCACTACCCAAACGGGAGGAGTTCGCGGGACCCTCTCAACAACGTGGAAAGGGTGGTGCTCGACGTTTCCTCAACCCCCGGGACATATACCGTGGAGATAAGCGCTCGAGACGTCCCCTTCGGCCCTCAACCTTACGCCTTACTCGTTCAGTGAGCCCGGGGAGAGTATCCCCCGGCGGGCGACATGGGAGGGTCTATATTTGGTCAGGTCATGCTGGGGAAGTTGATCGTGACGGAAGACGCACGAAAAAGGGGTGAAGATGGCCGGGGATGAAGTATACAAAAAGTTGAGGGAATTCCTAGATCGCATGCCGTTGGGTTTTCCGACCACGTCCTCCGGGGTGGAGATACTCATCCTGAAAAGGCTTTTCAGCGAGGAAGAGGCGGAGCTGGCCACCTTACTCTCACCCCTTCCGGAGGACGTGGAGAGCATCGCGGCGCGCGCCGGGGTGGATCCGGTTTGCCTGGAGGCGAAACTGGAGGATATGTCTCGCAAGGGGCTGGTCTTTCGCGCCCGGAGGGAAGGACGGACTTTCTATAACACGGCTCCCTTCATGATCGGGCTCTACGAGTACTCTGTGGAGAAGATGGACGAGGAGCTGGCAGCTCTCTACCGGGAGTATTATGAGACGGCCTATCTGGAGGAGATGGCTGCCAGCGGAATACCCGGCTTCAAGGTCCTCCCCATCGGAGAACGCGTGCAAGCGCCTCTTTCCGCCTATCCCTACCTCAACTTGGTGGAGGAAGTGAAGAAGGCGCGGGTTATATCCGTGGCCGACTGCATCTGCCGCAAGGAAGCCGCCCTGACCGGCTCCGCGTGCGGTTATCCCAGGGAGGCCTGCCTAAGCTTCGGGGCGGCCGCCGAGTACTATATCGAGAACGGGATCGGTCGGGAGATCGATGCGGAAGAGGCACTGAGGATATTGCGCGAAGCCGACGAAGCTGGCCTGATCCATGCCGGAGTGAACACCAAGCATCTTTCCAACATATGCAACTGCTGTCCTTGCTGCTGCGCCTCCATGAAAGGGATAACCAAGAGAGGCCTGGACAAACGCTATTTCCTCAACGCCCTCTTCGAGGCGACGGTGGACGCCGAGAAATGTACCGGTTGCGAGGCCTGTGTGGAACGCTGCCCGGTAGGGGCGGTTAGGGTGGAGGAGACGGCGGAGGTAGACCGGGATAGATGTTTGGGTTGCGGCCTATGCGCGGGCACTTGCCCGGCGGAGGCCATCTCCGTCGTCCTCCGCGAGGACCGCGAGGAACCCTTCGAACGCGTTGTGGACATGGGCCTGGCCATCTTGGAGAGGAAGCGTTCCAAGCACGGTCTAGAAAACGGGCGATCGGGCTGAAGAAGTCCATCAGACCAACAGGTACCTTACGTCGACCTTACGCTATTACGCGACAGGCCACCTTGCCCTGTCCCTTGGGTTTCCGCCGGATAACACCTCGCCTCTAATCCCGGATTCTTCCGGGTTCCAAAGCCGCCGTGTCGGTCTTGTGCAGGCAGTCCGGTTCCAGGAGGTCCGGGTCTCCCCACTCCGTAAGAAAGCCGCCGTCGAACCTGAGCATGACGAACCTGCCCCTCGGCGTTGTAACGATAGTCCCGGCCTTCCGCCGAGCGTCGCCCGACGCCAGCATTGCGGGTGGAGATTCACCGGTCACCATAAAAGATCGTACCTCATGTTCTGATAATGATTACCATGACTTCGGGCGCGGAATCTACATCCACGACTTGTCCCCGAACATCTTTATATTTATGGTAAGTTGGAAACCTTTGGAGAATCCGCGTCGAGTAGAGTAATCGGAGAAACGCGTTGGCAGGATATCGACATATAGCGAACGCCGCTGCCCGACCTTCTTTCCTTACGGGCGGCCGAAATGGTGATTTTTATCCCTCCCAAGGTCTCGGAGGTGGTCTTCGTCGGCAAACCCGATCCCGTGAAGGGAGAAGTACCGGTCGCTTTCGTATCCCTGAAACCGGGCGAGAAGGCGGACGCGGAAGAGATAAGGGAATACCTCGTGGACAAGCTGGCCAAGTACAAGATTCCCATGGACTATATATTCCTCGAGTACATCCCCAAGACGGCGCAGGGCAAGACCCAAAAGGACGAACTCATGAAGATCCTGAAGGAGAAAGAAAGCTGAGAGCACGTTTCCAGGATTGGGTCGTTCTTGAGGGGACGGAGGGAGGCGATTTCTTTGGTGGGTGAGACCATGACTAAGGAGGAACGGTTCAAGGCCGCCGTGGCCCTGGAGCCGGTGGACAGACATCCCGTTTTCCCCATTCTGGTAACCGCGGCCCCCAGGCTCTACGGGATAACCCAGGGAGAGGCCTGGCGTGATCATGCGGCTGCCCGGGAAGCCTTGATCTGGTGTTTCAACGAATTCGGCTACGATTACGGGAGTAAGCCGAACTATTACTATCCGATGTTGCCGGGAAGACTCTGCGGGGCGCCCGTCCGCAACCTTATTCCCGGGAAGCAGCTGGGAGAGGACGACCTCTACCAAATAGATGAGAGGGTGCTCTTCGAACGGGACGACTACGACGAGATCGCCGCGATGGGGTGGAACGCTTTCTGGGACGAGCATTACGAGAGGATGAGCGGCAAGAGCCTGGAGAAGTTGGTGTTCATGCAGACGGTTAGCAACCAGCTCTACAACGAGGACATGAAGATCTGCGAGGAGCGGGGAATGCCCATTCTGCTCGGCGTGGCAGTTGATTCGGTGATGATGGCCTTCTCCCTGTGTCGCACCCTCGTGGAATTCACCCGGGACCTTTATGAGATACCGGACAAGGTGGAGGCGGCGATGCGGGCTTCCTGCGACGACCTCATCGCCAACGCCATACAGGTGTGCAAGAACAACGGGAAGATGACCGCCTTCATCGTCCTGGAACGCGGTTCCGGGTTCTACTATCCGCTGGAGATCTTCGAGCGCTTCGAATGGCCTTTCCTCAAGCGATACGTCGATGCTTTCGTTTCGGAGGGCATCCTACCCTGGCTGCACTTCGACACCGACTGGGGCATGAACCTGCCCTACCTCAAGAAGTTGCCGAAGGGCAAGTGCGTCTGTGATCTCGACGGGACGACGGACATTTTCCAGGCCAAGGAGATACTGAAAGGCCATATGTGCATCAGCGGCGACGTCCCCGCGGCCCTGCTCACCCTGGGCAGTCCTGGCGACGTGGAGGCCTATTGCCGGAAGCTGATCGACGAGGTGGGGGACGGCGGCGGTTTCATGTTGACCACGGGTTGCGAATGCCCGGTAAACGTGAAACCGGAGAACCTCAGGGCCATGGTGGAGACGGGTTTGAACTACCGGGGTAAGAAGGCCGCACCGGTTTCGGAGAAGCCGGTGCGCGCTCCCGAAAAGAGCGCCGATGTTTCGCGTCCGAAAGGGAAGATAGCGGAGGCCTTGGGCAACCTGCTCTACGACGAGGTCAAAGGGTTGATAAAAGAGGCCTTGGACGCAGGCGTGGACGTGTTCCAGGTTATCGACGAATGCCGTTCGGGAATGGAGATGGTGGGCGAATTGTACAGCTCGGGAGAGTATTTCCTCTCGGAGTTGATCATGGCGGGGGAGATCTTTAAGGAGGTATTGGCCGACCTGGAGCCGCTTCTGGCTTGGAGCCGGCCCGGGACGTCCCTGGGCCCGGTGGTCATCGGCACGCCTCAGGGCGACATCCACGATATAGGAAAGAATATAGTAGTGTCCCTGCTCAAGGCGGGCGGCTTCGAGGTTCGCGACCTGGGGGTGAACGTGGCGCCCGAGTCCTTCGTGAGGGAGGTCTCCGAGAGCGGCGCGCCCATTCTGGCCATGTCGGCCTTGATAACCCCCGCTTTCGAGTCCATGCGCAAGGTCGTCGAGTCCCTTAAGGAGAGCGGCCTGCGCGTGGGACGGCTGGTTATAATCGGCGGCGGCCCGACCACTCCCCTGGTAAGAGATTATGTCGGGGCGGATGCCTGGACCCTCAACCCCAAGGAGGGCGTAGACATATGTCGGGATTTCCTATCCGGCAAGAGGTAGATGCGCCTTCGTCCACGTTCATCCGAGTGCGTCTTGATCCCCCGGATCTTTCTTGGGCTACATTTGTTGGCGCTTCGGGATCAAGTCTTAAGGCCTTGCGCGATATCCTTTAAGGCCCCTTGAGCGCTTTCCCTTCCGTGGCGGTCGTCGCCTGACAGAGGGATCTCCGGCAGGATGCGACCGCTTTTTCGTTGTGATGGTCGAAGTCGAGTTCGAGGAGCTGCTTTGCCGCTTTAAAGGGGAGCACTAGCCGGAGGCCGCGGGCGCGAATCGCATGCGCCGGAGGAGAGAGCTCCGGGAGAGCGGGCGTCTCTCTTCCTTCCTCCATGAAAAAAAGAAGGATAATAGGAAGGCGTGAGCCGGGTATGACCTCTCTCGGTAAGGAGGCGAAAGGAACTCTGCAGAGGCATGCTCCTTTGAAACGAGGGTGTCACGGACAAGACTTCTCCCGGGAGGGTGGCGAAAAGTAACGGCGGCCCGGCTCGGTAAACACGCGCCGCTGCTCGAGGCAAGAAGCGGCGATTCCTGGACAAAAAGAGGTCTTCAAGGCCTTTGCGGGCAAGACAAGATAGCGTATTGAGGTTTTGTCGGGATGAGATGCCTATTTTTAATGGACACCGACTTCTGACGATGGGCACTTGAACTGGTAGGTGATTTGGATATAATATGGAAAATCTCATCAGCAGAAGAGGCTAAAAGGACGAAAAACCGAACAGGAGTTTCCTGTATGTTGGAGATAAGGTTTCACGGTAGAGGCGGACAAGGGGCGGTGACCTCTGCCGAGCTGCTCGCTGTGGCGGCCATAAACAAGGGAATGTATGCTCAGGCCTTCCCGAGCTTCGGTCCCGAGCGCAGGGGAGCCCCCGTAGTGGCCTTCTGTAGGTTGGACGACAAGAGGATCCTCATCCGCGCGAAGGTCTATGAGCCCGACGTGGTGGTCATCCTCGACTCGGGGCTCCTCACGCTTATCGATCCGGTCGAGGGACTGAAGCCGGACGGCATACTCATCATCAACACCAAGAAGTCCTACGAGGAGATAATGAACGAGTGCCGTTTCTCCTGCAGGGTGGGCACCGTCAACGCCGACCAGATAGCGCGGGAGGAGCTGGGGCGAGTCATCGTGAACACCACCATGCTGGGAGCGGTCATCAAGGCGACCGGCCAGCTGGGAATCGAGGATATGCGCGACCCCCTAATGGAGCGCTTCGGGCCTAAGTTGGGAGAGAAGAACATGAGGGCCTTGGAACGGGCCTATAACGAGTTGACGTTGAAGGAGTAAGCGGACGTGGCCAGGCCGATGGAAGAGATCAGGTGGCAGGACCTGGAAATAGGGGCGACGGTCAGCGAGCCCGGATGCTCCAGGGAGTACAAGACGGGGAGTTGGCGGTCTCTACGTCCGGTGGTCGACGGGGAACAGTGCATCCGTTGCGGCGTCTGCTGGCTGTACTGTCCGGACGCGGCCATCGACAGGTCCGAGGATGGGCATTTCCAGGCCGACCTGGATTACTGCAAGGGATGCGGCATCTGCGCCAGGGAATGCCCGGTAGGCTGCATAACCATGGAGATCGAGGAAAGCTGACATGGCCAAGGAACGCAGGGGAATAGAGGTATCTCTGGCGATAGCGGAGGCGGTGGGGCAGGCGGATTGCGACGTCATAGCCGCCTATCCCATCACCCCGCAGACCCATATCGTGGAGCACCTCTCCGAGATGGTGGCCGATGGTCACCTGGATGCGGAATTCGTGCCCGTGGAGAGCGAGCACTCGGCTATGAGCGTGTGCTGCGGCGCGGCCGCCGTGGGCGCCCGCACCTTCACCTCCACGTCCTCGCAGGGGCTGGCCCTGATGGCCGAGATATTCTTCATCGCCTCGGCCATGCGCCTCCCCGTGGTCATGGCCCTGGCCAACCGCTCCCTGTCAGCGCCGCTGTCCATCTGGAACGACCATACTGACACCATGATGGTGCGAGACGGCGGCTGGATTCACGTGTTCGTCGAGAATGGACAGGAAGCCTACGACCATGTCTTCTGGGCCTTCCGCGTAGCCGAAGACCCCGCGGTGCGCCTGCCGGTGGCCATAAACATCGACGGCTTCATCCTCACCCACGTGATCGAACCCATCGAGTTCGAGGACGACGAGCTCATCAAGCGCTACATCCCCGAGTACAAGATGGAGAAAGCCTTGCACCCTGACAACCCGGTTTCCATGGGGTGTTTCGGTATGCCGGAGATATACACGGAGGCGCAGATGGCTCGCGAAAAGGCCCTGGTGGGTTCCTACGCCACCTGCGTCAAGGCATGGGAGGAATGGGCCGTCCTCACCGGGAGGCGATACCATCCCGTGGAGACCTACCGGGCCGAAGACGCCGATTACTGTATAGTTACCATGGGCTCTCTCGGCGAGACGGCCATGGTGGCCGTGGACGAGCTGAGGGAGCAGGGGGAGAAGGTCGGCGTGATCAAGATCCGGCTGTGGCGTCCCTTCCCGTTCGAGGACCTCTACGGGGTGGTGGACGGAAAAAGGGTCCTGATCGTGCTGGACCGCGCCATAAGTTTCGGCGGTCCCGGCGGACCGGTGGCCCTGGAGCTGAGAAGCGCCCTCTACAACAGGCCACAAGCTCCGACGGTCGTGAATTACGTGGCGGGGCTGGCTTCAAGGGACGTTACGGTGGAGGACTTCAAGGCCATCATCTTGGGAGGAAAGGCCAAGGCCGCTGCGGGTGACACGGCCGGGTTCACGCTTTACGGCGTGCGCGAGTGAGGAGTTGGACATGGACAAGTTCTCGGTTTATGCCGCGAGACTGGTGGAAAAGGGCGAGTATTTCGCCTCCGGACATCGCGCCTGCCAGGGATGCGCCGAGGCGCTGGCCGTCCGCTTGGTCATGAAGGCCCTGGGGCGCGACACCATTGTGGCCATGGCCACGGGTTGTATGGAGATCGTTTCCTCGCCGCTCCCCACCACGGCTTGGGAAGTGCCCTGGATCCATGTGGCCTTCGAGAACGCCTCCGCCGTGATCACCGGCTGCGAATCGGGAATGAAGGCCATGATGCGCAAAGGGAAGCTGCCCCCCAAAAAAATCAACTTCGTGGCCATGGGAGGCGATGGAGCTACCGCCGACATCGGCATGGGTCAGCTCTCCGGGGCCCTGGAGCGTGGGCACGACTTCGTCTACGTGTGCTACGACAACGAGGCTTACATGAACACCGGCATCCAGCGCTCGAGTGCCACTCCCTGGGGGGCCAGCACCACCACCAGTCCGGCCGGCAAGTTGTCCAAGGGCCAGCGCACCCAGAAGAAGGACCTGCCCAAGATCGCCATAGCCCACAACATCCCCTACGTGGCCACGGCATGCCCCAGCTTCCCCTTTGACCTCATGGAGAAGGTGAAGAAAGCCGCCGCCGTCGAGGGACCGGCATACCTGCACATCCTGTCCGTGTGTCCCACGGGATGGCGCATCCCCTCGGAGGAGGCCATCAAGTATGGACGACTGGCCGTGAACACCTGCGTTTTCCCGCTCTACGAATGCCTGTACGGGAAGTACCGCCTCACCTACCGGCCTAATCCCATCCTGCCCGTGCGGGAGTATATCGAGGGGCAGGGCCGCTTTCGGCACCTGACGCCCGAGGACATCGAGGCCATCCAGGAACGCACCACGGCGGAGTACGAGAAACTGGTGAAACTCAGCGAAGAGGTCTGATGGTATGAAGGAGATGACTCAGATCCAGGACGTGAGCCGGTTCGACCGCATCATAGACCGTTACGAGAGATCGGAGGAATCACTGCTGGCCATCCTGCAGGATTTCCAGCGCGAGTTCCACTACGTGCCCGAGGAGGGCATACGCCGCCTGAGCGAGGTCATGGGAGTCCCGGCGAGCAAGATCTATGCCATGGGCACCTTCTACAAAGCCCTTTCGCTCACCCCGCGCGGCAGGCATACCATCAAGGTCTGCACGGGGACGGCTTGCCACCTGAAGGGTGCTCCCCAGATCCTGGAGACGCTGGAGCGGGAGCTGAGGGTGAAGCGCAACGGAACCACGGAGGACGGGGAGTTCACCCTGGAATGCGTCAACTGCGTGGGGGCTTGCGCCATGGCCCCGGTGACCTTGGTCGACGAGGTATATCACGGAAAGACCCGCCCCTCTAAGGTCATGGATATCGTCAGGAAACAGGTTGAGGGCTAGGGATATGGGAGTCATAAATTCCATAGAGCAACTGGAGGAATACCGCCGCGAGCTTGCCGCGACGGCCAAACCCGACCTGCCCACGGTGTTGGTATGCTTCGGCACCGGATGCCAGGCCAACGGTTCCCGGCTGGTGGCGAATGCTTTCATGGAGATCATAAAGGAGCAGGGGCTCCAGGTGGACGTGAACATCGGCATCAAGACCACGGGGTGCCACGGCTACTGTGAGAATGGGCCGCTGGTGGCGCTCCGACCCCAGGACATCCTCTATCTAAAGGTGAAACCGGAAGACGTGCCGGAGATCGTGGAGGAATCCGTAAAGGGTGGTCGCATAGTGGAGAGGTTGGTCTACCGGGACAAGGTCACCGATGAGATCGTCCCGCGTTACAGCGAGATCCCATTCTACAAACACCAGCTCCGCATCGCCCTGAGGCATATCGGCACCATCGACCCGACCAGCATCGATGACTATATACTGGCGGGAGGCTACGCCGGGCTGGCCAAGGCGCTGAGGATGGAGCCCGAGGACATCATCTCCGAGGTGGAGCGCTCGGGCTTGCGCGGGCGCGGCGGCGCCGGCTTTCCCACCGGGACCAAGTGGCGTTCCTGTGCGGCGGTGGATAGCGACGTCCGCTACGTGATGTGCAATGGCGACGAGGGCGACCCGGGCGCCTTCATGGACCGCTCCATCATGGAGGGAGACCCACACGCGGTGATCGAGGGCATGATCATAGGCGCCTACGCCGTGGGCTCGCGCCAGGGGTATATCTACGTGCGCGACGAGTACCCTCTGGCCATACGCAACCTCACCACGGCCATCGAGGCGGCTCGCGAGAAGGGTCTCTTGGGAGAGAACATCCTGGGAACCGGCTTTTCCTTCGACATCAAGATCAGCCGCGGAGGGGGCGCCTTCGTGTGTGGCGAGTCCTCGGCACTCATGCGCTCGGTGGAGGGCAACGTGGGCGAGCCACGCGCCAAATACATCCGCTCGGTGGAGAGGGGCCTCTACAACAAACCCACCGTACTCAACAACGTGGAGACTTGGGCCAACGTGCCCGAGATCATCCTCAAGGGCGCGGAATGGTACGCTAGCATGGGCACCGAGGGCTCCAAGGGCACCAAAGTCTTCTCCTTGGTGGGCAAGGTCAACAACACCGGGCTAGTGGAAGTGCCCATGGGCATCTCCATACGCGAGCTGGTGGAGAACATCGGTGGAGGCGTCCTGGGGGGCAAGAAGTTCAAGGCGGTGCAGACCGGCGGTCCCTCCGGCGGCTGCATCCCCGAACGCCTGGCGGACCTGCCCATAGATTTCGACAGCCTTACCGAGGCCGGGTCCATGATGGGGTCGGGCGGCATCATCGTCATGGACGAGGACACCTGCATGGTGGACGTGGCCAAGTACTTCACCGGGTTTTTAGTGGAGGAGTCCTGCGGAAAGTGCACTCCCTGCCGGGACGGCTTGCCGCGCATATATGACCTGCTCACCGAGGTCACCGAGGGCCGCGGCAGGGAGGAACACCTGGACATGCTGGAAGAGCTCTGCGATCTGCTGACCTGGGGGGCCCTATGCGGCCTGGGGACCTCGGCCGCCAACCCGGTGCTCTCCACCGTCAAGTACTTCCGCGACGAATACGAAGCGCACATCAGGGACAAGAAGTGCCCGGCCGGAGTGTGCAAGGCGCTCATCACCTATTCCATAGATCCCGAAGCCTGCACCGGTTGCCGCTTGTGTGCCAAGAACTGTCCGCAGAACTGCATCACGGGCAAACGCAAGGAGGCCCACGTGATCGATACGTCCAAGTGTATAAAGTGCGGCGTGTGCAAGGACGTATGCGCCTTCGACGCGGTGAGGATCTCGTGACATGGAAAAGATAAGCGTGGTCATCGACGGGAGGACCTTCGAGGCCGAAAAGGACACCTGCGTGCTGGAAGTAGCGCGCCGGAACGGCATCTACATCCCTTCCCTTTGCTACAATAGCGAGGTGACCTCGAGCGGCGGTTCCTGCCGCGTGTGCCTGGTGGAGGCCCACCAAGGTGGCAGGATGAGGCTGGTCACTTCCTGTAACTATCCGGTGCGCAAGGGTCTGGAGGTAAAGACGGACACCCCCTTGGTGCACAGGATACGCAGGGGCGTGCTGGAGCTGCTCTTGGCGCGCGTGCCGGATTCGGAAGTGATCAGGGAGATGGCCGCTGCCGAAGGCGTCACCGAGGTACGCTTCCGTAAGGACGAAGGCGAGAACGAGCGCTACAAGTGCATCGCCTGCGCTCTGTGCGTCAACGTCTGCGCCGAGGTGGTGGGCGTTCACGCCATAGCCATGGTCGAACGCGGAGCGGATAAAAAACCCGCCACCCCCTACAACAAGCCTTCGGACGTGTGCATAGGATGTGGCGCCTGCGCCTACGCCTGCCCCACCGGGGCCATCGAGCTCAAGGAGAAGGACGGCGTGCGCCGTATATGGCACAAGGATTTCAAAATGGTCAGATGCAGCGTCTGCGGCACCCCTTACATACCGGAGGCTCAAGTCGATTGGATCGTGAGCAAGACGGGCAAGGACAGGTCCTTCTTCGACAAATGCCCCGACCACCGTTTTTAGGGGTCGTATCTTCGATATTCGGTTTTCCGATACCCCCCTTCGCGGACCATAAATATGACTTATTGGAGGAAAATTTTTTTAAAGCGGTTTTATCTCCGGTATTTGGATGGAAAAAGTATCGTATGAGCGTACTTCCAAGGACATACCGAAGATCGAAGATACGACCCCATTGAGTATTGGTGCGCCCGGAAGGACTCGAACCTTCAACCTTGGGATTAAGAGTCCCCTGCTCTGCCAAATTGAGCTACGGGCGCACGGCATATATTATGGGATTCGCTTACGTAAAAGGCAAGGTGTTCTTGCCGCGGGTTTTCGTCTTCACAAGACGTCGTGTCGGGAAATAAGGCCGCCGCTTTCCCTTAAAGCAGCGGCGCGGTTTCCTCCAAAAAAACCGCCGCCCCGGGCAGGGGCGGCAAGGTCCGAATCACCTTACTGAGTCGTTTTATCGGCTCTTTACTTCTTGCCCGCGACCGCCTTCTTCAAAGCTGCGCCGGGTTTGAAGGAGACCACTTTGGTGGCCTTGATCTTGATGGCTTCCCCGGTCCTGGGGTTCACTCCTTTACGGGCCGCGCGCTTCCTGACCTCCCAGGTGCCGAAGCCGACCAAGGTAACCTTGTCTCCCTTCTTCAATGCGCCGGTTATGATGTCGATGGTGTGATCCACAGCCAGTGCTGCTTGCTTCTTGTTCATCTTCGTGCTCTTGGCCACGGCATCGATGAGCTCAGCCTTGTTCATGTTTCACCTCCTTCTTTCATCCCGCATTTCACTACATTTATTCGTGTCTTTTTTGATTTTCCCTGCAATTGTCAATAATAAACCCAAAAATCGTTTTTTTCCTCCAAAAACCGGCTCATTTCATGATTTAGCCGCACCCGCCGCCCGCCGTCTTTTTCGCTGTATGGTTCCCGGTGGTTTACGATTTTGGAGGATTTGATTGAGGGGGAGAAAACCCGATGGGGGTGAACTTTTACCTAGAAGCGGAAAGGGCGTGAATCCTGCTTTATTCCTGGGTTCCATGGCTTATGGCCTCCAGGGCCGCCTCTATGGCCTGGAGGACTCTTTCCCTGCCCTCTTTCTCCCTCGCGGCGAGGAGCGGTTCCAACGCTCGCTTACTGCCTATCCTGCCCAGCGCCCTCACCGTTTCCAGGACGTCGCTCTCGATGTCGCTGTCCAGGAGGGGAATGAGGTAGTCGATGGCCCGCAGGCAGTGCATCTCTCCCAAGACCCTGGCGGCCGCCGCCCGCACTCCTGCGGATTGATCGGCCAGCATCTCGCTTATGGGTGCCCAGAGGGTGGGTTCCTCCATGTTGGCCAGGGATTCCACCGCCCGCAGCCTGACTATGCTGGCCGAGTCGCTCAAAGCCTCGATGAGGAAGGGCACGGCATGCCGGTCGCCCAACTTGCCCAGGGCCCGCACTGCGCTGTAGCGGAGGGACAGGCTGTGGCTACGGGTCGTCTTGCACAGGACGGGGACGACGTGGGCGTCCCCTATTTCTCCCAGGGCGTCGACTATGAACTGCCCCACGCTGGGGCTTTCCTTCTCCAGGCGGTCGAGGAGAGGGCGCACGGCTCGGCTGTCTCCGATGAGCCCCAAAGCCCTTGCCGCCCCCTTGCGGATATCGGGGTTGTCGTGGGAGAGGGCCTCTATCAGCAGGGGAAAAGCTTTCTGTCCCTGGGAGGCCAAAAGGTCGGAAGCGGTCAAGCGGATGTAGGGCTGCGTATGGCCCATGGCTTCCACCAGGGAGCGAAGGTCTCCCCGGGCGGCCATCTTGTGCAGGTCCTCCCTGTCTTTCATGTCGATTATATTCTATCACCGGCTCTCATAGCCCCAAACCCAGCCTCCGGGCGAGAGGGACCGGGAGGCCGGCGTTCAGCACCTTCCTCTGGGTTTCGGCGTAATCATAGGACAGAAACCTATATTCCAAAGTCATCTCCTCCAGGTCCAAAACGGCGAAGGTAGCCGCGGGGATGCCCCCCCGGTACTGCCCACAGCTGCCCACGTTGAACATGTAGTGAGCGCCGGGTCTTATGGGGCACGAGCAACCGTCGGAGACGGGCAGTTCCACGAGGCGACGCTTTTCCGGTTCATAGGAGTAGGCCGCGCAAACGTGCGTGTGGCCGATAAAACAGAGGAGATTGGCCGGTGGCGGATAGTCGGCGATCAGGGACCTGAAGGCGTAGGCCGCTTCCAGGGGGTCGAATATGTATTCGTCGGGGTGGGCGGGCGAGCCGTGGAAGAGGTAAAAACTGTCTTCCACGCGGAGATGGTCCGGGAGGGACGCCAGCCACTTGCGGTATTCCTCGGGTAGGCGTTCCCGTGTGAAGTGGAGCGCCTCAAGTGCCAATGGGTTCATGTTGGGGAGACGCCCCTCTTCCAGGTCTTGCAGGCCTCGCTCGTGGTTACCGCGTATGCAGGCCACCTTCCTTTCCCGGATCAGGTCCACGCAGGGCACGGGGTCGGCGTTGTACCCCACGATGTCCCCGCAGCAGAGATATCCGTCCACATCCAGGCGTTCCGCTTCCGCCATGACCGCCTGCAGTCCCTCCAAGTTGGAATGCACGTCGGAGAAAACGGCGAACCTCAAAAACGCCCCCTTTCTTTTCGTGTCCATTATATCCGCAAACCGTTCAGCGGAACGACCAACGACCGGAATCGGCGAATGCTCCGTCGTTCGCTCAGAGCCGCCCTTGTGGACTACCCGGAGACATGGGTTTATGATTTAGGCGAGGAAAGGAGAAGTCATGAGAAGAATGGCATCGATACTTTTTATTTGCGTTCTCCTCATCGCTTCCTTGGGATGCGGCGGTGAGGGAAAGACCACGTTGAGCGAGGAAGAGACCGCATCGCTCTTCGGCTTCGTCGAGGATTCCATCCAGGCCATGTCCCAACTGAAGGGATATCGTATGAAAGGGTCCATGGAGATGCGCATGGGTGTCGGAGAAAACCAAGCGGGAAACACCTTGAGCATGGAGCTGCAGAGCGAGGTCGAGAATCTGGGAGACGCCGCCAATCAGCATATACGGATAGACATGGGCTTCATGACCACGGAAGGTTATCTCTACGAGGGTTACTATTATCAGAACATCCCGGGGCAGGGCTGGTCGAAGATCAGCCTGGCCGAGTTCCAGGCGCAGAACCTGACCACGGGGACTTCGGGCCTCATGGCCACGGAGCAGCTGCGGCGCATACTGGAGGTCGTGGAGGAGATCTCGGTCATCGAGGACAGCGAGGAAGTGAAGGGACTCTCTATGCGCATGGGCAAGGAATTCCTTCTCCACTCTCTAGCCAACTACCGGGAGATGAACACCGAGGATTCGTCAAGCCAGATAGAGGAATGGCTGCGCATAATCGAGGAATCGGCCGAGAACTTCGGCGCCGAGATGCGTATATGGATCGGAAAGGACGACCGCCTCATCCGGCGGATGGAGCAGGTAATGGAGCTCAAGAACCTGGCCCAATTGGGGGATATCTGGAGCCGGATGTCCATGGAGGTCTACGATTACAACGCGGATATACACATCCGGCTTCCGGAGGAAGCGAAAAAGGCCAAGGAAACAAAGTCGTCGACTAACAAGTGAATTGGCCGTCGCCCCTCCAGCCGTTTCGTTTTCCGAGAAAAGTCCGGGTCTCGATCGTGGTGGTTATGGATCGGTCTGAGGCCCATGAGGCGGGGTCGTAGGGGATAGGGCGAGCCCGTCAGGCACCGGTGCGGGAGGTAGGAGATGTCCGATTACGTCGAGGGGAGGACCCGCTGGTGGGGATGGGGCAACCTGGACCAGAGATTCGACGTGGAGAACCGAGAAAACATAATGCCCTTTATGAGGGAGAGCCTGGGTATGCCCCTGAACCGGGACCGCTTCACCGATCCCAGCCTGGAGGAAATAGAACTCCCGGAGCCGCGCCTGCACGAGGAAGTGCTGGAAGCCCTGCGCCGCCTGTGCGGTCCGGGCAACGTGGCCACGGACAAGTTCCAACGAGTGAGCCATTCCATGGGCAAGAGCTACCGCGACCTGCTCCGCTTCCGACAGCGCCGCATCGAGCGGCCCGTGGACGCGGTGGTCTGGCCGCGGGAGGAAAGGGAGATCGTGGAGATCCTACGACTGGCGGAGCAGGAGAACCTGGCGGTGATTCCTTTCGGTGGAGGCTCGAGCGTCACCGGCGGCGTGGAGCCCATGGGGGACAAGGCGGGTTACATAAGCCTGGACATGGCCCGCATGAATAGGGTGCTGCGAGTGGACGCCACCTCCCAGACGGCCCTCATCCAGGCCGGGGCCCTGGGCCCCGAGCTGGAGGAGCAGCTCAACGCCCAAGGGTTCACCCTGGGTCATTTCCCGGAGAGCTTCGACCATTCCACCCTGGGAGGCTGGCTGGCCACGCGGGCCTCCGGCCGCCAGTCGACCGGATACGGTGACATCGAGGACATGGTGCTGGCCCTTCGCATGGTAACGCCCCGCGGAGTGGTGGACACGCGAAAGGTGCCCTCCAGCGCCGCCGGGCCGTCCATCCTCCAACTTTGCGTGGGCTCGGAGGGATACATGGGGGTCATCACCGAGGCCCTGATGCGCATAAGGCCTGTTCCCGAGGTCCTGGATTACCGGGGCCTGATCTTCCGCAACTTCGCCGCCGGGGTCTCCGCCATCCGGGAGATGATGCAGCAGAACCTGATCCCCACCTGCGTGCGCCTATCCGACCGCACGGAGACCGCCCTGGCCCAGGCCTTCCGCAGCACCACCGGACCGGTATGGAAGAAAAAGGGAGAGGAGGCCGTGCTCAGACTGCTGGCCAGGCGCGGCTATTCCTTCGACGATGGCGCCTTCATGGTCCTGGGTCTGGAGGGTACCGAGGACGAGGTGGACTACCTGCGGGCCAACATCCTGCGCCTCTGCCGCCGGCTGGGCGGTTTCCACCTAGGCACGAGTCCCGGCAGGCAGTGGTACAAGAGCCGCCACGAGACGGCTTATTTCCGGGAACAGCTGATCAACTGGGGAGTGCTTGTCGATACCCTGGAGACGGCCACGACCTGGGACAACCTCCTACATCTCTATGGGGAGGTGCGCAGGGCCATAAGGGAAGCCCTGGAGGAAGGCGGGAACAGGAGCTTGGTGGCCTGCCACGTGTCCCATGCCTACCGGGAAGGCGCCTCCCTTTATTACACCTTTTTCGCTCCCATGGCCGGGGAGGGTGAGGAGGAAGCGCAGTGGGAACGGGTGAAGAGGGCCGCCTCCGAGGCCATCATGGAACATGGGGGGACCATCAGCCACCATCACGGCGTGGGATATGAGCACGCGCCTTGGATGAGGGAAGAGGTGGGAGAGGTTTCCATCCGCGCCCTCCAGGCGGTCAAGAAGGCCATGGATCCAGCCGATATAATGAACCCGGGAAAGCTCTTACCGCCATAGACGGTTTTTAAGATGGAGGAGATTCCGGTATTCGTGTACGGCACGCTGAAGCCGGGCGAGAAGATGTTCCGCCACATAAGCCATACCGTAAGGGACGCCGTTCCCGCCTGCACGCCCGGGAGGTTGTACGAGACGCCCTTCGGATACCCGCTTCTGGTGCGGACCGGGACGGAAGACGCCATGGTCAACGGCGTCCTCCTCGTTCCCCTGGAGGGATGCTACGAGGAGATGATGCGCATCATCGACGTCATCGAGGGGGAGGCCGGCTTCGAGAAAGGGGAGACGGAGGTCTTCCTGGACGACGGGCACCGGGTACGGGCCATAGTGTATTTCTATCGCGAAGCGCCCCCTTACGCCCAGCCCTATTACGGTTGCGACTGGCCGGAAACGTTTTAAAGGAAGGGTTTTCCCGAGAGAACGAGCGCGTCCTGACCCCGTTTCCTCCATTCCACCCGGAATGCGGATCGTGTCTTCTTCGCCGGGATTTCGTGGGGAAGCCAGGCTATTGCCCAGGAACCTCCGGCCAGACGGAGCGTATCGGAAGCGGAAGCGCTAACGATCAGGGGCAGGCGCGACGGTTGTCGGGGCATTTTATCCCTATGTCACCCTTGGCGCGAGACGTCAAAGCCTAAGCTCGGATCCCACCTCGGGGGGATGCACCTGGGTGTCGACGCCGATGAGCTGCCCGTTGCGGTAAAGCAGCACCGCTTTCTCGTAGACGATGAAGGTGTTTTCCGGAAGCAGGCTCTCCTCCACCTCGTGGACGAAGAGGGGATCGCCGAGCAGGCTGGAGGCCTCCTCGGGGGTAAGGAGGGAATCGAAGTCCTGGGGGCGCAGGGTGGTCGGCGGGTATTCCGCCGACTTGTCCTCCACGGCTTCCTCGCCGAAGAGGCGCCCCTCGTCGAAGTCCAGGGACTTGCCCAGCGAATAGTAGATCCATTTCTCCACCCTGACACGGGTGTGGGGGTCGATGGAAATGAAGAAGTGGTCGGGGTACCCGTACTGGGAGACGACGCGGCTCTGGTCCGGGGAGAGGCCGGGGATGGGCGCGATCTCCGAGGCGCTTTCCTCCCGAGGAGAAGGGAGGGTTTCCTCGCTACCTTTGCACCCGGAGCACGCCGTTACGGCCAGGAGGAGGAAGACCGCCAGCGAGACGCCGACGGTTCTCGCCGGAAAAGATCTCTTAACGAACGGAGAACGATAACCCTTCAAGCTCATATACTGATTATATGACCTCTTGGGCAAGAGATTTTTATAATGGCGGTGGAAAGCGGGAAAAGACGATGAAGAAGGACAAATATGGGCTGACTTTGGCGTTTTTTTTGGCCCTCTCCCTTTTTTTGTCGGGCCCGTCCTGCGGGGGAGGCGGAGCTGAAGATATCGGGGTCATAACCCTTCGCGGTTCGACAGTTCTCCCCGAGACCCTGGCGCTCTATTATCCGATCCCCGTAAGCGCTGCTCCTCGGGCGGCGCCCTACACCATCCCCTATGGGCTTTCCGGGGTGGCCGGCGTGAACCGGTCTTCCCTTCCCCCGCAGGTGATTTCCTCCCTGCAGGCGAGGGGATTTGCCGCCACCGTCGGTTGGGAGCACGAACACCTCTCCAGTGTATACCAGAATTTACCTGGAGCTCCCCTGGTGACCGTGGATGCCGTCCTGGAGGCTTTTTACGGTATGTGTGCGGGCATAAGACTGCGCCTGGAGAGGGGAAGGTTGCGAGAGGACTTGGAGAGGCTCTTGAGCTCGCTTCTACCCGTCCTGGAAGACATCTATGCGGTGTCGAGGGGAGCGATCCAGGAGGCGGCCGGCAGGGACCTGGCTTTCCTGGGGGTGGCGGCGTACCTCCTGGGGCTCGAAGTCTCCTTGCCCCCGGAGGTCGGGGAGATGGTGGACGCGGAGATTCGTCTTCACGAGCAGGGGGCGGAGTCCGGAATGTCCCCCATTTTCGGATACGTGGTGGATTACCGGAAGTTCCGACCGCCGGAGGGGTACCTAGAGGATCGTTCCCTCCAGGGGTACTACCGCTCCATGAGCTGGCTGGGCGGCATGGACTTCCGCCCTTTGTGGGGGGAGAGCGAGGAGGATAAGCGGGCGGGTAAGGACATGACCCGCCGGGCAGCCCTATTGGTGGGAGCGTTGCATCGTGGGGAGGTAGAGGGCGAACCGGCGCTCTTGGTTTGGGAGAGGATCTATCAGGTCAGCCGCTTCCTGGGCGGGAACACGCTAAGCCTGAGCGTCGCCTCCTGCGGGCACCTGATGCGGGAGGAGTTGGGGGAGACCTTTCCCGTCTCGCGCTTGGAGGAAGAGGAGGTCGTGGGCCGCCTCGCCCGGCGCTTTCACGACGAGGCGGGGAGGGCGGCCGCCGGCGGAGTTTTCGGAAGGGAACGGAGCCCCGGCTTCCGTCTGGTGGAGACGTTCATCGATCCCGGAGAGGCGATTTTCCGGGAGTTGACGGGGGAGGAAGTCCCCGGCCGGAAAATGCCCCGCGGTCTGGACCTGCCCGCAGTGCTCGGTTCCGATAGAGCCCTGCGCATCGTTCAGGACTTCTACGGCGAGGCGGGGAATGAGGATTACGCGGAGAGCATGCGCCGGATGCGTGGGGAATACGGGAACGCGGGTGAGTCCCGGACGCGGACTAACCTCTTCTGGAGCCGGGTTTCCGACGCCCGGGAGCTATTCCGGACGCCGGGGGAGGGCTATCCCACCTTTATGAGGAACGAGGCCTGGCAGGACCGGGACGTCTACCTCTTTCTCTCCTCCTGGGTGAGGGCCCTCGCCTTCGCTCGAGGTATTGGCCTGCAAGGGATAGCGGTCGAGGACAGAGCGCAGTTTGGTTCGCCGGCGAACGGGGGTTACGTAGAGCCTCGTCCTTCCATATACGCCCGCCTGGCCGCCGACGCGGACGTGCTGCGTAGGGGACTTCGGGAAAGGGGATTCTTGGACGCGGGAGCGGAGGAAAAGTTGAAATCATTCTACGACGTGTGCTTGGCCCTGAAGGGCGCCGCGGAGAGGGAGCTGCGTGGAGACCCTCTCACGGAGGAAGAGTACGCTCTCATCGGCGGGTTCGGAAAAACGCTCCGGGACCTCGTTTCCTTCGACTGGGAGGATGCAAAAGGGGAAGAGAGGGCTTTCGTTCCGGTGGTGGTGGTGGACGCCTACCGGGACCCGAGCTACGGGGACTTCCTGCAGTTCGGTCTGGGGAGGCCTTGTCTCTACTACGCGGTGGTCCCCGTGCGGGGCAAGCTCACCTTGGTGGTTGGGGCCGGCTACTCCTATTACGAGACGGTTAGGACCGTTTCCGCCAGATTTACCGTCGAGTCCTGGCGAGAGGCCCTGACCTCCGGCGAGCGGCTGGAGAGCCCCGCTTGGACCGCTTCCTTCCTGCAGTGATCTGAGCGGTTTCGAAAATCGTCCATATGTCCGGCTTCTGAGAAACGGCTTGGCGCTCACCCTCCCTTCTCCCGGTGGATCGCAAAAGAAAGGGCCCCGCCCATCGGCGGGGCCCTTTATCACCCCCGGTATGGCGGTCTACTGGAACTGGTATTGCAGCAGCCCTATCCACCAGAGGACGTAGTAGAGCGTGGCCCAACTGGAATCCTGCATGCTCAACATGCCGAAGTCCTTGTTGATGTAGTATTTGCCGGCTTCCGCCCGGATGGTATGGTGGCCCTTCTCGCATCCCCAGGGTGGTATGGTGAGCAGTTTGTAGTACGGATATACCTGCTTCCAACCGCTCTGTGCCGTGATCCAGACCTTATAGACGGTTCCGCCCTTGAGGCCGCGGATTCGGTAGTAGCCGCCGGCGTCCGTCTTCACAGTGGCGATCTTGCGGTTGAAGCAGTCCGTTATCACCACGGTCCAACCGGCGCACCCCGGTTCGTGCCACTCCCGGACCTGGTCCGCGTTGGCGTCGTACCAGACGGTTCCGGAGATGGAGACGCTCGTGGATTGGATGAGGAAAGCCCTGTCCGCCGAATCCGACTCGACCGCGAAATAGCGTAGACTCCACGAGTTCCAGGCATTTAGAGGAACCGCCCGGAAGGAGTCCCCGATGACCTTGAAGGTCTTGTCGGTGACCAGCTCCAGCCTGTAATCGGTGATGGTGCAGAAGTCCCAGGCGATGGGGAGATCCTTGAACCCTACCCACCCGTGCGGATACCAGAAAGGCGTGTATCCACCCGGGCCAGTCTTGGCGCTGGCCACGAATTCCCAGGCGTCTCCCGCTTTGCGGTAGAGATTGACCGTGATGCCGTCGATCAGCTCCTCGATGCTGTACTGTCCGTTGGGCTCGACGAACTTTCCGTCCTTGTTGATGTCGTCCCAGACGAGCGCCTGGACCGACCCCACGTCGCGAATCTCGGGCTGGGGCAGGGGCTGGGGCTCAGCAGGTTTGTCCGCCAGGCGGAAGGCGGCCTCCTCCGAGCCCGAGTCCGCCTGCAGGAACCTCGCCGAGTAGTAGTTCCAGAGATAGAGGCTCGCCACTCTTTCTTTGCTTCCTATTACCTTCTCTTCAGTGGCGATCTCCAGCTTGTAGTAGGTGAAGCCGTTGGGATCGGCGATTTCCAGGTCATCCCAGCCCACCCATCCGTGAGGGAAATAATAGGGGGTGAATAATTCCGTGTAGCCACCTGCGCCGGTCGTCTTGCTGCCGACATACTTCCAGGAATCGTCCGCCTCCTTCTTGTACAGCTTCACCTCCACGCCGTCGATCAGTTCTCCGTCGGTGTAAACGCCGTTGACGATGAAAGTCCCGTTACCGTCGGTGTCTTGCCAAACCAGCGCCTGTATCCTTCCTTTGAGGGTGCTCTGGCCGGATGTGTCCTCCGCCGCCACCAGAGAGCTCGACAGGATGGGAACCGCTACCAACAGCGCGACGGTCGCGAAGACCAACCACTTCGCTCTCCTTCTCATCCCTTGCGACCTCCTTTTTTCCGTTGTCGTACCGCCGGGGTCATACCTGCCCCACGGTCGAGGGGAGGACCTCAGAGGCACAAAACAAACGCCAACGAGGACCATTCTTATGGATGAGACGGGGAGGGTTTGCCCAATAGCTGCACCGAGTGAGTCCTGGAAACAGGACGCGGGGCCCTTCGCTCCCCTTCTTCGCCCGATTGAAGTCCGCCCCGGTTTGCCTCCTCCTTTTGTCGGTTCTGCCCTATATTTAAGTCCGATCGCCCATCGGCGCCGGAACCGTCACCCCTTTTACCGCTCCTCTTTCCTGGAAAGCCGTACCATTAAAATACTACGAAGTAACCAGACAGTCAACTCTTAAAAGTTCATGAAATGTGGCGACTTGAGGTGCGTACCGATCGGTGGTTAATAAGCGGCGGAAAACAAGCGGCGGGAAGAACGCAAGTCAAAGGGAAGCGGTCGTGCTTCGTCCGTTGAAGGAACGCCGACGGCCTTTTATCCTGGAGATCCGGTTGAACATCGGAAGCCGATAGCATAAACTAGTGCTTAACACTCCGGCTGCATTGGTGTTCCGGGAGGAAAAAGCGGAAGAGGTGGGGCTTCGTCCTGTATCGCCCCATATTTTGGTGGACGCATTCGCAAAGCCGCTTGGGTCTTTGAGCAGGGAGGTGAAGCATGCTTATTTTCGAGCCTTTGGAGAGGTGGGCCAAGGAGAGGCCGGATCGGGAAGCCCTCGTCTACGGAGACCGGCGTTATACCTTCGCCGACTACGACCGCGAGGTGAACAAGGTGGCCAAGGGCCTTCTCAAGCTGGGGGTGAAGAGGGGAGAGAGGGTAGGTCTATACATCCCCAACCACCCCGAGTTCGTCTTCGGTTATCTGGCCTGCGCCAAGGTAGGGGCGGCGGCTGTACCCGTCTCCTGGCGCTTCGCCCCGGATGAGGTCAAGTACATCCTCGGCCATTCCGACTCCTGCGTGGTGATCATGGAGCCGGGATTCATGGACTCAGACTTCATCGCCAAGCTCAACGCCGTCCGCGACCAGCTTCCGGAACTTCGCCAAGTGGTGGTCATCGGTAGCGACGAGGACGTGTCCAAGGTCCCGGGCGCCATATCCTACAAGGATTTCCTGGTGGAAGGGCCGGAGCTGGACGAGGAGCTCGAGGCCCGCAAGGCGCAGGTGGAGGAGGACGATGTGGCTCTCCAGCTCTTCACCTCGGGGACCACGGGAGTACCCAAAGCGCCCATGCTCACCCACCGCAACCTGGTGGAGTACGTGAAAGGGCAGATCGACGCCTCGGACTTGACGGACGACGAGCGCCTGCTCATGGACATACCCAACAACCACGTGGGCGGGGCGGTTATGGCCATCCTCAGCATGGTCTACAACGGCACCACCCTGGTCATGCTGGACACCTTCATCCCCCAGCAGGTGCTCCAGACCATCCAGAAGGAGAGGATAACCATCGTGGGGCAGGTACCCGCCCAGTACATCCTCCTCTTCATGCAGCCGGATTTCGATTCCTACGACCTCTCCAGCGTGAAGACGGCGGTGATCTCCGGCGCACCGGTGCCCCCGGAGCTGATCACGCAGATAAAGGAGAGGATGGGCATCATACCTTACATCGGCTACGGTCTCACGGAGGTCAGCGGGGCCGTGACCTTCACCCGCCAGGACTTCCCCCTGGAAAAGATCGCCACCACTATAGGGATACCCAACCCGGGAATCGAGATCCGCATCATGGATTCCGAGCGCAAGGAAGTGCCGCAGGGCCAGACCGGCGAGATAGCCATCCGGGGAGCGGCGGTCATGAAGGGCTACTACAAGCAGCCGGAGGCCACCGCCGCCGTCTTCGACGAAGAGGGGTTCTTCTACACCGGGGATATGGGCTTCGTCGACGAGGACGGGCATCTCCACATCCTGGGGAGGAAGAAGGAGATGTACATCCGCGGTGGGGAGAACGTCTATCCCCCGGAGGTGGAAGACGTCCTTATGAAGCATCCCAAGGTGCTCTTCGCCGCCGTGGTGGGCTACCCGGACCCCGTCCTGGGCGAGAAGGGGAGGGCCTACGTGGTGCCCCAGCCGGGAGCGGAGGTCACCGAGGAGGAGCTGAGGGAGTTCTGCAAGCAACACCTGGCGGAGTACAAGGTTCCCGACCAGGTGGTCTTTCGGGAGTCCCTCCCCTTAACTCCCCTGGGGAAGGTGCACAAGCACGCCCTCTACGAGGAGCTGAAGAAGGAGTTCGAAAAGTAAGCTCCGTGGTCAGGAGCGGTCGTAGTCGCGCAGCTTCTTGTCCAGGAAGCCGGGCTTGCGCGGGCGCATGGTGTAGGGCTCAAGCAGGAAAGGTATGAGGAGCACCACGGCCACGGCCGCGGCCAAAAGTATCCACTCCGGCAAAGAGGTGGAGCCCGGGCTTCCCTGTTCGGGCAGGGCGGAGCTCACCCCTGGGGCCACCTTGAGGGTGGAGAAGGAAGAGGGCGGGATCTCCCTCCCGCCTTGGACGTAGTCGCTGAAGAAGGACGCCCAACTCCTTCCGGTCCTCGTCTCCAGGAAGGAGGCGATCTCCGCGTTCCCCAGCCCCTCTTTGCCGGCGGAAAGGCCGGATATGTCGCGCAGTAGCGAGGGGAGATCCCCTGCGAAGGGCAGGGTGCGCAGCTCGGCGTCGATGGCCGCGCAGGCCGCGGCTCCCCCGCAGGAGAGCACCGCTGCCGCCTCCCGGGAAAGGGAGGCCCCGACCCCCGCCTCGGCGAGGGACGTCATATCCGAGGCGCGCGCCTGCCGGTAGCTTTCGTAGCGCAGGCTGAAGCGGTCCCAGAAGAGGGAGTTCCCCCATATCCCCGCTTGATAGGGAAGGAGGCCCTGGAGGTACCAGGAGGCCCCCTCCGAAAACCAGGCGGCTTCCGTCTTCAGCCGCGGGGCCCGAGCGAGGAAGAGGCGGATCGCGCCACGGGTCGCCGCCTCCAGGCAGGCGTCGGACAGGACGTCCGCGCCGGCGGGCATGGGGATGACCACCGTTCTGGAATAACTTTCCAAAGGATAAAAGGCGTCCTCCAGGCGGTCTCCTTCACCCCCCTGGAGGAAGAAGAAGGTGAGCTCATCCTCGGAGCCTCGTCCCTCTCCTCCCGAGAGGAAGCGGGCCTTTTCCAGGACAGGGGCCATCCGGGAGGCCAGTTCTCGCACGGTTCCCGGCGCGGGCGCGGTGGGTCCGGGGAAAGCCAGCGCGAAGGAATCCTCCCGGTGCACGTAGAACTCTCCGGCCAGGATGGGGTCGGCGAGGAGGGCCTGAGCGGTCACCGGGATTCCGTCTCCAACTGGAAGGAACTCCCAACCATCGGGCATCACCAGCTGCACTTCCGCCGCCGCCTCCCGCTGCCCTTCGGGATACATGAGGATAGCGAAGCCGGGCAGGTAGGCGAAGCTCCGGCTTGCGTGGGGGAAGTAGGGCCAGGGAGGGCCGGATTCTGCGATCGACTGCAGGTAGGGCGTCTCCGCCCGGTAGTCGGACAGACGCACTCGGTAGGACACGGTTATCTCGCCGTTCCCCTGCACGTAGAAGGAGTCCCCATCCCCGGAGACGGCCAGCTTCGCGCCGTTCCCGTCCTCGGCCCGTAGGTCTTCTACGTGGGAAGGGAGGTCGACCGCCAGCCCGTTCCCGAAGGACTCCTCCATCCTGAGGGCCAGTCCCCCGGAGGCGGAAGTCGCGCTCAGGGTGACGCCGACCTCACCCTCCGCCGCCCTCGTGAGGTCCAGCACGTAGCGTATTCCCCGGCCGGGGACCTGCGCCGACGGAGGGACGCCGGCCGGAAGGAGGAGGAACGCCACCAGCGCCGCCGCAGGCGCCCACGACAACTTTTTCATGCACAACACCAGCCACATTATCCCAGAAAACGGACCGCGGATGAACACCTGGCGACGATCCGGCTGCCCATCCCGTAGGGTTGATCGCAAGAAAAGACGCCTCTCCCGTGGGATGCACGGGATCGACGGCAAGGCGGCCATGGTGACAATGCCTCCCGACCCGATATATAAAATATCTCGCTATATCTGGCAGGCGGTCCGCCTCGCCGGCGGTTCACCAGATAGGAGGCTTCGTGGAAGTGACGGAGACGGCGGTCGGCGCGGACATCGGCGGCACCTTCACCGACCTGGTCGCCGCGGAGGGGGGCGAGCTGCGCGTCTACAAACTCCCCTCCACGCCCGAAAGTCCCGAGGAGGCCCTCTTCCGGGGGCTGCAAGAGGGAGGCATGGAAGAAGCTTCCAGGATCGCCCACGGGAGCACGGTGGCCGTGAACGCCCTTCTGGAGAGAAAGGGGACCCGCACGGCCTTCGTGGCCACGGAGGGTTTCTCCGACCTGCTGGCCATCGGCAGGCAGACCCGGCCTCGCCTCTACGACCTGGCGGTGGAGAAGATCGCCCCCTTGGTACCGCCCGAGCTCTGCTTCGAGGTGGCGGAGAGGGTGAGCTCCCGCGGGGAGGTGATCGTGCCCCTGCGTGAGGAGGAGGTCGAGGGCCTGTCCCGGAGGATGGAGGGACTCGGCGTGGAGGCGGTGGCGGTTTGCCTGCTCTTCTCCTTCCTTCACCCCCGGCACGAGGAGCTGGTGGGGAGGGTCCTATCCGAGCGAGGGATGGTCGTCCACCTGTCCTCGCGCATCCTCCCCGAGTACCGGGAATACGAGAGGGCGAGCACAGTGGTGGTCAACGCCTACGTCTCGGGGAAGGTGTCCCGATACCTGTCCGTCCTGGAAGAAGGGCTTTCCGGAAAACGGCTGGAGATCATGCATTCCGGCGGGGGAACCATGGAGCCCGCCGAGGCCAGGCTCATCCCGGCGAGAACATTGATGTCCGGCCCGGCGGGAGGGGTGGTGGCGACTGCCAAGCTGGCTTCACTCGCGGGTCATCCTCGGGCGGTGGCCCTGGACATGGGGGGCACCAGCACCGACGTCTCCCTGGTGGACGGGGGGATAAGCCTCTCGGCCGAGGGCTCGGTGGCCGGTTACCCGGTTCGCTTTCCCATGATCGACATCCACTCCATAGGGGCGGGAGGGGGCAGCCTGGCCAAGGTGGACCGGGGAGGGGCCCTGAAGGTGGGTCCCGAGAGCGCCGGAGCCCATCCCGGCCCGGCCTGCTACGGGATAGGACGACTGCCCACGGTGACCGACGCCCACGTGGTCCTGGGGAGGCTCCGGGAAGAGTACTTTCTGGGCGGGAGGATGCGCCTTTTTCCGGGGCGTTCCCTGGAGGCCATGCGGGACTTGGGAAGGAACCTGGGGTGTTCGGCGCGGGAGGCGGCGGCCGGGGTGCTCTCCGTGGTCCTCAACAACATGGCCCGGGCGGTCAGGTTGATGACCGTGGACCGCGGCCACGACCCCTCACTTTTTACCTTGGTCGCTTACGGGGGAGCCGGTCCCATGCACGGCTGCGAGCTGGCGGAGCTCTTGGGCATACGCCGGGTGCTGGTGCCACCCTGGCCGGGGGCCTTCTCCGCCTGCGGGCTGCTTTTGGCCGACCGGGTACGCGATTCCTCCTTGACCCTCATGCTTCCGATGAGTCCGGAGGCCATGGATCGCGCCAGGGAGGCGTGGGGGAGGATGGGGGAGGGTCTCCCGCCGTCCTGGAAGGAGGTGGAAGACGTAGCTCATCTCCCGGCCATGGACCTGCGCTACCGGGGGCAAGGCTACGAGCTGCGGGTGGAGGTGGAGCGAGACTGGGACTTTCGCCGGGTGATCGAGCTCTTTCACCGAGCCCACCGGAGGAGGTACGGATTCCACCTGGAGGATGGTGAGGTGGAGGTGGTCAACGTCAGGCTCCGTTCCGTGCTCCCCTCGAACGCCGATTTCCCTCGCCCGACGCGAACGGGCTTGAGCGGGAAAAAGGGAGTAGGCTCGGCGAAGATGGCTTTTGTTCTCCCCGACGGGAGGTTGTGGGAGGAGGAGTGCGCCGTCCTGAGTCGTACCTGGTTGAGGTCGGGAGAAGTATTCGACGGCCCCTGCCTGGTCTGCGAGGAGGACGCCACGGCGGTGGTGCCGCCCGGCTGGCGCGGTCGGGTCGACGAGCGTGGCTGCCTGCTTCTGGAGAGGCGGGGGTCCGGATGAGTCGACGGTCCCCGAAACCGTCGCGGAAGGAGAGGCGATATGGCTGTGGATGCGGCGTTATTGGAAATATTTAACAACAAGCTCGCGGAAGTGGCCGAGGAGATGGGGGTGGTCCTGGGTCGTTCCGGGCATTCGGCGAACATCAAGGAGAGGAAGGACTATTCCTGCGCCGTCTTCGACGCCCGGGGGCGGCTCGTCGCCCAGGCGGCTCACATACCCGTGCACCTGGGCGCCCTCCCTTCCTCCATGCGGTTCCTCCTGGAGTGGTTGGAGAGCAGGGGAGAGGTCCTCCGAGAGGGAGACGTAATCTTGTGGAACGATCCCTTCCGAGGAGGTACCCACCTCCCCGACCTGACCATGGCCGCCGCCGTCCGGTGCGAAGGTCGGCTGGTGGGCTATGTGGTGAACCGGGCCCACCACGCCGACGTGGGCGGAAGGGCGCCCGGCTCCATGGCCCTGGGCAGCGAGGTCTTCCAGGAGGGGCTGGTCATTCCCATGGTCCATTACGCGCGGGAGGGGCGCGTAGTGGAGGAGGTGGAGGATCTCATCCTGGCCAACGTGCGCACCCCGGCGGAGAGGAGGGGGGATCTGCGAGCCCAACACGGATCACTGACCGTGGGCGTGAGGCGCTTCCGGGAGGTGGTCTCCCGGCACGGCCCGGAGGAGGTGGCCCGTTTTATGGAGGAGCTCCTCCGTTACGCGGGCCGGATTGCCGAAGAGTCGCTGTCCTGCATCCCGCCCGGGACCTATTCCTTCACCGACTACCTGGACGACGACGGCCGGGGAGAACAGGACATACCCATAAGGGTGGCCGTGACCTCCGGAGAGGGCCGCCTGCGGGTGGATTTCTCCGGTTCCGCCGGAGAGGTGAGAGGGCCGTTGAACTGCCCGCGTTCGGTCACTCTCTCCGCGGTCTATTACGTGCTGCGCTGCCTGCTGCCGGAGGATGCTCCCTTCAACCATGGATGCCTGGAGAGGGTGGAGGTGGTGATCCCCCGGCCTTCGATCCTGGACGCCTCCTGGCCGCGAGCGGTGGCCGGCGGGAACGTGGAGACCTCGCAGCGGGTGGTGGACGCGCTGCTGGGAGCCCTCTCCCAGGCCCTTCCGGAACGCATACCCGCGGCCAGTTACGGGACGATGACCAACCTGGCTGTGGGAGGGGAGTCCCCCCGGCCCTTCGCCTATTACGAGACCATAGCTGGCGGTTGCGGCGCAAGGCCGGACCGGGACGGCATGGACGCCACTCATAACCACATGACCAACACCATGAACACGCCGGTGGAAGCGCTGGAGTACGAGTTCCCTCTGCGGGTGATGCGCTACGCCGTGGCCCGAGGCACGGGGGGCAGAGGCCGTTTTAGGGGCGGCGACGGCCTGGAGAGGCACTTCCAATTCCTGGAAGCAGCCAAGGTCTCCCTACTCGCCGAGCGCAGGCGCCGCGGGCCGTACGGTCTCGCCGGAGGGGAGCCAGGAATGCCGGGCGAGGACCACCTGGTCCGTAAGGGTGGGGAGAGGATACGGCTTCCCTCCAAGGTGGAGCTGGAGGTGGAAGAAGGGGAGGTCCTGGAGTTAAGGACACCCGGTGGAGGGGGCTTCGGCTCGCCGTGATCTACGGCGCCGATCCTTAGGAATATGCCCATGAGGGATGGGCCGGAGCATGAAAATACCCCGCCGGCCTGCGGGGCGGATGGAAACCCGTTACGGGTGAGAGCTCACTTGTTCCTTCTCTGCCAGCGGGTCTTCTTGAGCAGTTTCTTGTGCTTCTTCTTGCGCATCTTCTTGCGCCGTTTCTTGATCACCGAACTCAACCGCATTCACCTCTTTGCTCGCTCTGCTTACACGACTGAGATAATTATACAATATGCGACAGTGCTTACCAAGAAAGTGTGCTGGTTCACTACATCGTGGACACCTTATCCCCACACTGCTTCTTTTCCTGCCACCGCCTCAGGAACTCGGCAGGGGTGAGATAACCCAGGCTCTGGTGGGGCCTCACGTGATTGTAGATGTAATTCCACTCATCCGCCAGGAGGTTCAACTCC
>JACVJF010000008.1 GCA_015711855.1 Candidatus Solincola quzhuomuensis | reverse complement strand
GAGGACCGTCGTGCAGGATGAAAGACGTGTTCCCCCGGGTCTTCTCCAGCACCCGACTGTAGATGTCCATCTCCTTCCATAGACGCTGGATATCCGGCTCCCGCTGGGGCAGGTTGGCCTTCATGGGGAAATCCGTCCTGGGCAGGTTCAAAGTCCGGCGATAATCCATACGCTTTTCACTCCGTCTCCCCACGTCATTTTGCTCCATTATTAGCACGCCGGGAGGCGGTAGCGCAACCTAAACACGCCCTTCCGCCGCCCCGAAATGGGGGCTTTGACGTACGTCAAATGCGTTTATTGGATAATATGGAACAAGGGTGCGAGGAACGGCACTTTATGCGGAGCGTATAGGCGGAGCATCTCGCATAACCGGACGTACGAGAGGGGATGCGGCGTGGAGAGGGAGCCGTTTTATCTTTCACCGCGGGGAATGGTCCTCAGGATAAGGCTGCGGCCTTCCTCTTCGCGCCAGGGCATCTCTGGTGTCCTCGACGACAGTTTGATAGTCTCCGTGCATTCCCCACCGGAGAAAGGAAAGGCCAACCGTGAGGCGCTGAAGGTGCTGGCTGACCAGCTGGGAATCCCCGTATCTCGGCTGGAAATTACTTCCGGCCTTACCTCTCGTCACAAGACGGTGTTGGTCAAAGACCTCGACCGGGAGAGCCTTGAGAATATCCTAAATAATTTAATTAGTTTCCGTTAAACTATTTTATAGTTAATTATTTTATACACGTAAATTCACCCTTCCCTGCGTAGCCTTTAGAAGTCCTTCCCAGAGCGAAGGCTGGCTTTTTGGAAATCCCGACAAAAAATACCTCGTAAATTTTTTTCAACATTTGGCGGTAGTTAACGTCAGCAAGACACAAGGTGAAAAGCAAGACGGGGCATTACACCCCGCCCGCGCGCGAGGAGCTTTACCTTTACTCCCAGAAGAAATGTTTTTCCTTCTCCTCCATGGGCGGTTTCTTCTCCGGGGCCGGCGTCTCCTCCTCCCGCTCAAAAGCCGTAGGTGCCTCCGGCTTTCCCTTCGCTTCACGAGGTTGCCCGGCTTCCGCAGCAGGTCCTGGAGTCGGGACCGTCTCGGAAGCTGGTCGAGCGATTTCCGCCCCGACAACGGTCGGCTGGGTCGAATAGGGTGGCTCTGGCTGTTGCGTCGGGATGCCCGTTTGCTGGGCAGGCCTTCCGACAGGTTGTTCCGGTAGCGGCTTTTCCAAGGGACCTTCGCCTACGGTAGGTGCGGCGTAGGCGGAAGACGTACCCTCCATAAAAGTCGACGCGGACGCCGGTTGGGCCTCAGCTATTTCCGCGGCGGAGATACGAGCCTCGTACTCCCTGACCAGCGCCTGGTTCCTTTCCAGCATCTCTCCTATGGTGGCCAGGTAAGCCCTGATCTGTTCCCTCAGCCCAGAATAAGCCTGCAGCAGCCGGGCCCTCTCCGCCTTAGCCTCCTCCAGGATGCGCAAGCTCTGCTCCTGCGCCTCCCTTATCTGCGCCTCGGCCTGCAGCTTGGCTTCCTGGACGATGTTGTCGGCACTCTTTTGGGCGTTGATCAGGGCGTTCTGTAAGGTCTGCTGCATGGAATCGAATTGGTTCACCTTCTCCCGCATCGATTCAATGAGTTCGGCCTGCTCTTGATTGCGGTGCAGGAGCCTGTCCAGCTCGTCCGCTACCAGATCCAGAAAAGAGTCCACTTCTTCCTTGTTGTATCCACCTACACGCACGGTGCTGAATTCCTTATGATGGATGTCCATGGGGCCGATAGCCAATTCAACCGCCTCCTTCGTCATTTTTCGCCGTTACCCTCAGCATGCTCATGATATCCTCTCGAGTGCCCATTAAAGTATAAGACCTTTCGGTTCCCACCACTAATAAAAAAGGAGCTTCACCAACCATTGCAGGAAGGAAAGCACGACGATGGCCACCACCGGGGAGAGGTCCAGACCTATCTCCGGGCTCAAACGCAAGGTGGGCATAACCCTTCGCAGGGGGGACAAAACCGGTTCGGTGAGGTCGTACACCAGAACCACAAGCGGGCGCAATCCGCCGGGCCAGCGCACCGGAAGCCATCCTATTATCACTCTGAAGATTATCAACCAGGTATAGATGAAAAGAATCCAATACAGCACCTCCCCCAGGATGCGCATATCAAACCTCCCTGGCGCGACGGTAGGCCGCCTCCACGGCCCGGAAAAAGGCCGCCCTCACCCCCCCTTCCTCCAGCGCCTCCAGGGCCATTATGGTGGAGCCCCCTGGGGACGTGACCATGTCCTTCAGGCGCGACGGCTCCCCAGGGAACTCGCGCATCATCATCGCCGCACCCAGCATGGTCCCCGCCACAAGATCAAGCGCCAGTCGCCGGTCCAGGCCGAGCTTGACCCCGGCATCGCCCAGGGCATCGGCTATGAGATAGAAATAGGCGGGACCGCATCCGGAAAGGGCCATGACCGCATCCTGGTATTTTTCCTCCACTTCGTGGACGTCCCCCAACTTGCGAAATATGTCCAGGGCCAGGGAGCGCTCACGTTGGCCGACGTACTTGCCGTAACTGAGGACCGACACCGCGTAGCCCACCATGGCCGGGTTGTTGGGCATCACCCTGATCACGGGGATCCCCTGGGGAAGCCTCTCCTCTATGAAGGAAATGGTCTTGCCCATGGCGATGGAGATCACCGTCTGTCCCGGCTTGACCACCCCGGCTATGTCGCGGAGGACCTCCTCCAGGTTCTGCGGTTTGACCGCCAAGATGAGCGACTCCGCTCTGGCGGCTGCCTCCCCGTTCCTGGTGGTGGTCATGACCCCGTACTTTTCCCTAAGCGCTTCCAGGCGCGCCCCTTCAATATCGGAGACCACCATGTCCTCGCCCCGGCACCAACCGGAAGATATCAACCTCCGGATGATGGCCTCGGCCATCTTTCCGCCCCCGAGTAAAGCGATCCTCTCCATTAACCCCTTACCTTCGCCAACCTAACCGCGCATCGAACTTCGAGAGCTTCCTCCGCATATCGGGACGTAAGGGACACGTATGCCGCCGCCCCGCATTCCGCCGCAGGGGTCCGCCTCCCCATCCGGCGTTCAGAACTGGTTGAAGAACCCCTTCTCCCGGAGCCAGCGTTTGTCCTCCGCTGATACCTCCACGTTGTGCGGGGTGAGCAGAAAGACCTTGTCGGCAACTCTTTGGATTCCCCCGTCCAGTCCGTAGGTCAGACCACTGGCGAAATCGATGAGCCTCTTGGCCAGCTCCGGTTCGGCCTGCTGGAGGTTGATGATCACCGGGATGTCCGCCTTGAACTTCTGGCCGATCTGCTCTGCATCGTTGAAGGACTTGGGCTCCACCATGTGGACCCTAACCTGACGGTTGGGAACCGCCTGCAGGCTGGATACCCTTGACTCCTCGCGGGCGGACCGCCGGTAGGGCGGTGACTCGGGAACCTCGGCCTCCTCGTATTCCATGAGTTCTTCGAACTCGTCGTCCTCCACCAGGCCTAAGTAGATGAGGGCTTTGCGAAAGAACCCCGCCATGGCGAAACCTCCCGTCGCAGACTATCCGGAGAATATGGCCGTTCCCACCCGTACCATATCCGCTCCTTCCTCCACCGCAACCTCGAAATCCTGGGTCATACCCATGCTGAGCAGCTCTATCTCGGCCCGGGGAAAGGCCTTCCTCAACTCATCCCTCAGTTCTCTGAGGCGCCGGAAATAGGGCCGGGCCGACTCGCCCTCAGCCCACAGAGGGGCTATGGTCATCAGGCCCCTCACCCGCAACCCGGGAAGATCTATCACCTCTTTGAGGAGGCGCCCCACCTCTTCCGGCGCCACCCCGAACTTGCTCTCCTCCCCGGAGACGTTCACCTGCAGGAGCACGTCCTGCGAAACCCCGAGCCCAACCGCACGGCTGGATATGGCCTCGGCCAACCGCGTACTGTCCAGGGAATGGATCAACTTCACCTTCCCCACTACCATATTAACCTTATTCCTCTGCAAATGGCCAACGAAATGCCATTCCACCTCCTCGCCGAGGGTTTCCTGTTTCTCCTTGAGCTCCTGGGCCCGGTTCTCGCCGAAGACCCTCTGCCCGGCACGGATCGCTTCTTTTATCTCGTTCACCGTCCTTCCCTTGCTCACCGCGATGAGCTTAACGCTGCCTGGGTCTCTTCCCACCGATGCCGCCGCCCTCTCTATACGGGCCAGGACCGCCTGGAGGTTCTCGGGAATACCCAACCCTTGCTTCACCTCATTCCTCGAAGACCACCGAGGTGACTCCCGCCAATTCCTGCAGGCTTTTGACCACCCGGAGAAGGTCCACCTTACCCGACACGTTTGCTCTTAAGAGCAGCGAACATTCCCCCTCTCCCTCTTGGCAGCTCTGGAAACGCAACAGTACGAAGGGGATACGGAAAGACCGGAACACCCCGTTTACATCCTCCACCAGCCCTTCCCGGGGAAGGGCCCGTATAGTGAAATACAGCCTTCTTTTCTGGAAGAGCACGATTACCCGGCTCTCGAACCAGGGCAGGGCCACCAGCACCAAAAGGATGATTCCGGTGCAGTAGGCAGAGGTGACGAAATAGCCCGCTCCCGCCGCCATCCCCACCGCTGCTGTGGCCCACATGGTGGCCGCGGTGGTTATGCCCACCACGTGGGTGCCCCCATAGACCACGATGACCCCGGCACCCAAAAAACCTATACCCACGACGATCTGCGCCGCCACCCTTGCCGGATCGGCCCCGGGAAAGGCGGTTACTGAGAGAAGGGTGAAAAGCGCCGCTCCCAGGGAAACCAGGATGTAGGTACGGAAGCCGGCGGGTCGGTCTCCCCTCTCCCTCTCCATACCTATAAGACCGCCGCAAGCCGCGGCCATGAGGAGCCGTAGCAATATTTCCGCCTCTCTCATTTCCTGCCCGCCACCCTATTCCCGGTAGTTGTCCTTGCCGTGAACATAATATCTGTCCCAATCTCAATACCCGTAGGTTATTCGGAAGTCATCGAATTCGCCCTTATATTCCTCCCACTTTACCTCCACGTCGGTCACCCGCGACGACGGGCTGCCTTTCCAGCACCAGTCCACCATTTCGCGTACGGCTTCCATTTCCCCTTCGAAGACCGCCTCCACCCTGCCGTCCCGGTTGTTGCGAACCCATCCCCGCACGCCCAGCCTTCTCGCTTCGTCCTGGGCATAGGAACGGAAATACACCCCTTGTACCCTTCCGCTCACCCATACGTGCGCTCTGGCCCTCAACTCGGATCCTCCTCCCTCAGGCCGCATTCCTCACCCCTCGGGCAGGAGAAAGACGAAAGCGCCCTGCCTTCCAGTTATCCCTTCTCGCCGAAACGAGAAGTAGTCCTCCAGGCAGCACGTGCACCCACCGACACGGTAAATGTTATCCTCCTTCACTCCCGCGCGAACCAGGTTCATCCGGTTCGCGCTCTCCAGATCCAGGTGGTATCCTTCTCTTTCGACGACCACTCCGCTCCTCTCGCCATATTTTTCGACGAATAGGCGGGCCCTGCCTTCATCCACTAGGTAACAGCAGGGCCCTATCCCCGGGCCAATAACCGCTCTGACCTTTGAGGCAGCGACACCCAAGGCGGAACGTATCCTGCCCAGTGCTTCTGCGGCTATGTTTTGGAGGGTGCCTCTCCACCCCGCGTGGAGCATAGCCACCCCCCGGGGATCCTCGAAACCCAGGGCTATGGGCAAGCAATCGGCGGTCAAGGCCACCAGGACCAGCCCCGCTTCGGTGGTGTAGAGGCCGTCAGCGTTGGGCACGATCTGCGCTCCCTTCGCATTTCGCTTTCCGACCCGGCAAACCCGCACGCCGTGCACTTGGTGCATGAAGACCAGATTCCGTTCCTCCACGCCCAGCCGCTCCGCAGCCAGCCTTCTGTTGATGCGGACATTCTCGGGATGATCCCCGTCGCGCAGGGAGAGGTTCAGAGAACGAAAGGGATGTGGGCTTACCCCACCGTGGCGGTCGGAAAAGAAAAGGGCCTTTCCCTGCCCCAGAAGATGCCCCGCCGCGAGCCAGCCGGACTCCGCTCTGGCGACTTCACTTGGCTTCACTTTCCTTTCGCTCCAGGATCTCCAGAAGAACCTTGTTTATGCGCCTTCCCACCACCTTTTGTGCGGTCAGGCGCAAGCCCTCGAACTCTACCGACTCCCCTTGTTTGGGAATCTTTCCCATAAGGTTATACATCAACCCGCCCAGGGTATCCCATTCGTGGGCGGGCAGATTGGTTCCCAGTAGTTCGTTCAGGTCGTCTATGGAGATGCGAGCGTCAAAGGAGTAACGACCGTCGGCCAGCCTTTCGTAAAGCTCTCGGGCGCTGTCGTATTCGTCGAATATCTCCCCCACGATCTCCTCCAGGAGGTCCTCGATGGTCACCAGTCCCGAGGTCCCCCCGTACTCGTCCAGGACGATGGCCATGTGTATGGTCAGGGCGCGCATCTCGTTGAGCAGCTCGCTCACCCTTTTGGTCTCCGGAACGAAATAGGCCTCGCGCATGAGATCCCGGGGACGCGCGTCGCTCTCCCCTCGTTTCAGATAGGGCAGCAGGTCCTTGGCGTAGAGGACTCCCACGATGTGGTCGAAATCACCCCTGTAAACCGGTATGCGGGAAAATCCCGACTTAAGGATGACCTCGAGGGCTTCCTCCATGCTGGCGTTCTCCTCCAGCATGATCATGTCCGTGCGCGGGATCATCACCTCCCTGACCAAGGTGTCTCCGAACTCGAAAATGGAATGGATGAGCTTCTTCTCCTCCTCCTCGATGACTGCCTGCTCCCCCGCCGCAGTGACCAGTGCCTTTATGTCCCCTTCGGTCACGAAAGGCCCTTCCCTGATGGTCTGGCCCCCGAAAAGCCTTATTATCCCGTTGGATATGAGTATGAGCAGGTGGACCAGGGGATAGAATACCAGCGAGAGGATACGTACCGCGGGCGCCAGGGCCAGAGCCGTACTTTCCGGATGGTTGGTGGCGTAGGTCTTGGGGGCCATTTCGGAGAAGATGAATATGAGGAAGGTCATGACGCCGGTGGCCAGCGCAGCGGGGCCCGGTAGTCCGAGCTCCACGGCCAGGCCGGTGGCCAAAGCCGATGCGCCCACCTGAACCATTAAGGTGAGCATGAGGATGGTGGAGAGGAAACGGTTGGGGCTCTTCAGAAGTTTCTCCAGCAATTCCGCTCGCCGGTTGCCTCCCTCCCGCAGAGAACGCACCCGGAAGTGGTTCACGCTGACCAAAGATATCTCGGCGGCGGCGAGAAAAGCGGCTAATATAAGCATGCCCACCAGCGAGATCACTCGCCAAGTGATGCCGGCGGCGGAGAGGACCGCCGTCAACGGATGAATCTCGTTTATCATGAGCTCCCCTCTTCCCTCAACCCCAGGATCTTCCTCGCCCTACGGTCCATTTCCGCCGCCTTCTCCTCGTCGGAATCATCGTAACCCAGGAGATGGAGGATGCCGTGAACAGCCACCAGTTCCAGTTCCCTTCCCTCTTCGACCCCATAGCGTCGACGGTAACGGCGCACGTGGGCGGGGCAGATGAGAACGTCCCCCAGGAGAAAACTGTCGCCGTCCCTTTCCTGCATGGGAAAGGATAGGACATCCGTGGATCCCTTACGCATCATGTAGTGCCGGTTGTATTCCTCCATCTCCCTCCTGCTGAGAAGCGTTACGGAGACCAAGGAATCCTCGCCGGCGCCTTCGGCTCGCAGCGCTCGTAGACAAGCCCTACGCAGCCGGGCCTCCTCCACCGGGGAACGGGTCCTTTTGTTCACCAAAACCCGCATCAGGCCCCTCCCTCCCTGACCAACCTCGGATATTCCACCCTCTCGTGGTACATACCACACAGGACTCGAGTGAAGGCCGTGGTAATTTTGTCCAGGTCTCCCAGGGTGAGGTTGGAATCGCTGAGCTGGTCGTCTTCCAGCCTCTCCTTTATGAGGTTCTTCACGATCTGCTCCAGTTTTACCGGCGTGGGGCGGTCCACAGCCTTGGCCGCCGCCTCCACCGCATCGGCCAGCATCACTATGGCCGCTTCCTTGCTCTGCGGCTTAATCCCCGGGTAGCGGAAACGGGACTCGGTTACGTTTTCGGAGGGGTTCCTCTCCCTGAGCGCCTGGGCGTAAAAATAGCGGATGAGAGAGGTTCCGTGGTGCTGATGTATTATGTCCACCACCTCGCGGGGAAGTCGATGCTCCCTAGCCAGCTCCACGCCCTCCCGCACGTGGGCGGTGATCACCAGGGCGCTCAGGTTCGGCTTGAGCTTATCGTGGCCGTTGAAACCTTGGGGTTGGTTCTCGACGAAGAACCACGACCTCTTCACCTTGCCCACGTCGTGGTAATAGGAGCCCACTCTGGCCAGCAGGGGATCGGCGCCAATGGCTTGGGCTGCGGCTTCCGCCAGGTTCCCCACCACAATGCTGTGGCTGTAGGTGCCCGGTGCTTTGCTTATAAGCAGTCTCATTAGGGGATGGTCGGGAGAGGCGAGTTCCAATAGGTGCATGGGGGTGGTCAGCCCGGATATCCTTTCCAGCACAGGAAGCATTCCCAGGGTGAGGAGGGTGCACAGCACCCCGTTTCCCACTCCCAGGGCTCCGGCCAAGAAAACGAAACGCCATTCCCTAAAGAGGGAGGAGCTTATCATGGCTCCCACTCCCAAGAAAAGGGAAAGTTGCACGGCCGCCTTGAAGAGGGTCTCTCTTTTGTTGAGGCGCCCGATCACGAGAGAACCCGCTGCACCGCCCAGTAGGGCGAAGAGGGCCAAGGGGAAGCTGCCCTTGAGGAGGATGCCCGCAGCCGCTGCTCCCAGCACGGAGAAAACGAGAGCGCTGAGATTATCCAGGAGCGCCGCCAGGGAGAGACCGACGAGGGCCAGGGGAACCAGGTAACCCCATAGGGGGTTCTCGTCGGCGAAGAGCGAGAACAACCTGCCCAGGACGACGAAGGTCAGGAAGAGCACGCACATTGCTGCCACCACCTTCCAGTCCCTGGCCGCCGCACGCCGGAAGCGGACGAGAAACAGAAAACCGAAGATATAAAGTAGGATGGCGATGAGCGCCACAGCTATAACCTGCTGGTAGCTACCCATGGGAGAGAGCGCTCCCGCTTCCCCCAGAGAGGCCAGGATGAGCGGCGTGATGATCTCCCCTTTGTCCACTATCTTCTGTCCGGCCACATAGTGAGCATATACGGGCGGAATGGCGTTGGCCGCCTCCTCCATGTCCCTCTCCACCGCTTCCGCTGCGTAGGCGGTATTGGTGGTTATAAAAAGTCGGCAAAGCTCGGCCACCGCACGGCGAAAATCCTCGTTCAGGGAAAGCGACTGGGCCTTTTCCGCAGCTCGTTCTTGAACCGCATTAAGGTTGTCGTAGGATACCGGACGGGACATGGCCTCGCTTATCAGCTGGGATAAGGCGGCGAAGAGCACCCGAGAATCCTCCGGGCTGGCTTCCAGGAGAAGGTTCAAGGTCCCCTCTCCGACCCGATCGCCCGTCTCGGCTCTCAAGGAGGCCATACCTTCTTCCCGTCGCACCTTTTCCTGGCGGAGGTATTCAATCTTGGAGAAAAAGCCCTCCACGCGCGACAAAGCCTCCTGTGAGGCCTCCCGGTCCAGGAAAATACCCATCACCCTCCGCCTCTCCTCCTCGCGCAAGCGTTCCGTGTTCTCCTCGTCCAGGACGGAAAAATCACGTGAGGAGATGACCGTCTCCGTGCTCGGCTTGCCCACCACGAAGCGGGAAGGCCTAGGATAATACTCCATGACGAAGATAGAGGTCACCGCCACCAGGGTAAGGAGGGATACGGTTAGCGCCTTTCCCCTACTCGTCTTTAAGAAGGGAAGGTCTGTTCGAGGCTTTTTCGGTCTTGAGCCTTCCTTGTCTTCCATCTCAGCTCCGGAGACATTATACAATATACCGATCACGGACGCTGCGGGAACCTCACTGCCGGGTCCGTTTCGTTTTTCAAAGACATATGGATCTGTCGGTCACCCCTTCCCGTCACTTCCTGCCTCCCGCTTTGTCCTCCCTATCGCTGCGGGCATCGTAGAGGCGATAAGCCCTGACAATCTCCTGCACTATCTTGTGCCGCACCACGTCTCTCTCGTCCAGGTAGACGAACTCTATGCCCTCTATCCCGGCGAGAATCTCCCGGACCACGTTCATCCCCGATGGCTGTCCCTCCGGGAGGTCTATCTGGGTTATGTCCCCGGTCACCACCGCCTTGGAGCCGAAACCCAGGCGTGTTAGGAACATCTTCATCTGTTCCGGCGAGGTGTTCTGGGCCTCGTCGAGAACGATGAAGGAATCGTTCAGGGTGCGGCCGCGCATATAGGCCAGGGGCGCGACCTCGATCACCCCCTGGTCCATGTACTTGGTGAATTTCTCCACGTCGAGCATCTCGTAAAGGCAGTCGTAGAGCGGGCGCAGGTAAGGATCGACCTTCTGGTACATGTCCCCGGGCAGAAAGCCCAGTTTCTCTCCCGCCTCTACCGCGGGGCGGGTGAGGATTATGCGACCTACCTCCTTGGACAGAAGGGCTTTTACGGCCATGGCCATGGCCAGGTACGTCTTTCCGGTCCCCGCCGGCCCGATGGAGAATACTATGGTGTTTTTCCGGATGGCCTCCACATAGCGTTTCTGGTTCGGGGTCTTGGGACGGATGGCTTTCCCCCTGCGGGATATGATTATGTCCGTGAAGACCTCGCTGGGCTTGAGCTCTTCCTCGGCCAGGACCATGTCGATGGCCCTCTCCACGCTCTCCGGGGTAAGGTCTATCCCGGAAGTGAGGAGCATGATCAGCTCCTCGAAGAGCTTTCCCAGGGCCTCCAGCTCCTCCTCCTCGTCCCCATAGATGGTTATCTCGTTTCCCCGGACCAAAATGGAACTGCGGAAGGATTTCTCCACTATCTTCAAGAGCTCGTCTCTCTCCCCTAATAGATTGACCATGGGTTGATTGCCCGGCACGAGTATCTTCAACTCTCGGCGGGGTTGACCCTCCTGTGCTCCGCTCGCGTTTGATTTGTCCACTTAATAATTCACCTCGACGCGAACCTCATCCCGGCGGCCAGTGCATCTGGCGCCCTCCCATGACGTGAAAATGGAGGTGGAATACGCTCTGGCCCGCACCCCTCTCCACGTTGGTCAGAATGCGAACCCCGGACCCCGCGATGCCCTCCTCCTCGGAAACCCTTTTCGCCACCTGGAAGATGCGGCCCAGCAGGTCGTAGTCCTCCGGGGAGAGATCGAACACGGAGCGCACGTGTTTTCTGGGGACCACCAGAACGTGTACGGGGGCCTGGGGATTTATATCCCGGAAAGCCACTACGCGATCGTCGGAATAAACCACCTCGGCGTCCATTTCCCCCTTTGTGATTTTGCAGAATATGCACTCCTCCATAAAACACCTCCTCTTATACCGATAGTCGTTAGCCGATTCTCTCCCACTCTCGTCCTGTCGGTTTCGCCAGGGCCAGCCCGTGCTTTACCCCTTCCAGCCGCACCTGGAGGCAACGACCTATTTCCAGCCCGGACTGGGGTTCGACGAGAAAAGCCTTTATGTAGTCTTCGGTGGTTCCCAAGGCAATCCTTTGACCTTCCCGACAAGCCTTTCTCTCCACGAGGAGTTGCCGGGTCTCGCCCAGGTGTCTTTCCACGTATCCCAATCTCCACTTCTCCGCCAGGCGCCTGAGATGCGCCGATCTCCGCTCCGCCTCCGCGGGATCGACCTCTTCCCTCCTCTTCCACGCCCGGGTATGAGGCCGGGGAGAGAATCGGAAGACATGGACGCGCGACACACCCGCTCTCTCCAGGACCTCCACCGTACGTCGAAAGGCCTCCCGGTCTTCGCCGGGGTATCCCACGATGACCTCGGTGGTTATCGCCGCCCGGGGCCATAATTTCTTCACTTCCGCAGTAAGCTCCAAAAAACGGCCCGGTAGATAACCTCTCCCCATCTCCCGTAGTATCTCCGGGTCACCGCTCTGCAGGGGAAGGTGGAGGTGTGGGCAAACCCTTTCCTCCTCCGACCATTGCCGGATCCATTCCCAGCGAAGGTCATCCGGTTCTATGGAGCTAAGCCGTAATCGGAAACCCTCCTCCCAGTGCAGAAGATCCCTGACCAGCGCCGCTAGATCGTGGGGAGTTCCCGCTCCGTACCTCCCCAGATTCACTCCGCTGAGGACAAGTTCCGCGCAGCCTCGTCGTAGGAACCCGGAGGCCACTTCCTTCACCTGATCCGCCGGACGGGACCTCTCCGGTCCCCGAGCCAGCGGAACTATACAGTACGAACATCCCTTTTCACATCCGTCCTGCACCTTTAGGAAACCCCGCGTGCGTAAACCCTCCAGGTTTGCCGGCTTGTCCCCGTCCTCGGGGGGCGGGAGCAAACCGGCTATTTCCTCCTCCCAGCTTTCCTTCCGGGAATTGGGCATGACGAGCGAGACCCCGGGAAATCCCCTGCATGCTTCCGGATGCACTTGGGGGTAACAACCGGCTGCCACCAAGCATGACGATCCGCGACGGTGAAGCAGGCGGAGCAACTTGCGCGTCTTGCGGTCGCTTTCCGCAGTTACCGTACAGGTGTTCACCACGCATACGTCGCATTCCCTCGGGTCGCTCACCAAAGCGTGGCCACGAGAGGAAAGCCGCATGGCCAACTCCTCGCTCTCCGCCTGGTTCACCTTGCATCCCAGGGTGAAGATGGCCACCTTGCCCATGTTTTCCTACCCCTGGTACTCCTCCGCCTGCATCGCCATCCCCATCTTCACATTAACCCCAGGTGAGCCTTCACGACCGCCAAAAGGACCGCTCCCGCCGACTCCGCCCTCAGGTTGAGCTTTCCCAAGGTCACGGAAACCGCCCCCGCCGAAAGCAGCGCTCTCCTCTCCTCGTCCTCGAAACCGCCTGCCGGACCAGTCAATAGGGCGATCTCCGGAGGACGGTCCTCTCCTATCGACTGTGAAGGCTTCAGCCCCCCTCGCTCGTCGGCCAAAAGTATTGCCTTCCTGTCCCTTACCTCGCGCAACAGATCCGGCCATTCCAAGACCTCTCCTATACGGGGCAGGTATGACCTTCCGGCCACGCGTGCGGAATCCCTGGCCACACGTTGCCATCTTTCCCTCCGCCCTGCCGCATCCTTTCCCAGCGAACGCCGACATCGGAAGGGTATCACCTCGCTCACGCCCAGTTCCACGCATCTCCTTATGGCTTCCTCCATCCTCGACGACGGCAAGAGGGCCTGATAAAGGACGAGGCGCGGCAGCTCCTCCTCCTCGTGGTAGCTCCCGAGGATTTCCAACCAGGTGCGGCGGGATTCCACGGACGATACCACTGACGGGTATATCGTCCCCTTTCCGTCAAGCACCAGGACCTCTTCCCCGGGGCGCAGTCGCAGCACCTTGCTGGCGTGGTGGTGTTCCTCCTTTTCCAGGGCCAACCGCCCACATAGGGGGTCCAGGTTTTCCAGGAAAAATCTGGCGGTCGTCAAGTCGTGGGCCTCACGGCTTTCTTCAAGCGGGCCATCCATCCCCGCTCGCGGTTCTTATGGGCTTCCAATCGTTGAAACTCTTCCAGAAGCCTCCTCTGCTCCGCGGTCAGGTCGTCGGGTACCTGCACGTCGAGCACCAGGTAAAGGTCGCCCTTTCCCCGGGAATTAAGGCGAGGCATACCCTTTCCCCGCAGTCGGAACACCTGACCCGGCTGGCTACCTGCCGGAATGGTCAGCCTCTCCGTCCCGTTGAGGGTAGGGATCTCCACCTCCGTTCCCAGGGCGGCCTCCACCATGCTCACCTCCACCATCGCCCGGAGGTCCTCCCCCTCCCGCTGGAAGTATTCGTGCTCCGCGACCCGGACCTCCACGTATAGATCACCCGGGGGGCCTCCCAAAGCACCCGCCTCCCCTTTGCCGGGCAGACGAAGGCGGTCCCCGTCCTCTATCCCCGGAGGAATGTCCACCTCTACGCTTTCCTTTATCTCTACGATACCCCGGCCGTCGCATCCCGAACACGGATGGGTGTTTATCTCGCCGACGCCCCCGCAACGGCGGCAAGTGGTGGAGGACGTGAAGGTTCCGAAGGCACTCCTTCTGGTGCGGGTTATCCTCCCCTCCCCGCCGCAATCAGGACAGAGGTCTAGGTTGTAACCGCTCTCCAAGCCGGTACCACCGCAATCCGCGCAGCTCTCGTGGCGGGGAATCTCGACAGTACGCCTCGCCCCGGCATATGCCTCCTCCAGGTCGATCTCCACCACGGCCATCAGGTCGCTTCCCCGGCGGGGCATACGTGCGGTTCTTGCCTGGCGGCGACCAAAGAAGAGGTCGAATATGTCCCCCAAGGGATCTCCGAATCCTTGGAACCCGCGGTCGAAGACCGAAGTCGTTATGGCCCCCTCGCCGTAGAGGTCGTACCTTCTCCTCTTCTCGGGGTCGCTTAAGATCTCGTAGGCCTCGTTTATTTCCTTGAAGCGCTCAGCCGCCTCACGATCGCCCTTGTTCACATCGGGATGGTAGCGGCGAGCGAGCTGCCGATAGGCCTTCTTTATCTCCTCTTGCCCGGCATGACGCGGTACGCCCAGCACGGCATAATAGTCCTTCATACTCTCCCGGGCTCACCCCCTTATCCCCTCAGCAGCCCGAGGGTCTGGCTGAGCGATTTGGCTATGAAGTCCACGGTGGGGATCACCCTGGCGTAATCCATCCTCGTGGGCCCCAGCACGCTCACCGTTCCCATGGTCTCCTCGCCCACGGCGTAAGGGGTGGCCACCAGGCTGAAATGCCGCAGGTCCTGGAAGACGTTCTCGTCCCCTATGCGTACGGTCAGTTCCTTCGCCCGGATGACCTCGCTGAGGAGATTGAGGAGGAAGTACTGCTCCTCGAAATGGCGGAGGAGGTTCTCAATGCGGGCCCTGCCCTCTTCGTCGAGGTAGCGAAGGAGGTTTAAGGTCCCGCCTACGTAGACCTTCTCGTATTCTTCCCGGGTGAGTATCTCGCGGATAACGTCCACCACCCGGACGGCCAACGAGGAGGCTTTCTGATCCCGCAACCCCTTTTGGGGATCGAAATCCCGGAGGGCGTCGTAGCCCTTGGCGTGCAGCTTACGGTTGAGGAAGGACTGTACGGTATCCAAGTCTACGTCGAGCTCTCCCTCCCGAAGCTCGATTACTTTCTTCTCCACCCTCCCGGTATCGGTGATGATGACCAATAGGATCATGTCCGTGCTCAGCTTCACCAGGTCTATGTGTTTGATAAGGTTGCGCCGTAGGCTGGGCGCTATGATTATGGCCGCCGTGCTGGTGAGGCGGGAGAGCAAGTTGCTCGTTTCCTGGAGGAGGTCCTCGAGCTCTTTGGCCTTATTGGAGAAAAGGGTTAGGATGGCCTCCTTTTCCTCCTCGCGGAGGCGCGTCCTCCCGATGAGGCTGTCCACGTAAAAACGGTACCCCAAAGGGGTGGGCACCCTGCCGGCGGATACATGAGGCTGGTAAAGATATCCCATCCCTTCCAGCTTGCTGAGCTCGTTGCGGATGGTGGCCGGGCTTATACCCAAGTTGAGGCTTTCCGCCAGCGATTTAGAGCCCACCGGGACTCCGGTCATTATGTACTTATATACGACCGCCCTTAGGATCTTCTGTTGTCTCTTGTCCAACATTAGCACTCTCCTCCTTAGAGTGCTACCTAATTATTAGGTTACCCGCTGCAGGGAACGAGCGTCAAGCGTCCAGAAGAGAGACCAGCACGGCATTGGAAAGGAGCATGCCGCGTTCGGTCAGCCTGACCCGTCCGGACCTCCGCTCCATGAGACCGTGAACCACCATAAGGTCGAGTGCCTCCTCCCCGGCTAGAAGCCTTTCCGGTATCCCCCTACTCATCCTCAAGCCCAGCATTATCCTCTCCCAATGCGCCTCCTGCGCATCTATGGGCGTAAGGTCCTGGAGAGGCAGCCCCCCGGAATGCAGCGTCCGGCAATACTCCAGAACGCTGTCCGGGTTGCGGAAACGGTGTCCCATCAGGAAAGAATGGGCTCCCGCCCCCACTCCCAGATAATCCTCCCTTCTCCAGTAGGCCAGATTGTGCCGGCATTCATGGCCGGGAAGGGAAAAATTGGATATCTCGTACTGCAGGTATCCCGCGGACAACAGCATCTCCCGGGCCTCCAGGTATTCGTCGGCGACTTCGTCCTCCCCGGGCAGGTTTATAAGGCCGTTTTCGGCCATCCTGCCCAACCTTGTGGCCCTGGAAAGGGTCAGGGCGTATAGACTGATATGATGGGGCTCCAGATCCAAGGCCCTCTGCAGGGTTTCGGGGAACACCGCTCCCCATTCCCGGGGTAACGCATAAAGCAGGTCCAGGGAAACCGAGGGGATTCCCGCGCTTCGGGCATAGCTCACCGCCCGGGAAACCGCATGCGCATCGTGTGCCCTTCCCAAAAGAAAAAGGACGCGATCGTCCATGGCCTGAGCCCCGATGCTCACCCGGTTCACCCCGCCCCGGCGGGCGTCCGCGTAATCGGACCTTCCCCAAGAGGCCGGGTTTACCTCCACGCTTATCTCCACTTCCGGTTTCCACCCGAAGAGGCGGCGTGTCAATTGCAGGAGCCCGGAAACCTCAGACCCGGACATGGTGGAGGGGGTCCCGCCTCCCATATAGACGGAGCGCAGTTCCCGGTTCCGGGGAAGGATGCCGGACCACATCTCCAGCTCCTTCCGCAGTGCAGAGGCATATGCTCGCCACGTATTCACGCCCGCAACGCGGCTGGTGAAATCGCAGTAGTGGCAGCGCCGGACACAAAAGGGCCAGTGGAGGTAGAGCCTCATCTCGCCCTTTCCTCCCGGCTCATTCTGAGGGCGGAGATGAAGGCCTCTTGAGGGATCTCCACCTTTCCCACCATCTTCATTCGCTTTTTGCCCTCTTTCTGCCTTTCCAACAATTTCTTCTTCCGCGTCACGTCCCCTCCGTAGCATTTCGCCAGGACGTCCTTGCGACGGGCTTTTATGGTCTCTCGCGCCACAACCCTGCTGCCCACCGCTGCCTGTATGGGCACGTCGAAGAGCTGGCGGGGAATGAGCTCCCGTAACCTACGGGTTATCCGCTTACCGTATTCATGAGCACGGCTCCTCTCCACGATGGAGGACAGGGCATCCACCGGTTCCCCGTTTATGAGGACGTCCAGCTTGACCAGGTCTCCCGGGAGAAACCCGATGTGCTCGTAATCCAGGGAGGCGTAACCTCGGCTTCTGGACTTAAGCTGGTCGTAGAAATCGACCACCATCTCCGCCAGGGGTAGCCGGCAACGCAGCTCCACCCGCCTACTGGAAAGGTAAGACATATCTTGGTAAACGCCCCTTCTCTCCTTCACCAGTTCCAGGACCGCCCCCACGTAATCCGGGGGAGAGAGGATGGTCGCCTGCACGTAGGGCTCCCTTATTTCCCGTACTGCGGACAGATCCGGAAGATCGGAGGGGTTGTGCACGTAGACGACCTCTCCATTCCGCTTGACCACCTCGTAGACCACGTTGGGGGCGGTGACCACGAGGTCAAGACCGTATTCCCGCTCCAGTCGTTCCTGGACTATCTCCATATGCAGGAGCCCCAAGAAACCGCATCGGAAACCGAATCCCAAGGCTCGGGAGCTCTCCCGGGTATAGGTTAGCGCGGCGTCGTTGAGCTTGAGCTTCCCCAGGGCGTCCTCCAGTTCCTGGAAATCGTCGGAATCCACCGGATAGATTCCGGCGAAGACCATGGGTTTGGGCTCCCGATATCCTGGCAGCGGTTCGGCGGCCGGACGCTCCCTCTCGGTCACCGTATCGCCAACCTTTATAAGACCTACATCCTTAACGCCGGTGATGATGTACCCCACGTCGCCCGTTCCCAGCTCCGGGCAGGAAGTCATTTCCGGGGAGAAATAACCCACCTCGTCAACCTCGGCCTTCGTTCCCGTGGCCATAAATGACACCTTGGCTCCCCGCGTCACCCGTCCCTCCACGACCCGCAGAAAAGCTACCACTCCCCTATAGGTGTCATAAGCGGAATCGAAGACCAGGGCCCGCAGAGGTCGTCCCGCATCGCCGGCGGGAGGTGGCACTCTCCGGATCACCGTCCGTAGAAGTTCCTCCACCCCCTCCCCAGTCTTGGCCGATATCCGCATCACCTCCCCGGGGTCGATGCCCAGGAGGTCGGCCACCTCCATAGCCGTCCCCTCCGGATCCGCGACCGGAAGGTCTATCTTGTTCACCACGGGTATGATGGTCAGGCCGGCCTCCACGGCTAGGTAGGCATTGCCCACCGTCTGGGCTTCCACGCCCTGGGCGGCGTCCACGAGCAGTATGGCTCCCTCGCAGGCGGCCAGGCTGCGGGAAACCTCGTAGGAGAAATCGACATGCCCCGGGGTGTCGATGAGGTTCAGGCGGTACTCCCCATCCGGGTCCAAGGTATAGCGCATCCGCACCGCCTGGGCCTTTATGGTGATCCCCCGTTCCCTTTCCAGCTCCATGCGGTCGAGGTACTGGTCGGCCATCTTCTGCCTGGGAACGGTCTCGGTTATCTCCAGGAACCTGTCCGCCAGGGTGGATTTCCCGTGATCGATGTGGGCGATGATGCAGAAGTTCCTGATTCTTTCCCGTTCCATCTCTTACACCGAGGCTATTATATCAGCCGGCGAAGCTAATTCTTCTCCGCTCTTAGGATCATCTTCCGAAGTAGGGAGGAGATCGCGGAGAGGCCGTTAGAGCTTTGGACGGTAAAACCCTGCGCGCGGGGATGATGAATTTTACCCTTCCGGAAGGTTGTGCTAAAATGAGCGCTGTTTGAGGAAAGGAGGACTCTTTGCCCAACATCAGGCAGCAAGAGAAGCGCATGCGCCAAGCGGCCAAGAGGCGCTTGCGCAACAGGTCGCGCAAGTCGGAGATTAAGACCTACATCCGCAAGTTCGAGGCCGCTTTGCAGCGTGGAGACCGCGAGGAGAGCGAGGTATATCTGAAGAAGGCGGTCAAGGCCCTGGACAAGGCGGCTGGGGACGGCATCATCCATAAGAACAATGCCGCCAACCGCAAGTCGCGCATTATGCGCAAATTCAACCGGGCCTTTTAGCGCAAACGGGCTCCCAGTTCGGCGGCCAGAGCCCCCACCACGCCTTCCACTATTTCCCTGACCTCATCCTCACGGAGGGTGCGCTCCAGGGAATAGAAGACCAGGCTGTAAGCCAGGCTCTTTTCGCCTTTCCCTATCTGGGCCCCGCGATACAGGTCGAAGAGGCGAACCTCCCTCAAGAGATCACCCCCTGCGCTGCGGATAACCCTCTCCACCTCCGCGGCCGGCACTTCCTCGTCGACCACCAAAGCTAGGTCCACCTGCACGGAGGGGAAACGGGGTATCTCCTTGAAGGGAGGTAGGTCCTTGGCCGCCTCCACGAGGGCGGCTACCTCCACCTCCATCACTTCCGCACCGGGTATATCCAGGTTCTCAGCCACGCGGGGATGAAGGGTTCCCATATAGCCCGCTTCCTTCCCCTCCAGCATCACCGTGCCTCTCCTCATGGGGTGCAAGAAGGGCGGACCCTCCCCGCTTTCCAGCTCCCAGTCCTCCACGTGAAGGGTCCGCATAAGGACCTCCAGGATACCCTTCATGGTGTAGAAATCGCAGTCCTGCGCCTCGCCATCCCATGGCTTGGGGAGCCACCTGCCGGTGAGCACTGCTCCCAGACGCAGGGGTTCCTGGGGGAGTTTCCTTCCCTCCAAAGGCAGAAACACCCTCCCCATCTCGAAGAGATGGACGTCCACGAGTCTTCGGTTCAGGTTGAACCGGACCGCTTCCAGGAGTCCCGGTAGGAGACTGGGACGTAGCATGGAGGCCTCCTCGCTCAAGGGGTTACGCAGGCGAAGGGGCTGGGGGGGTAGATGACGTCTCTCCGGGTCCAGGACCTCCAGCCACCAACCGGGGACGAAGGATACCGTTATGGCCTCGTGCAGGCCGCAACCCGCCATGACCCTAGCTATTTCCCTCCTGAGCCTCTGCTCGCGGGTCAGGAAGCCCACGTTGTGTGAGGTCCGAGGGAGGGTCGCCGGGATACGCTGGTATCCGTAAATCCTGGCCAACTCCTCCACCAGATCGATCTCCCTCTCCAGATCCGGTCGGAAGGTAGGGACCTCCACTCGTAGTCTATCTTCGGAAATCCCAACCACCTTCAGTTCTAGGGACTCCAGGATGCGGGAAGCTTCTTCCTTGTTCAGGGTTATACCAATGAGCCTCCCCGCCCTTTCCACGCGCAACTCCAGGCGACGCGGCGCCACGCTGCGTGCCCTCACGTCCACCGCTCCTGGCCTTACTTTGCCGCCGGCCAACTCGGCTATGAGTCCGGCGGCGCGATCCGCGGCAGGAAGGCATCCGTCGGGGTCCACGCCCCTCTCGAAACGGTAAGACGCTTCCGAGGACAGATCGTGCCTCCTGGAGGTGCGCATGATGCCGGACGGTTCGAAATGAGCCGACTCCAAGAGGACCTTAGAGGTCCTCGAACTGACCTCGCTGAGCTCGCCCCCCATCACTCCCGCCAAAGCTACCGGACCGCCGGGGTCGCAGATGAGAAGGTCCTCGGGATGCAGGTCCCTCTTCACCCCGTCCAGCGTGACCAGACGGTCTCCGGGTTCGGCGCGGCGCACGATTATGTGACCTTCCTTAAGGAGGTGATAGTCGAAGGCGTGCAGGGGTTGGCCCATCTCCAGCATAACGTAGTTGGTCACGTCCACCACGTTGCTGATGGGCCTTATGCCGGCCGCCCGCAACCGCTTTCTCATCCACCAGGGGGAGGGGCCTACTTTAACTTCATCTATGAGACGGGCTACGTAGCGCGAGCACTTCTCCTCGTCCAGGATCTCCACCCGGACCTCCTCCTCCGCCGGAGGTCCTTCCTCGTAGACCTGAATGCGAGGCCGACGCAGCGCTTGCCCGGTGAGCGCGGCCACCTCCCTGGCTATACCCAGCATGCTTAGGCAGTCGGGACGGTTGGGGGTTATTTCCAGGATCAACACGGTGTCCTCCAGTCCGAGGGCCAAGTGGAGATCGGTGCCGGGCTCCATCCCCTCCTCCAAAACCATGACCCCCTCGGCGTCGTCCGAGATGCCCAATTCTTTTTCCGAAAGCAGCATACCCCAAGAACGCACCCCTCTTATCTCCGCCTCCCCAACCAACTTACCGTCCGCGATCCGCGCCCCCGGAAGGGCTACCGGCGAAAGCATGCCCGCTCGCACGTTCGGCGCACCGCACACGATCTCCTTGACCTCCCCGCCCACGTCCACGCGGCACACGCTGAGCCGGTCCGCCCGGGGATGAGGAAAAACCTCCAGGACCCTACCCACAACGCAGCCATCCCAGCCTCCGGTCACCCTCTCCACGGATTCCACGGAAGTTCCCGCATTGGTAAGACGATCCGCCAGCTCTTCCGCATCGACCACCAGGTCCACGTAATCGGATAGCCATTGCAGGGAAACGCGCATTCTTAACTACCCCCTAAAACTGACGTAAGAGTCGAAGGTCGTTGTCGTAGAAATAGCGTATATCGGGAACCCCGTACTTCAGGAGGGCGATGCGCTCCACCCCCATGCCGAAGGCGAAACCGCTCCATCTCTCGGGATCGTAGCCCACGTAGGAAAAGACGTTGGGGTCGACCATGCCCGCACCAAGGATCTCCAGCCATCCAGTCCACTTACACACTCGGCAACCGTCGCCCCCGCACATGTTGCAAGAGACATCGACCTCCGCGCTGGGCTCGGTGAAGGGGAAGAAATGCGGACGAAAACGTACGCGGCGGTCCTCTCCGAACATCCTCCTGGCGAAGTTCTCCAAGGTGCCCTTAAGGTCTCCCAGCGATATGTCCTCGTCCACCACCAGCCCCTCTACCTGGTGGAAAATAGGAGAATGGGTGGCGTCCGGAACGTCGTGCCGGTAGGCCTTGCCCGGGGCGATCACGTAGAGCGGCGGTGGCGTGGACTCCATGACCCTCACCTGGACGGGGGAGGTATGGGTCCTTAGGAGCACGTCCCGGTAATTACCGCCGGGAACCTCCACGTAAAAGGTGTCCTGGAGTGACTTGGAAGGATGCCATTCCGGCGTGTTCAGGGCCTCGAAATTGTAGTAATCGAGTTCCACCTCCGGGCCTTCCACCACCCGGTATCCGAGACCCAAGAATATGTCCTCTATCTGTTCAATTATGGTGGATATAAGATGCCGCGTTCCGTAAGGGATATGCCTACCAGGAAGGGTAACGTCCAGTTTCTGTAGGCGGAGGGATTCCTCGAGCTCCCGCTCCCTGATCCTCTCCAGCCTGATCTCCAGCTCCTGCTCCAGACGGCTTTTCAAAAGGTTGAGCAGCCTGCCCACCTCGCGCCTCTCCTCTGCTGGCAGGTTCCTTATGTCTTGAAGCAGCGCGTTGATCGCTCCCTTTCTTCCCAGGTAATCTATCCGGACCCGCTCCAGGGACCGGGCGTCATCCGCCCTCTCCAGCTCCAAGAGCAGTCTTTTGAAGACGGGTCCCACCGCGGGATGAGACTCCATCTCTCGGGCCAATTCATCCGGTATCATCCGGCGCATCATCTCCTTTCGCGGTCATCGGCACGCTACCCCTTTAGTCGCTTTACCGTTTTTACTTCCAACGCGGAGAAGTCATCTCACCGAATTCCATCATCCATAAAACCCTTTCTTCCTCTTCCTCAATATCTCGAAAAGGATAACCGCCGCAGCCACAGCCACGTTGAGGGATTCCGCCTTTCCGGAGAGGGGGATTCTTACCCGGGAATCCGCCATCATCTCCTCACCCTCGGGGATCCCCCAGGCCTCGTTGCCCATGACCAAAGCTATCCGTTCCGGCCACCTCACCTCCCATAGGATATCCCCCTCCCGGGCGTCGGAAGCGTAGATCTTATATCCCGCTCCTCGGAGAGCCTCCATGGCGGAGGCCGCCTCTTCTCCGACGACCAAAGGCAGATGGAATATGGAGCCGGCGGTGCTGCGCACCGTCTTGGGGTTGTAGAGGTCGGCGCTTTCCGCGCATACCACCATGCCTCCGGCTCCGGAAGCGTCCGCTATGCGCACCATGTTACCCAGATTACCCGGATCTCGAACCCTGTTGGCCACCAGGACCACTTCCGGTTGTAGAGCCAGCAGCTCTTTCAAGGACAGGTGCAGCATGGGGCAGACGGCTACTATTCCCTGTGGCGTCACGGTGGAGGTGAGCATCTGCAGCACCTGGGGGGCGGCCTGGAAACAAGGAATGGAACGGAGGCGAAGCACGTCGGCAAATGCCTCCAGAGCCCGGAGTCCTTTCTGGTCACATATGATGCATTCAGGAGGATGGGGTGAGGAAAGCGATTCCGCCACCGCCTGCATGCCTTCCGCCAGGAACTTTCTCTCCCGGTAACGAAAGTTCCGCTTCAAAAGGCGGCGGTACCGCTTGATGCGCTCGTTCTTCGGGCTTTCGATCAGGCCCTCGACACGAACCCCATCAGGCTTTCGCCTCCTTCCCCCCTTGGCTTGCTTCCAGGTGTTCCCTGGCGATCTTGGCCAACTCCGAGAAGGAGGCGGGGTCGCTCACGGCCATGTCCGCCAGAACCTTGCGGTTCACCTCCACCTCCGCCAGTTTCAGGCCCCTTATGAAACGGTTATAGGAAAGGCCGTTCATCCGGGCCGCGGCGTTGATGCGCGCTATCCACAGACGCCGGAAATCCCTTTTCCGGGCCCTCCGGTCTCGGTACGCGTACTGCAGGGAATGCATAACCTGCTCGTGGGCGCTGCGGTAGGTCCGACTCCGCGCACCCCTATATCCCTTGGCCATGGCCAGGACCTTCTTCCTTCTTTTCCTCCTGGCCACGCTATGCCTGGTCCTGGACATAAATCATCTTCCCTTCCTTCTCCTTGGGTGAGACAGGCTCCTCAACCCAAGCGCAGGAGCTTACGCACGTTGGACGCGTCGTGGGGAGAGACCTCCTGCTTCACCCGATAAGTGCGCTTACGGCGAGAGTTCTTCTTCACAAGGAGGTGGCTTCCGTATCCTTTGCGGCGCCGCAGTTTTCCCCCGCCGGTCAGTTCAAAACGCTTGGCGGCGCCCCGATGGGTCTTCATCTTGGGCATTTTCTCCTCCGTTCCATAGGCCCTTCTCGATCTCGGCCTCATTTCTTTCCCGCAGGCAAAGGGGTGAGAATCATCTGCATGTTCCGCCCTTCCAATTTGGGCTCGGATTCCACCGTCCCCAGCTCCGAGACCTCTTCCGCCAGCTGCTGGAGGAGGTTGAAACCCAGGTCCGTATGGCTCATCTCCCTGCCCCGGAACATCACCGTCACCTTCACCTTGTGGCCTGCCTTGAGAAACCTCTCTATATGGCGCTTCTTGATCTCGTAGTCGTGGCGGTCAATCTTCGGTCTCATCTTCATTTCCTTGTAACTGACCACCGCCTGCTTCTTGCGCGCCTCCTTCATCTTCACCGTCTGCTCATAGCGGTATTTCCCGTAATCCATTATCTTGCAGACCGGAGGGTCGGCCAGGGGTGCGACCTCCACCAGGTCGAGATCCATTTCCTCCGCTATGCGCAAGGCCTCTTCCAGCGGCTTGATGCCTATCTGCTTGCCGTCGGGCCCGACCAGGCGCACCTCCTTGGCCCGGATCCCCTCGTTGACGCGCACGCTTTTCTCTATCTGGCATCCCTCCCGTATCAAACGAAAAGGATAGCGGTTTCCCCGCTATCCACGGGCCTTTCCAACCCTGGCAACCTATCGGCGCCGGGTGAGAAGCGAAACCGCTCCTTCTTCATCATCATTTATTCGAAGAAAAAGTATAAGATAAACCCCGCACGTTGGCAATAGAACGGCACTTTTTTAGAATCCCGGCTTTCTGTGAAGAACGATTCCATGATTCCAAGGGCCCTTTTTCCCCCTACTTCCCTCTCAAGCGCCGCTCTCCACTTCCTCAGGTTCCTCGACCCGCCTAGACCAAAGGGGAAGGGTGAAGCTGAAGGTGGCCCCCCGGCCTCGAGAGCTCTCCACCCACATTTTCCCGCCGTGGGCGGCAACCAACTCTCGGCTTATGGAAAGCCCCAGGCCGGTACCGCTCTGTTCGCGGGTGGAAGAGGAGTCCGCCTGGTAGAACTTGTCGAAAACCCTGGGGAGATCCTGGGGGGATATCCCTATGCCGGTATCGGACACCTTTAACAGACATTCCTCACCGTCAGCGGCGGCTTCCAACTTAACCTCCCCACCGGAGGGAGTGAACTTTATGGCGTTATGGATGAGGTTGGTGAAGACCTGCGCCAGGCGATCCGCATCCCCGGCAACCGGAGGCAGATCCTCGGGCACGCATACTCTCACACGAACGCCTTTTTCCTTGGCCAAGTTCTCCAGGCGGTCCAGCACACCGGAGATCACCTTTTGAACATTGACCTTTTCCCGGCGCACCTCGATAATTCCGGCCTCTATGCGCGACAGATCCAGTAGATCCTCGATGAGCTGGGTCAGGGAATCCGTCTGCTCAAGGACGATGTCCAGGTAATGCCGCTGTTTCTCGTTCACCGGGCCTACCCTCCCCGTCTCCAGGAGACGCACGAAACCGCGTATGGAGGTCAGGGGCGTCTTTAGTTCATGGGAGACTATGGAGATGAAATTGGATTTCATCCGGTCCAGTTCCACGAAGTCGGTGACGTCGTGGAGGAGGATAACCGCGCCGGATACCGTCCCGTCCACGTCCCGCAGTGGGACCCACAGAACCTGATAGACCTCTTCGTGCCCATTCCCGGCCAACAGCTCGTTCTTGACGTATCTCCCTTCCCGGAGCACGGTGCGTAATGCCTCTTCGAAAGGCATCTCGCGGAATTCCAAGCGCGTCGAACCGCCCGTGAACACCTTTTCCAGTGGTATTCCCTTGGGGTCATCCGGCAAGCCGAGAATGCCGACTACCGAGGGGTTGGCCATGAGCAGGCGGGCGTCGCGGTTGATGACCAAGAGCCCGTCGGTAAGGGTGTTGATGATGGTCTCGATCTTGCTCTTATCCTCCAGGGTGGTTCGGTATAGCCCGGCTTTCTCCAGAGCCAGGGCCGCCTCGCTGCATAGGGTGAGCAAGAGACGAGCCTCCTCATCGTCAAAGGTCCGGCTGGACGTGGAAAGGCAGGAAAGGACCCCGATCACGCTGGAGCTGGCAAAGAGAGGAGCGGTTATCATGGAGGCAAACCCCGACTTCTGGAGATAAGTTGAAAATCGCGGATCCGGATCGGACTCGCTGAGAATGACCGGCAACACCGCCGCGGCGGACACGTAAAGCGGATTGTGCTCCTCGTCGCCCTCCAGGAAACGCTCCGGTTCGGTAAGTCCCCGGGAGGCGCGTATGCTCAGCTTCCCCCTCCCGTCGTAAAGGCAGAGCAGGGCAGCATCCTCCGGAACCAACTTTCCCGCCGTCTCCATGAGGATATCCACTATCTCCTGATCGTTGAGGGTGGAGGCGAACTTCAGGGAGGCGGCGTAAAGAGCGGATAGCTCCCGTTGTTTCCGTTCTGCCTGGTCATAAAGTAGGGTCAGTTCCTTCTTCTCCCTTTCCTGCTCCCTGGCCTTGCTGATGACGAAATATCCGCTCAAACATACCAAGAAGTAGACGGGAACGGTCATAGCCATCTCCTTGATGGCCCCGAATTCCAGGTTTTCGTACAAAGCGGGAGCGAAATAGACCGCGCAGGTTATGGCGGTGATCAGCAAGCTTTCCGGAAGCTCGAAATAGGCCGAGGAAAAGATGACCACGGTGACGAAAAGCAGGGAGAGCCCGCTTTTGCTCCCCCCGGTCAGGTAGACCATCACGGCGATCAGGGCATCCGTGGTCAGTTGCAGGAGGGAGAAGAGCCAGGGGTGGTAGCCCTCGAAGGGGAAGAAGCGGTGTCCCAGGTAGACAGCAATGGACATGGCGAGGAACCAGTAGAAAGCCGGCGAGTTGCTCCGTTCCGAGTAGGGAATCACGAAAAGCATGGTGGCCACCACGATAGTCAGCCAGAAAAGAGAGGCCACGAAGCGAGTGGAGGTCAAGAGCACCCTTACCCCCCTGCGGGATCCGGAGCCCATTTCCTCCTTATGCCACGGTAAGAGCCCCCTCCCGTTCGGCTTCTCCCTTTCCGCTTCTAGATTCTGGAGCATGCTCTCTTCTTTCCCTCTCTTTACCGTCTCCCGGTTAATCCCGCCGGCGACGGTCGAAGACGAAGTTGCTGCCGGGCATGGTCTTCACGTACTTCTTCAGCTCGGCGGCTATCTGGGCCACCTTTCCCGGATGGTCCAGGACCCGGTAGGTGTTGTGAACTATGGCGATGCTGATGGTCATTATGGGGAAGCGCTGGATGTTCCCCTGACGATCGGTGCTCACGATGTACCCCCTCTGTCTATCTTCCGGATGGTAGTGGTTGGGAATCCGGGAATCGAAAAGGCGGATTATCTCCTGAGCCATGAGGGGCGCCCTCTCCATCTCCGTGATCAAAATAAAGTCGTCCCCCCCGATATGTCCGATGAAATCGGTTTCATTGCCGTATTTTTCCATGGATTCCAAGATGCATTGGGCGGTCATCTTTATCACCTCGCTCCCGGCCACGAAGCCGTAACGGTCGTTATAGGCCTTGAAATCGTCGAGGTCCACATAGCAAACGGCGAATTTGCTCCCTTTCCGGATGCGCGACTCGATGTTCTCCTCGATGGCCCTATTTCCGGGAAGGCCGGTGAGTGGGCTGGCCTCGCTGTCCCTTATGGAGCGTCGCAGGTGCATGTTTATCCTGGCCTCCAGCTCCAGGGGATCGAAGGGTTTGGTGATATAATCGTCCGCGCCCGTCTCCATGCCCTTAATCTTGTCCTCCAACATACCCTTGGCCGTGAGCAGGATTATGGGTATATGACTGGTAATCAATTCCCCACGAAGCCGCAGGCAAATCTCCAACCCGTCCATACCGGGCATCATGACGTCCAGGATGATTATGTCCGGCCTTTCCCTCTCGCAGATAAGGAGAGCCTCCTTGCCGTCCCGAGCCTCTATGGGGCGGAAGCGTTCCGAACTGAGCGTCTCCACGATAAGCTCCCTGATGTTGGGGTCGTCGTCCACCACTAGCACCTTGAACTTGCGGCGTCCGTTCCCCTGCAGATCAGGGTCGCCCCTCAATATCTCGTCGAACAAGCTCGACCTCCAAAAAACTCCGAGGGACAAGGAGGGATCTCCTACCCCGCCTCGGTCTCGTCATCTCTCTATGGGATCACCGCCGTGTTCTTCCAGTATCTTTAGGAAAACATCCACCACCCGCGGGTCGAACTGGGTGCCCGCGTTCCGGATCAGTTCATTCCTGGCCTCCTCCATGGGTAGGGCCTTGCGGTAAGGCCGATCGGAGCGCATGGCCTCGAAGGCATCGGCCACGGCCAGGATGCGCGCGCTCAGGGGTATGTCCTCCCCTTTCAAACCCGCCGGATATCCCTTGCCGTCGTATCGCTCGTGATGGTGAAGGATGATGGGTCTCGGTTCCTGGAGGAATTCCACAGGCTCCACTATGCTGTCTCCCAACAGGGGATGGGTCTTCACGTGGGTGTACTCCTCCTCGGTTAGGGCCCCGGGTTTGTTTAGTACCCTACCGGCTATGCCGATCTTACCGATGTCGTGAAGAGTGGCGGCGTACTTGAGCTTCTGCCGTTCTCTCTCATCCAAACCCATGGCCTCGGCTATGAGCAGGGCGTAGGTGGTCACTCTCTCCGAGTGGCCTCTCGTGTAGGGGTCTTTTACCTCTATGGCCTTGGCCAGGGCTTGAACCGTGGAAAAATAGCTCCTCTCGATATCCTCGTAGAGGGATGCGTTCTCTATGGCCAGTGACGCCTGAGCGGCGATAGTCTCTGCCAGCTGCTTCCTTCCCGGGTCCTCTTCCCCGGTCTTGCCCGCATAGAACAGGGCGAAAAGCCCCACCAGCCTTCCCCTGGAGAGGAGGGGGAAGACGTCCACGCCCTCCACGCCGTTCTCGCAGAGAAGCTCGGTCGGAAGCAGAACGCCGGCCTCGTTGCAGTCCAGGGTCACCGGCTCACCGCGCTCCAGGAGGCGTCCCCTCTCCTCCCCCAGCTCCTCCTCCCGGAATCCGTCCCTCTTTTCCAGCTCCCATAGACATTCCTCGATGAACCCGCACCAGGCGCGCGGTCGATAGATCCCTTCCTCTCGGATATAGACCAAACACAGGACCACGGGGCACACCTCGACGCTCATGCGCACCAAACGTTCCAGTATTTCCTTGAGGTCTAAGGTGGAGTTGACCACCCGGGCCATCTCCAGGAGGGCCACGATCTCCTTTATCTTCTGTTGCTCCCGGGCATGAAGGCGAGCGTTCTCCAGTGCCGCCGCCAGTCGGTGGGCGAAGCCAACGGCCATTTCCAGATCGACCGGCCGCGCGACATCCACCCCTTCTTCTCCCTCCAGGAGAACCGCCCCGTCAAGGCGTCCCCTGACCATCAAGGGAAGGAGCAAGGACATGCGAGTTCGCGCTTCCCCACTCCCTCCACGATTTCCTTCCGCCGGGAAGGGCACAAGAGGCTCCCCTCTCTCCAGCACGGCTCTTTCCTTCGGCTCGAGTTCTATGGTATTCAGGATCCGGTCCTTACCATCCCCGGCAATGGCCACCAGTCCGTTCCCGGTATCCGTTCGGAAGTAGACGGCCCTTCTCATACCCAGCATCTTCTTGAGGCGCTCCATCCCCATCTTGACCAGGGTGAGAGGGTCCACGGTGGCCGCTAACGTGTCCGGGAAACGGCCCATATCCCTGATGCGGTCGGATGTTTCCCGAATCCTTCTTTCTTGCCCCCGCAGACAGGCCTCCAAGAGCCGTGGTCTGACCTCTTGCCATGGTTTTTGGTCCTCGAGGCGGATAGCATCTCCCCTCATCCCTTCCGTGGTTGCCGGGCGAGCGGCAGCCATCATTATCCTTTCCAGATACCTCCAGGCTCCCGGTAGGCGGTAAGAAAGTTCCTCGACCAGGCTCTCCATGAACTCGCTCGTCCTCCGGGTCGTCTTCCGCACGGCGGACAAGACGCCGGGCAGCATTTCCAGGAGCGAGTCGATTTCGGCGTCCCAAGCGGCTCCTCCTTCCCTTTCATGCCGCGAGGCGGGCTCCGGAATTCCGGAGGTGACCGGACCCACACGGCTCAAAGGAAGATGCTTCGCCGTTTCCATGTTCATGTCGCCTTCCGCGGGATTTTGCTGGTCGTTTCCGTCCCTCAAAGCCTGTATCGGCAAATCCGAGGCCCGTTTTTACGCATACAGGGTATACCGGTCGAACCTACCGTAGATGCTAAAAGAGGTGAAATCGCTGGGTGCGGCAATAGTATACCGGGCAAGATGAGAACCGGGCCAGCTCGCCCGGTCCTATCTTTACCATATTTGCTCTTTTAAACCCGCCCGCCGGGTAAACCCCGGTTTTATACGCCAGGGTCAAGGAATCTCCTTGAGGAGGTTGGCCATCTCCACGGCAGTCAGGGCGGCTTGCCAGCCCTTGTTGCCCTGCTTGGCACCCGCCCTTTCCACCGCTTGCTCGATGCTGTCGGCGGTGATGACGCCGAACGCGGCCGGAACTCCTTTCTCCAGGCTTACTCTGGCTATCCCCTTGGACACCTCGGCAGCCACGTATTCGAAATGCGGTGTCGACCCGCGGATGATGGCCCCCAGGCAGATTATGGCGTCATACCTCCCGGACTCCGCCAGCTTGGCGGCCACCAGGGGTATCTCGAAGGAACCCGGAACCCAGGCCACGTCCACTTTGTCCATATCCGCGTCGTGTCTTTTGAGCGCGTCCAGGGCTCCGTCCAGGAGTCGCAGGCTTATGAACTCGTTAAAGCGGCTGACCACTATGGCGAACCTGAGCCCCGAGGCCACCAGGTGCCCTTCGAAATTGGCCATTTTACTCTCCTTTCCCTACACGTCCAGCAAATGATTTAGCTTCTCCTTTTTGGCGCGCAGATAGGCGTAATTCTCCTTGCAGGGTTCCACCACCAGAGGGATGCGCTCCACCACTTTTAGCCCGTATCCCTCCAGGCCCACCCGCTTGGCGGGGTTATTGGTTAGAAGCCGCATGGTGGTGAGGCCCAGGTCCTGAAGGATTTGGGCCCCTATGCCGTAATCGCGGGCATCGGGAGGGAATCCCAGTTCCAAGTTGGCCTCCACGGTGTCCTTGCCCTCCTCCTGAAGCTCGTAGGCCCGCAACTTGTGGGGAAGGCCTATACCACGGCCCTCGTGTCCGATTATGTAAAGCAGGACTCCCTGCCCCTCCTCCTCTATCATCTGGAGGGCCCGCCGCAGCTGAAGCCCGCAATCGCACCTCAGGGACCCAAAAACGTCGCCGGTAAGACATTCGGAGTGCACCCTGACCAACACGTTCTCCTTTCCCTCCACTTCACCCTTGACCAACGCCAGGTGGCATCTCCCGTCTACCAGGGATTCATAACCGATGGCCCGGAACTCCCCGTACTGGGTGGGCATGCGCACCTCGGCCACCCTTTTGACCAATTTCTCCTTGCGATTGCGGTAGCGGATGAGGTCCTCGATGGTGATCATCTTCAGGCCGAAGCGTTTCTTTATCTCCACGAGTTGGGGCACACGGGCCATGGTGCCGTCCTCGTTCATGATCTCGCATATCACTCCCGCTGGGAAAAGTCCGGCCAGCCTGGCCAGATCCACCGCGGCCTCGGTATGTCCGGCTCTTCTTAGAACACCCCCCTCCCGGGCCCGCAGGGGAAATACGTGTCCGGGTTTGGATATGTCCTCCGGACGCGTGTCCGGATCCAGCACCGTCTTGATGGTTACGGCCCGGTCATAGGCGGATATCCCGGTGGTTATCTTCCCCTTGGCCCCTATGGAGACCGTGAAGGCCGTCTCGTGGGTGGAGGTGTTCTCGGCCACCATGGGCTGTATATGCAGTTCGTCCAGGCGCGAGCCTATACAGGGCATGCAGATGAGACCCCTACCATGCTTGGCCATGAAGTTTATGGCTTCCGGCGTGACCTTCTCCGCCGCCATGAGAAAATCGCCCTCGTTCTCGCGGTCCTCGTCGTCCACTACGATGATGATGCGCCCGGCCCTTATCTCCTCGATGGCCTCCTCGATGGTGTCGAATGGCCGTTCCTCCTCGTCCACGCCTCTCTCTGCTCTCAGCTCCGTCTCTCTGCTTTCCATATCCTCTCTCCTCCCGAGTGGTTCGTTCTCTTCCATCGTCGATCTTCCCGGTCGGCGGCGCAAACGTCCGCATCCTCTCTACGGCCTCACAGGAACCCCCCTTCCGCGAGCTTCCGCCATAACCCTTCATCCCCAGCCGCATCTCTCTCCTCTTCAGCGCGGTAAGAGAACCCTCTCTCCAGATAGATGCGGACATATTTGGCAATGAGGTCGACTTCCAGGTTCACGTTGTCCCCCACTCGCCGTCCTCCCAGGTTGGTCATGGCAAGGGTATGGGGGATGACGGCCACGCCGAAACTCGTCTTTCGCAGCTCGCTCACGGTGAGGCTTATCCCGTCCACGGCGATGGAGCCCTTCTCCACCAGGTACTCGGAAATCTCCGGTGGCGCGGCGATGAAAATCGTCCGACCCTCCCCCTCCCTTCTTATCTCCGCTACCTTACCCGTCCCGTCCACGTGACCTTGGACGAGGTGCCCTCCCAAGCGGGTGGACAGGGTAAGGGCTCTTTCCAGGTTGACCGGGTCGCCGCGCCGCAGCTCTCCCAGATTGGTGCGGGCCACGCTTTCCGGGGAGACGTCCACGGTGAAGGTTCCTGCCGAAGCATCCACCACCGTCAGGCAGGCACCGTTGACGGCGACCGACTCGCCGGTTTCCAGTTCTTTCCAGATCTTTCGAGAGGCTATCCTCAGGCGGCCCCCCCGCGAAGTGAGACGTGCCTCGGCGACCGTTCCCAACTCCTCGATTATCCCGGTGAACACTCGTCTCGCCCTCCCGCCGTCAGGACTTCACCACTTCCGCCTCAAGCAGCAGGTCCTCGCCTACCCTACGTTGTCTGGTCCAGCGAAGGGCTTGACCCTGCGAGGGTTCGGCCGGGCTGAGTCCCTCTATCCAAGAGCGTGCCCGGGCGTCCCCAAAGACCCTCGGTGCCAGAAAGAGGCAAAGCCTGTCCACCAACCCCTCGCGGAAAAAGGAGGCGATGAGGGTAGGGCCTCCTTCCACGAGCAGGTGGACCACCTCGGCCCTCCCCAACGCTTCCAGAAGCTCACGAAGATTCACGCCTCCTCCGCCGGAGCTCAAGACCCAGACCTCCACGCCCCGAGAGCGCAACTCCTCGGCTTTACTCCGGTCGTGATCCGGCGTTGTGGCCACGATCACCTTGGGCAGACCGCCGGCGGCAAGTTTGGAATCCAGTGAGATTGAAAGCCGGGAATCGACCACCACTCGCAAGGGCGGCATCGCACCTTTCAAGGGCACGTGCCGCACGGTGAGCTCAGGATCGTCCGTCTCCACGGTCCCCTTTCCCACCATAACCGCATCACATGCCCTCCGCATCTCATGCGCCAGCCTCCTGGCCGCCTTACCCGTGATCCACCTTGACTCGCCCCCCCTAGTGGCCACTTTGCCGTCCGCGGTGGAGGCCACCTTCACGGTCACCAAAGGTAGCCCCGTGGTGACGTACTTGATGTAGGCCGCGTTCAACTCCTCGCTCTCCTTTCGGAGAAGGCCGGTCTCCACCTCCAGTCCGCAGGAAACCAGTCTCTCCGCTCCGCCGCCCGTCACGTTCGGGTTGGGATCCGGTGAGGCTATCACCACCTTTCGCACCCCCGCCTTGAGTATGGACTCGGTACACGGTGGGGTCCTCCCCCGGTGATTGCAAGGCTCGAGGGTGACGTAGAGCGTGGAGCCTTCCGCATCCGGTCCCGCCTCGGCCAGGGCCACCGCCTCCGCGTGGGGTGTGAACGGTCCCCGGTGGTATCCCTTGCCCACGACCCTTCCGTCCTTGACCACCACCGCGCCCACCATGGGGTTGGGATGTGTAAGTCCCCTTCCTCTGGCCGCCAGCGAAAGCGCCAGTTTCATGAACTTTATGTCCTCAGCGTCCCAATACACGTCACTTACCGTGATCTTCTTCCTCCATACTTTTCCGGCACGGTTCACCGGGTTTCCGCGCCGTCCTGCTTATCCGGGACGGCGCCGATCCGTCCCTGAGATAAAAATCAAGGCGCCGGGAGAAAACCCGGCGCCGTCCAAGCGCCGTAAGGCCTTCTCCCATCCGGACTTTCACCGTCGGTGCCGGGATTTCACCGGCTCTGCCTTTAGGCTCGCGGACTTTCACCGCCGGTCGGGGTTTCCACCCTGCCCCGAAGACCTTCGCAATTATAAATTATAAGTACAGAAATGCCGGCTGTCCATGTCCGGCGCCAGTCCAAAGACTCCCTCACCCCCCGAAAGCCGGACGGAACTAGCGTCCGTCCAGGAAACGACGTATCTCCTCGGCCGCCCCTCGAGGGTCGGGCGCCGCGTATATGGAGGAACCCACAACCACTATGTCCGCACCGGCCTCCACCACTTCCCGGAGGTTGCCCGTCTTGACCCCTCCATCGACCTCCACCTCCAGGGAGGTCCCTCTCCTTTCCGCTTCCCTCTTGATCTCCATTACCTTGGGGAGGGCCTCCGGGATCATGGCCTGACCGCCGAAACCGGGCACCACGGTCATGACCAGGAGGTAGTCGACAAGTTCCAGGTAATCGAAGGTCAAGGGGGCCGGCGTCTGGGGATTGACCACCAGTCCCGCCCTCCTTCCCAGGCCGTGGATAACCTCGATGACCTCTTCCGGACGCCTGGTCACCTCCAGATGGAAGCTTATCCAGTCAGCGCCTGCGGAGACGAAATCCTCCACGAATTCCGCGGGATGGGCGATCATGAGGTGGACGTCCAGAGGGAGATCAGTGATGTTCCTCACCGCCCTCACCACAAGAGGTCCGAAGGTGATGTTGGGGACGAAGTTGCCGTCCATCACGTCGAGGTGCACTACGTCGGCGATACCATCGATGTAGGAAAGAGCCTTTCTCAGGTCGCTGAAATCGGCGTTGAGAAGGGAGGGCGCGAGCTTGATCCTTCTCATGAGCACTCCTTTACTCCAGGGACAGTCGTTGCAGGGGATGATAGACGGGGCCCGAAGGAGACAGGATGCTCCTGTATAGGGTCATCTCCCTCACCTCGAAGGGCATCTTTTCCAATCCCTGCAGTTCCTCTTCCAGGGAGGAAATAACGGCGCGGCAGTCGCGTGGGATTCTCAGGCGGGCTATGGTGAGATGTCCCCGGAATGGTCTTTCCTCGGCCTTCACGTCCAATTTTTTCAGGTCGTCGTCGAGTCTTTTCGCTATCAAGGAGGCTTCTTCCTCTCCTCGGGACATCCCCACCCAGACGACTCTCGCCTTCCCGGAGGCAGGAAACCCTCCGCAACCCGCTAAAGCGGCTGTGAAAGGCCGCGATCTTTCCGCTATACGGCTCAGCTCACCCTCCAACTTGTCCATCTCGGCTACGGCGAAGGATCCGATGAACTTGAGGGTCAGGTGCAGGTTTTGGGGTTTCACCCAACGGGCCTCCGGGCACCTTCCCCTCACACGCTCGACGGCCACGGCGATCCTCTCCCTGACCTCTTCCGGTATGTCCAAGGCAACGAACAACCGCATCCTCTCCGCGGCCATATTCGTCCTCACCTGACCTCCTCCACCCGCACACCCCGCAGTCTGAAAATGACCATCGCCAGGGCTATGCTGGCGGCGAACCGCCTCACGGTGTCCCTGTCTCCCGGAAGCCGGTATTTCATCGCCAGGGTCTCCTCAACGTCCGCGAGACCAAAGGCCACCGTTCCCACCGGTTCCCTCTCCCCTCCCCCACCGGGACCGGCGACACCGGTGACGGATAGCCCCAGATCGGCACCGAAGCGTTCGCGGACCCCCTCGGCCATGGCCTTGGCCACTTCCTCGTTTACGGCTCCCTTCCTGCGGAGTAGGCCTCGATCCACGCCCAGTAGACGTTCCTTGGCCTCGTAGGTATAGGCCACCAAACCGCCTCGAAAATAGTCGGAACTACCAGGCACACCGGTTATACGCTCCCCCACCATCCCTCCGGTACAGGATTCGGCCACGGCGAGGGTGAGGCCTCGGGAACGAAGCTCTCTCCCTAGGACCTCCTCCATGCTCTCCTCTCCCTGGGCCACCACCCATAAACCCAAGGCCTCCCGCAACCGCCGAACCGCCTCGGACACCTTTTCCTCATCCCGGGAGGCGACGCGGATCTCGATCTGTCCGGTCAGGGCACGATAGGATACCTGCAGGCCCTCCATAGTCTTCAGGGCGGCGCTCACCACCTCCCCCACCTCCGATTCCGGGCGAGCCGCCACCAACAACCTCCCCACAGCCAGGCCGGCTCCCGGGAAGCGCGCCTCCAGGCGCGGGAGCACGTCTTTTTCCATCATGTCCGTCAGCTCCCGGGGTACACCGGGCAGGAGGACGACTATCACCCCATCATGCTCAAGCCACTGTCCCGGAGCGGTTCCCAGGCGTGGTCCAATCCAATCCGCGCCATCCAGCAGGTCCGCTTGACGGGCGTTGCTGGGCGACATTTCCCTGCCCAAGGCGGAAAAGTAGGAACGTAACCGCGCCTCCATCTCCCCATCTCTCCGGAGAGGACGGTTCAGCGCTCTGGATACCGCTTCCCGGGTCAAGTCGTCCTCCGTGGGGCCTAGGCCGCCGGTGATCACCACCAGATCGGAACGGCGGCAAACCCAGGAAACGGTCTCCGCCAGCAGTTCCATCCTGTCCCCGACGGTGAGGCGGAAAACGATGTCCCAACCCCGGGAAGAGAGCTTCCTGGCGAGGTAATCGGTGTTGGTGTCCGTCACCCGACCGTCGAGAAGTTCGTCCCCTACGGCAACCAAGCAACAGCGCTTCATTCCATCGCCTTTACGCCACTTCGGTAAATCCCATGAGCCGCGCGAACGGTTTAACCGCTCAGGAATCCGGCGCTCCGCCTTTCTGGGAAGGTACCAGATATCGCTCCGATCTCGCCACGTAATCCAGGCCGGAAAATAGGGTCAGAAAGACGGCCGTAGCCACCGCCGTCCTACGCAGTAGGCGGTGGGTGGCCCCTTCCTTCTCCATGATAACCAGGAGAAGGGCCACAAGCTGCGAGTTGGTCTTCAGCTTGCCCCATATGCTGGCCGGAACAGATCCTCCCCGCGCGCCCACATAGACTCGGAACAGGGTGATGAAGGCCTCGCGACCCATGATCACCACAGGCACCCACACGGGAAGGCGTCCACGGCGAGCGAGCATGACGAAGGCGGTGGATATGCATATCTTGTCCGCCAGGGGGTCGAGGAACTGTCCCAGGCGGGTTTCCTTTCCTTGCTTGCGGGCGACGAAGCCGTCCAGGTAATCCGTGGCCGCTGCCGCCGCCACAGCGGCCGCCGCCATGCGGTTGCGCCTCGGAGATTCTCTTAGGAGCAGGGCGACGATTAGGGGGGCCAATAAGATCCGGGCTACGGTGAGGGCATTGGGAAGATTTAAGTTGTCATCCTCCTCCGAGCTTATTTTTCTCCACCATCGGGAAATTTTGGGAAACGGCAATTAGATCAATCCCCTCCGCAGACTCCACGACAACCTCTAACCATTCTCCGGCCCTGAGGGTCCCGCTTTCGGGAACGAAAATGACACCGTCGATCTCCGGAGCCTCTCGATAGGAGCGGGCTTCCCAGTAGCCCGGCGCCTCCTCGCTTGCCCCCTCCAGGAGGACCCTCAATTTTCTCCCCACCATCCGCAGGGCCTTTTCCCGCATGATCTCTTCCTGCAATTGGTAAAGCCGCTGCAACCTCTCCCGTCTTACCCGGGGAGAACAGCCGGGTCCCAGGGCAAAAGCAGGCGTGCCTTCCTCCTGAGAATAGCCAAAAAGACCTAACCAGTCAAAACGCATCTCGGCTACGAAATCGAGCAGACCGCGGAAGGAACGGGCGTCCTCTCCCGGGAAGCCGACCATGAACGTGGCCCTCAGGGCAGCCTCCGGGAACCTCTCCCTTATCTCCATGATCAGACGACGATAGGAGGCTGCGTCCCCCTTCCTCCCCATGGCCTCCAGTACGGAGGGGTCCACGTGCTGCATGGGCAGGTCGAAGTAGGGATATACGCGGGCGTTATCCATGCATTCGAGGATCTTCTCGTTCATGCCCTGGGGATGCATGTACATTATCCGGATGCGGTATTCTCCGTCCAATTCGGCAATCCTTCGGATGAGGAAGGGAAGATCCGCTTCTCCAGCCAAGTCCCTCCCGTAAGAGGTCGTGTCCTGCGCCACCAGGACCAGCTCCCGCGCTCCCCGGTGGAGAAAATATCGTGCTTCCTCCAAGATATCCGGCCAGGGTCGGGATCTTAACCGGCCACGTATAGCGGGGATGGTGCAATAGGCGCATCGCCTATGGCATCCGTCGGCTATCTTCAGGTACACGTAACCCCTTCTTAAGGTCGATGCATATCTGCGCTTTAGGGAGATCTCGCCCGATTCTTTGAGCTCGCCCAAGGCCGGTCTTAGAAAGGATGGAAGCAGATGATATTCTCGGGGTGAGAGGAAAAAATCCACCTCGGGGAGAAGGTCTTGGAGAGTCCTCTTTCCGTACCTGGAAACCAGACAACCCAGCACGCCGATGCGACGCCCTTCCTCCCCAAGGTCCGCAACCTCCAGGATCACGTCCACGGATTCTTTCACGGCGGGAACGATGAAAGAACAGGTGTTCACGAGGATGAGATCGGCGACCTCGGGCGTTTCCCTCTCCCTCCAGCCCATATCCTTGAGCAAGGTCGAGACCGCGTCTGAGTCCGCCTGGTTCTTCGGACAGCCCAAGGTTATCAAACAGAAATCCATTTATGCCTCCCGGACGCAGCAGTCTCTCCGCAGGATCGACCCTCGGGGAATTTCCTACATCGATCTAAAGGTTTAATTTGATTGTCGCCGGGCTTCCTCTCCTCCCGCAGGCGCTGATTACAAAACGTGCGGTCTTGCACCCGGTGACGGCCGGTGGGGTTATATCCTGATGGACCTTATCTTCTCCGCCACCCCGCTTCCCACTTCCTTGCCGGAAAAAAAGGAAACCGACCTCTCTATTTTATCCGCCAGTTCCGGCAATTTTTCCGCTGTGAGATCGTCCGGGGTGGTACCAATCAGCTCACAATTCTTCTTCAACGTGGCCTTGGCGATAAAATCACCCACCGCCGCGGAAAGGATCTTCTCCACCTCCTGCGCCAGCCTGTTGGCCAACTCGACCTCCCGCCCTTTCCCTTTCCCCACCCAAAACATTCCCCTGCGCCATCGGTCAACGTTCGCAAATGCCGCTGACCAAGCAAATATTATAGCAAATTATATCAAACGACATGCGCCAGCAAATCCTCCCGCATACCGTCGTCCCGCAAAATTACCCTTACCGTCAACCTTCCCCGCGCAAGCCCACCGACTTCATCAACAATTTCCCGTTATCCTTGGGTTCAAGGAGTCACGGTTTTCGTGACGGGCGAACGCGGGACTACCCCGCCTTTCCCTCCTCTTCCTGATCTCGAAGCCTGCGCTTCCTCTCCTCCAGCTCCTCCAAGGTCATAAGGACGGCGCGGGGTTTGCTCCCCTCGAAACCCCCTACCACGCCGAGATCCTCCATGATATCCACAAGCCTGGCGGCTCGCGCGTATCCCACACGCAGTTTTCGCTGGAGGAGAGACGCGGAAGCCACTCCCGATCGCACCACTATCTCGATGGCCTCCTCGAGGAGTTCGTCCTCCCGACCCTGTTCCTTCCTCTCCCCGGATACCTCCTCCAGGATATCCTCCCGATAATTCGCCTGCATCTGCCTCTTGATATAACCAGTCACCGCCGCTATTTCCCGTTCCGAGATGTAGGCACCCTGCACACGCACCGGTTTAGAACTACCCGCCGGTAGGAAGAGCATGTCCCCGTGGCCCACCAACTTTTCCGCTCCCCCCACGTCGAGAATGACCCGGGAATCCGCTTGACTGGCCACGGTAAAGGCTATGCGTGAGGGCATGTTGGCCTTGATGAGCCCGGTGACCACGTCCACTGACGGTCTCTGGGTGGCCACCACCAGGTGTATCCCCACCGCCCTGGCCATCTGGGCGATCCGGGTGATGGAATCCTCCACCTCCGCCGGCGCCACCATCATGAGATCCGCAAGCTCGTCGATCACCACCAGGATATAGGGCATGGGGGGAAATTGCCTTTCACCTTTCTCGTCCTTCTCCCGTCCCAGACCTTCCTTGAGGGCAGCCTGGTAGGCTTCTATGTTCTTCACCCCGGCACGGGAAAGCAGCTGATAACGGAATTCCATTTCCCTGACCACCCAGGCCAGAGCCCCGGAAGCCTTTTTAGGATCGGTGATCACGGGGGCCAGCAGATGAGGTATGCCGTTGAAATGACTGAGTTCGACGTACTTGGGATCGATCAGGAGCATGCGCACTTCCTGAGGGGAGGCGATCATCAGAACCGAGGTGACCATGGCGTTGATGCAGCAGCTCTTACCCGTCCCCGTGGCCCCCGCCAGCAGGAGATGAGGCATTTCCCGGAGGTCTATGAGCACCGGCTGGCCGGAAACGTCCATCCCCAACCCCACCCGAAGCGGAGAGGTCGGCTTTCTTGCCCGGGGAGTCGAGAGTATATCTCCAAGGGTCACCAGATCCCGTTCCCTGTTGGGAATCTCTATCCCTATAGCCGACTTGCCGGGAATGGGGGTGATGATGCGGATGTCCGGAGAGGCCATGGCATAGGCGATGTCGTCACTCAGGCTGAGAACCCGGTTCACTTTCACCCCCGATCCCAACTCCACCTCGAAACGGGTGACCGTAGGGCCCCGGGTGACTCTGGTAACCGCGGCGTCCACGCCGAAGTCGTGGAGGGTCCTCTCCAGAACGGCGATGCTATCGTTCACGCTTCGGTGGGTGATGGAGTCGTGTTGGGAACGGGTCAGGAGCTCCAGGGGGGGGAGGCGGTACGGTTTGTCTCGGGCATCCTCCTCAACACCCATGGCTACCTGTCCGGAATCCTCCACCACCAGCGCCGGCGGAACGCTCCTCTCCACCGGGGGTTTGGGCGGCCGAATCACTTCCGGTATCGGTTCTTCCTCGGTTGGCTCCTTCTTCTCTGGCCCGCTGCGAACTCCCCCCGTTACCGCGGGTTTTTCGCGCTTTCCCTGCTTCTGTGTACCCACCAGGGCCACTCTCTTCAGCTGCCTGGCGCGGCGCCTCTTCTCCACCCTCTCCTGCATGTAGTGGGAAACGGTGAGGCCGCTCAAAAGGAGAAAGCCCACCAGGAGCATGCCTATCAAGAGCACGTAGGTCCCCGGCCGGCTCAAAAGCCTTACCAGGGGCCAGGCCAGGGCTCCTCCCAAAAGACCGCCGCCGTGATACAGGTTCTCCAGCACGAACATCTCCTCGACCCCTCCCACCCTGAGATGGAGTAGGGCGCAAACGGCGATCAAAAGGACCATGGCGCCGGATAGCTCCACCCAGGTCAAACGCCAGCCGCCTTGACCCTCTCTCCCCATATCGCCCAAGCGTCCCAACATAAGGGCCATTCCTATTGCCAGGACCAGGAAGGGCAGGGCGAAACGGACGTAGCCCAGCAGGTAGGAGAAGAAACTATCCAGTCCCCTACCCACGGGTCCCAGCGCGGAGAGGAAAAAGGCCAGAAAGAGTAAGATGGCCACGGTGATCAGGGAAACGCCGTATATCTCCCGTAGGTTCCGGGGCAGACCTTTCACCTTTCTTCCGGCTCTCACCTCGCGGCCGCCAGCGGAAGGTTTCCTTCCGGCCGTTGATCCTTTTCTCTTTCCACTGCCTGAAGCGGCCATCTCTTACCTCGCGGTCTAGGGCTGCTCGAGCTGCATCCACTTTCGCAACTATCTCTAATGTTAACTTCCACGGAAGACACCGCTTGACCTTTAGATTAATGCGTATCGTGGTCGGCATGTGCGCTTGACGCGACCTTTTGCCCCGGCAAGGTGTCCGAGCGCGACTTTTTCCGGGGAAAGTCACCAAGTTGTGTCCGTATATCGAGGAAGTGCGGGCCCCTTACTTACAGATCCATGACCTTTTCCAGGCCCAGGACCAAACCCCTCATCCCAGCGACCTTGCGCACGGCCATTATGACACCGGGCATGAAGGAGGACCGATCGAGGGAATCGTGTCTTATGGTTAGGACCTGTCCAGGCCCCCCGAATATCACTTCCTGGTGGGCCACCAGTCCGGGAAGGCGGATGGAATGAACGTGTACCCCTCCCAAGGAGAGACCCCGCGGCCCCTCCTTGACCTCCTCTCTTGCCGACCCTCTGGCCTCCAAAACAAGCTCCGCCGTGCGAAGAGCCGTCCCGGAGGGAGCATCCAACTTGGCGGGATGATGCATCTCCACTATCTCACAGGATTCCAAGAAACGCGCCGCCGTCCTGGCGAACTCCATCATCAGCACCGCACCCAAGGCGAAGTTGGGGGCCACCAAGCACCCCACCCCGCGCTCCCGGGCGAGGCGGTCAAGTTCCTCCAGGTCCTCGGGAGTCAGGCCGGTGGTACCCACGACGCAGTGGATGCCTTCCTCAAGCGCTTTGGGGAGATTGACACGAGCGGCCTGAGCTACCGTGAAATCCACCATCACCTCCACCCCGGCTTTCCTCATGCAATGCACGTCTTCCTCGACGATCAGGCCCGTCCTCAGTTCCGGGATAATCTCATCAAGGTTCCTTCCGGCAAAAAGGGGGTCGACCGCGCAGGACAAAACGAGGTCATCCTCCGCTTGCACCGCCCGACATACTTCCCGACCCATGCGACCTCCCGCTCCGCAAACACCCACTCTCATTTCTTTTCACCCCCATCTCGGAGACAGGTTTTCATCCGTGCGGCCGTCGAACATTCCCGTAACTGCCGAACCCTTGCGTCGAAAGACGAATACCGGTCGCGTGTCTCCTGCATGTACTAGAAAAGATGCCCTTGGATATCGTGATCTCCGAAGGGACCTATCAACACGGCCACCATGCGCCGACTCCCGAAAACCTCCTTGGCCACCCTAAGGACGTCCTCCGCGGTTACCTCGTCCACCCTGCGGATGAGCTCATCCAGGGTAAGGATCTCGCCGCCGCATACCTCCGCTTTGCCCAACCTCGTCATGCGGCTTCCGCTGTCCTCCAGGCTCAGCACTAGGCTTCCCTTGATATGGCCCTTGGCCCTCTGGAGCTCGTCCTCGGTAACCCCCCTCTCCAGGAGAAGCTCGATCTCCTCCTTGATCAGCTCCATCACCGCGGAAGCGTTCTGTGGACTGGTTCCAGCGTAGACCGCCACCAGCCCCGTTTCCACGTACATGGAGTGATAGGAGAATATGGAATAGGCCAGCGACCTTTCCTCGCGAATCTTCTGGAAAAGCCTGGAACTCATTCCCCCACCCAGTATGTTGTCGAGCACGGCGAGGGCGAAACGGGCGGGGTGTCTTCGGGATAGGCCCTGTGTTCCCAAAACGATGTGAGCCTGCTCCGTGGGGCGGTCGTAGACAACCGTATGGGGCCTTATCTCCGGGACCATGCAATGGCGTATATGCCTCTCCCTTTGCCCGTCAAAGCCCATGAGCCCGTTCACCAGATCCACGATACGCTCGTGTTCGGCGTTTCCGGCCACCGCCACCACGATGTTTTCCGGATAGTAGAAACGCCTGAAGAAGGAACGTATGTCCTCGCTGGTGAGGGTTCGTATCGCGGTCTGGTTCCCGAGGACGCTCTGGCCAAGGGGGTGGGACTCCCAAAGGGCGGAAACGAAAAGGTCGTGGATGATGTCGTCGGGGGAGTCCTCGTGCATGGCGATCTCCTCCAGGATGACCTTTCTCTCGGCATCCACGTCCTTGGGGGACATGACCGAGTGGAGGATCATATCCACCATGATCTCCAGGCACTTCTCGATGTTCTCGTCAAGAACTTTGGCATAGTAGCAGGTGTATTCCTTGGCCGAGAAGGCGTTGAGCTCGCCCCCCATAGCGTCGAATTCCTCGGCTATACGCCGGGCGGAGCGCGTCTCCGTGCCCTTGAAGAGTAGGTGTTCGATGAAATGACTTATCCCCGAAAGCTCCTGGGGTTCGTCACGGGACCCCACGCCTACCCAGAAGCCCGTGGTCACGCTCCGGAGGTTGGGCATGCGCTCGGTCAGGATCCGGATCCCATTGGTGTTTTCCGTGCGCAGAAACTCGTCTTTTTTCATGGAGGAGGAGGCCCTTTACCAGTTTCTCCTGTCCTGCCTGAAACGGTTGGTGTCGCCTCTCCCCTTTTCCCGTCCTCCCGGTCTTCCGGGAGCGCCGGAGGCGTAACGCTGCTGCTGGCGGGGGTCTTTGACGCTTTTGGATCGTCTTTCCTCACGAGCGACGTTTGCCTCCTCGCCTCCCTCCGGGACCTGAAGCCCGATGCCCCTCAGGTTCACCCGCCCCAGCTTGTCGATCTCCATTACCTCCACCTTCACCTTGTCTCCCACGTTTAGCACGTCCTCAACCCTGGAAACATGGCGATCGGAGAGCTTGGAGATGTGTATGAGCCCTTCCTTGCCCGGAAGGTATTCCACGAAGGCACCGAAGCTCGTGGTCCTGGTCACCGTGCCCTCGTACTGTTCCCCGGGCTGCGCCTCCCGGATTATCTGCTCCACCATGCGTTTGGCCGCCTCGGCGCTGGCCAGGTCCTTGGCGGTTATGAAGACCCGGCCGTCGTCCTCTATGTCCAGCTCCACGTCGTGCTCGGCCACGATGCGGTGGATGACCTTCCCGCCGGGGCCGATGACCTCGCGTATCTTGTCCACGGGCACCTCGAAGGCGATGACCCGCGGAGCATAAGGCGAAAGCTCCGCCCTGGGCTCCGGTATGGTCTCCTTTATCTTTCTGAGCACGTACATGCGGGCCTCACGCGCTTGCTCCAAAGCCCTCTCCAGCGTCTCCACCCTGATGCCGGGAATCTTCATGTCCATCTGGAGGGCGGTGACCCCGTCCTCGGTCCCGGCCACCTTGAAGTCCATGTCCCCATACTTGTCCTCTATCCCCTGGATGTCGGTGAGGACCACCGTCCGGTCCTCCTCCTTTATCAGGCCCATGGCTATGCCCCCCACGGCCTTCTTGTCCTTCAGCGGTACCCCGGCGTCCATGAGGGCCAGGCTGGAAGCGCACACCGAGGCCATGGAGGTGGAACCGTTGGAGGAGAGCACCTCTGATACCAGTCGTATGGTATAGGGAAAAACTTCCTCGTCCGGTATGAGAGTGACCAATGCCCTTTCGGCCAAGGCCCCATGTCCTATTTCCCTGCGGCGAGGCCCGCGGAGAATGCCCGTCTCGCCCACACAGAATGGCGGGAAATTATAGTGGTGCATGAAACGCTTGCTCTCCTCGGGAGAGAGGTCGTCTATGCGCTGCATGTCGCTTATGGGTCCCAAAGTGAGCAGGGTGAGCACCTGGGTGAGTCCTCTGGCGAAGAGGCCCGAGCCGTGGGTACGGGAGACCAAACCCACCTCGCAGGTTATAGGCCGGATCTCCTCCGGGCGCCTGCCGTCCACGCGCAGGTCCTCCTCCACGATCATGCGGCGTATGGTCTTTCCCACCAGTCGGTCGAAATACTCCTTGAGGGAAGCGAGGAATTCCTCGGTGGTGCCCTCGATCTCAGCGGCCAAGACGAACTCGTTCTGCAGGTTTTCCAGGGCCTTGTCCCTTTCCGGCTTGTCCAGCTGGTTGCGAGCGATATCGTGGAGTAGCCTTCCCACCTTCTCCCTCATCTCCGGGAAACGATTCTCCACGGCCTCGAAATCGAACTTGCGCAGGTTGACCTCCCGCTTGGGTTTTCCCACCTCCTGCGCCATCTGCTGCTGGATGCGGATCATCTCCCGGATGCCCTGCTTGGAGAATTCCAGGGCGTCCACCAGGTCGGCTTCGGACACCTGGGAAGCCCCGGCCTCCACCATGATTATGTCCACCTCGTTACTCTCCGGGTTGAGCACGCCGGCCACCACCAGGTCCAAACTGCTCCTTTCCATCTCCGGTATGGTGGGGTTTATGGCCAGCCCCTCGGGGAAAAGTCCTACCCTTACCGCGCCCACCGGTCCGTTGAAGGGTATGTCCGAAATGCAAAGGGCCGCCGACGCTCCGTTCACGGCCAGCACGTCGGGATGGTTGATTTGGTCCACGGACAGGATGGTGGCTATGACCTGGACCTCGATGCGCATCCCCTCCGGGAAGTTGGGCCGCAGGGGACGGTCTATCAGTCGCGCGGTGAGGATGGACTTCTCCGAAGGGCGCCCTTCGCGTCGGAAGAAACCGCCGGGAATCTTACCCGCGGCGTACATCCTCTCCTCTACGTCAACCACCAGGGGGAAGAAATCCCGGTCCACCTCGTTCTTGGATCCCATGGCCGTGACCAGGATGTCCGTCCCTCCGCAGGATATAACCACAGCGCCGTCGGCCAGGGTGGCCAGCTTCCCCACCTCGAACTCGATGGTCTTACCGAAGACCTCGGTCGAGAACCTCCTTACTTGTCCTTCGGTCATTCCTTTATCATCTCCAATCCCTTAAACATTTCCGTACGCAAGCTGCGAGGAAGGTAGGCTACCTCCGCAGGCCGAGCCTCTCGATGAGCTGCCGGTACCGCTCAACGTCCTTCTGCTTCAGGTAATTGAGTAGCCTTCTCCTCTTTCCCACCATCTTGAGCAAACCGCGTCGGGAATGGTGGTCCTTTTTGTGCACCTTGAGGTGCTCGGTGAGTTCGTCGATTCGCTTGGTCAGAAGAGCGATCTGGACTTCCGCGGAACCCGTGTCCTTGTCGTGGGTTCGAAATTCCCCGATAATAGACTGCTTCTCCTCCCTTGAGAGGGTCATGCCTTTCACCTCCTTGATCCCCATAGACCCAAGCAGGGGGCGGCAACCGCCCTGCCTAGGCCCAGGTTAGGGCGACCTAGGTCGCCCAGCATCCTCTTTCCACGTCTTCCCATCGATGATAGCACAGCGGATGACGGGGGTAAATCGAGTATCCGAAGGCTGTTCGCCCGGCGTGTGGGTTTCATTAGGCCGAGGAAGCGGAGCTTGTCAAAAAAAAGGAAGTTTCAGCACTTCTTGGGGATCTCCCTCAAAACCTCTTCTATGTCCCGCGTTATCTGCTCCTTGAGCTCCTGCGGCGAGCCGAAGACCATATCCCCGCGCAGCCTCCTGCGGAAGGATATCCCCAGGTAACGTTGGTAAAGGTCCCCGCCTTCCCAACCCGGTATGTGCACTTCTATCCTCCTTCTCGCCTGGCCGGATTCGAAGGTGGGGGCTCTACCTATGTAGCTCACGGCGGGCAAAGCCTTTCCCCCCAGGTGTGCCTCGCCGGCATAAACCCCGTCGGCGGGGATGCAACGTTCGTCGTGAACCTCGAGGTTGGCCGTGGGAAACCCCAGCCTCCTGCCCCTTCCCTCCCCGCGCACCACCACGCCCTCCAAGAGGTAGAACCATCCCAGGCGCCGGGCGGCCTCCTCCACCTTTCCCTCCTCCACCATTCTGCGGATGGCGGTACTGGAGATCACCTCGCCATCCACCCGGAGGAGAGGAACCGGAGTCACCCCTATCCCGTAATGGGCTCCCAGGGAGACGAGAAGGGCGATATCCCCCTGGCCTCCCTTCCCGAAGCGGAAGTTCTCTCCCAAGACCACTTCCCGGGCGTGCAGCCGCTCCGCCAGGAGACGGGACACGAACTCCTCGGCGGTAATCTCCGCAAAACTCCTGTCGAAGTGAGCCACAAGGACCATGTCCACGTCCATCTCCTCCAGGAGACGGAGTTTCTGGGCGCCCGAGGAGAGCAGCTTGGGATGGTTCCCCGGCCTCAGCACCTCCAGGGGATGGTGGTCGAAGGTGAAGACCACGCAGCGCAAACCGAGACTCCTGGCCTCCTCGTGGGCCATGTGTATGATCCGGCGGTGTCCCAGGTGTACCCCGTCGAACATGCCGATGGTCACCACCGTCTCCCCGATATCCCCGGGAATGGCCTCCAAGCCGGGAATTATCTCCATGGCCGTTTCCTTTCCTGAGGTCCCAATGACCTTCCTATAATGCCGATGGTCACCACCGTCTCCCCGATATCCCCGGGAATGGCCTCCAAGCCGGGAATTATCTCCATGGCCGTTTCCTTTCCTGAGGTCCCAATGACCTTCCTATAATATTATGCGCCTGGCCTTCAGGTGTGGGGTTTCGCCCGTGACCTCAAAGACGCCCACCAGATTTCCTCCTTGGGTGACGGCCACCAGGTCCCCGGGCGACCCGATCCTCCACTCCGAGATCAACATATGGGGGGCCAGGGGCGCTCCGTTTCTGGCCATCCGAGCCCATTCCTCCCTGACCTCGACAATGGGCAATCCGCGTAAGGCCTCCAGGGGCGGCAGCAGGGGGCTTTCTCCGCCCTTCCAACGGTGGCGCAGCTCCTCAGGGGTAACGGCCTCCTCCACGCGGAAGGGCCCTGAGGAGATGCGACGCAGGCGGGAGAGGGCGCCACCGCATCCCAGCTTCTCCCCTAGGCGCTGGGCCAGTTCCCGAACGTAGGTACCGGGAGAACACCATATCCGAAAATCGACTTCAGCTTCCTCTCGCCGACGGCGAAAAGCGGTCATCTCCGCCCGATAGACGCGTATTTTCCGCGCTTTTCTCGGTACCTCCTGCCCCCTCCGAGCGTATACGTAAAGCGGTTTTCCCCTGTGCTTGGCGGCCGAGTACATGGGCGGCACCTGCTCCAGTTCGCCGACCAAGGACTCCAGGGCCTCCCTCACTTCCTCCACGCCCCCGCGGAAAGGGGCGCGCGAGACCACCCTACCCATCAGATCCAGGGTGTCCGTGCTCAGGCCGAGCACGACCGTTCCCTCATAAACCTTGGGGTCGCTGGGGAGGAAGGGGAGAAGCCGTGTCGACGATCCCACCAGGATGACCAAGAGCCCCGAAGCGGAGGGGTCCAGGGTACCGCCGTGACCTACCCGATAAGCACCCGAGATCCGCCTTATCTCGTCCACCATGTCGTGCGAAGTGGGCCCGGGAGGTTTGTCCAGAAGAATCATTCCGCTGGGTGACGCATCAGCCATGGGTATTACGCAGCGTTTCCAGAAGCTGGGAAAGACTTCCTGAAAGGTCCTTGTCCGAAGTATACCCGGCGGCGTTGGCGTGTCCGCCGCCTCCCAGCAGCCTGGCCACCGGCCCTACCTCCACGCCGTCCCGGGAACGGAGGCTGACGCGTATCTTCCCGTTCTCCAGTTCTTTGAACAGTACCGCTATCCTCGTTCCCCTCACCGTGCGCAGGTGGTCGATGAGGTCTTCCGTCTCGGGAAGGGTGGCCCCGGTCTCCATCAGGTCTTCCTGGGTGACGTAGCTGTACACCAGTCCGAGGTCCTCTAAGACCTGAACGCGCTGCAGAGCTCTCCCCAGAAGACGCGTATAGCCCAGGGACTGGCTTTCGTAGACCTCCTTGGAAATAAGTTCCAAGTCGGCGCCCGCCGCGGCCAGCTGCGAGGCGACGGCCAGCGCCTCCGGTCCCGTGTTGCGGTGTTGGAAGCGACCGGTGTCGGTAACCAGCCCCGTATAAAGGCAGGTGGCAACCTGGGCGTCCATCTCCCATCCCGAACGGCGTATGAGTTTATAAATCAACTCCGAGGTAGAGGAAGCCCGAGAATCCACCAAGTTTATGTGGGCGAAACGACGATTGTCCTCGTGGTGGTCCACGTTCACCAGCACGGCGGCCCCTTCCGCCTTCTCCCTCAATTTTCCCAGCCTGTCCAAGTTGCTGCAGTCCAGGGCCACGAAAAGCTTTGGTCCGTGCGGTATTTCATCCGGGGAAGAGAGAAGGTCTCTACCGGGTAAAAAGAGGTACTGGGGAGGGTACTGGGCGGGCTCCGGTAGGGAGGCGAATACCTCCTTCCCCCTTCGTTCGAGCACCAGGGCGAGGGCCAGAAGGGATCCCACCCCGTCACCGTCGGGATTCACATGGGAAGTTAACGCCAAGGATTCGGCGGATTCCAAGGCATCTATGACCGCCTGCAGTTGGCTTTCCACGCTGCCTCATCTCCTCCGGCCTGCTTTGTCGCTTCTTGGCTTCTCTAAAAGATTGCCTCGCCCCATAAATGTTTATGGATGCGGTCTCCTCCGGTCAAGGAACCGGGTCTTGGCTTTCCTCCCTTATGCCCGGTCGGGATCGTTCCGGGCATTCCGGAAACCCGCCGCCCAATTCGGTCACCGGTCCACCACAGGGCCCGAGATGCCTCCTCGTTCAAACGCCGGGCTCCTTTTCTTCCAGATCGTGGAGTATGAACTGGACCTTCTGGCTGGTCTCCGCACCCCTGTCCCGGTGCAGGATCAGCTTCGGAGTGTAACGAAGCCTCACCCTCTTGCCCAGCTCCCGCCTCAGGAAACCCCTGGCTTTCTCCAGTGCCCGCAGCGAGGATTCGGAGTCCTCCTCCGACCCCAGGAAGCTGACCCAAACCTGGGCCACCCTGAGATCCGGGGATACCTCCACTCGGGTGACGGTGACGAACCCCACCCGGGGATCCTTCATCTCCGAGTGGAGTATCTCCCCCAGAGCTTCCTTGCAGGCCTCGTTGACCCTCTTCATGCGCTCCGGGATCATGGGCGGTCACCTCGCGAAACTTCGCCTTGGAGGAGATCAGGGGGTGAATATGGTGATGGGAGAGTCCAGAACCTCCGCCTTTCCCAGTGCCCTTACGCTGCGGTCCACGCGATTGAGAGTCTCCCTGGCATTGTATTCGCTGTTGCTCACGCAGGTGATCCCCAGGCTGCAGAGCTGCCAGAGGTCGTGGTTATCCACCTCGGCCACGGCCACGTTGAAGCGGCTGCGCGTGCGGTCGATGATGCTCTTTATGACCTGCCTCTTCTCCTTAAGGTTACGGCACTGCGGAAGGTACAGTTCCAGTCTCAGAGCCCCGACGTACATGGCGGCGACCTCCTCAGGACGGCGGCGTCTCCTCTCCCCGTGACTTCTCCCGCGTCTCGATCACCTCTATTAGGTCACCTTCCTTTATGTCCTGGAAGTTCTCCAGACCTACCCCGCATTCGTAACCGGCGGAAACGGATCTCACGTCGTCCTTGAATCGGCGCAGCGAGGCGACGTTCCCCTCGTAAATGATGGCTCCGTCCCGCAACAACCGGACCCTTGAGTTGCGGGTTATCTCCCCCTCCTTGACCAGGGCACCGGCCACCACGCCCTGCCGAGGGATGCGGAACACCGCCCGCACCTCCAGAAGGCCCGTCCTGACCTCCTCGAACTCCGGTTTGAGCATGCCCTCCAGGGCGGCTTGGATGTCCTCCAGCAGTTGGTATATGACCCGATAGGTCCTTATATCCACTTTTTCCCGATTGGCCATTTCCTGGGTCTTGGAATCGGGGCGCACGTTGAAACCCACAATTATGGCCTCCGACGCCTTGGCCAGCATGACGTCGTTCTCGTTTATGGCTCCTACCCCGGAATGGATTATATTGACGGTGATGTCCCCCACCTTAAGCTTCAGGACGGAATCCCTTACCGCCTCTACGGAACCCTGCGTGTCGCCCTTGATGATGAGGTTGAACTCCTGGACCTCTCCTTCCTGGATCTGCCGGAACAGATCTTCCAGGGTCAACTTCCGCACCGGACGGGATTCCGCCTCCGCCCTCTCGCGTTCCAGCCTGGATTCCACGAGCGCTCGGGCCTTTCTCTCGTCATCCATCACCATGAACTCATCCCCCGCCTCGGGCACCATGTTCAGTCCCAGGACCTCCACGGGCGTGGAAGGGCCCGCTTGGTCCACCTGTCGCCCTCGGTCGTCGATAAGCGCCCTGACCTTACCGTAGGCCTTGCCCGCCACCAGAACGTCACCTCTGCGGAGGGTTCCCCGCTTCACCAGCACCGTGGCCACCGGGCCTCTTCCTTTGTCCAGCCGGGCTTCGATTATGAACCCGGTGGCGGGGGCATCCGGGTTGGCCTTGAGGTCGTGTATCTCCCCCAGGAGGAGAACCATCTCCAGGAGGTGATCCAGATTGGTCCCCTGTTTGGCGGAAACGTCCACGAAGACGGTATCCCCGCCCCATTCCTCGGGAACCAGGTTGAACTCCGTGAGCTGCTGGCGGACCCGCGTGGGGTTGGCTTCCGGTTTGTCAATCTTGTTCACCGCCACTAGGATGGGCACGCCCGCAGCACGGGCGTGATCGATGGCCTCTATGGTCTGGGGCATGACCCCGTCGTCGGCCGCCACCACCAGCACGGCTATGTCGGTGACCTTGGCGCCTCTGGCACGCAAGGCGGTGAAAGACTCGTGCCCCGGCGTGTCGATGAAGGTTATGCGCTGTCCCTGGTACTCCACAACCGACGCCCCGATGTGTTGGGTGATGCCACCCATTTCCCTGTCCGTGACGTTGGTGTGCCGGATGGCGTCCAGGAGAGAGGTCTTCCCGTGATCGACGTGTCCCATGACCGTGACCACCGGGGGTCGCGGTCGCAGAGATTCCGGTGCGTCCTCGACCGCCGGTATTTCCTCCATCCCCCTCGATTTTATTTCCAATTCGATCCCCAGCTCCTCGGCCAAGAGGTGAAGGGCGTCGTCGGAGACGGGGTGATGGAGATCGGCCGCCTCGCCAAGACCAGCCAACATGCGGATTATATCCTTCGGAGTCCTTCCCACCTTCTGGGCGAATTCCCTAACCGTAATCCCCGAGGGTACTCGCAGGGCCTTGCGCATGGGCTTGGTGACCGGTTCCGGCATGCTTTTCTCCGCGACCGGCCTCCCTCTCTCCCTGCCCATAGGTCTCCGCGCCGGCGGGGCTTCCGTCGTCCCCTTGGTCCTCGAGAGCTGTTGACGGCCGCGCGCCGGGGCAGATCTTGGCCGTATCGGATGGCGCGGAGTAGCCTCTTTCTCCTCCGGAGCTGCCTTGGCCTCTACTCTCTCCTCGACCGCCGCCTTTCCTGCGAGGAGCTTTTCAGGATATGGCGGCGCTTCCTTCTTCTCCTTCTTAACCGACGCCTCAGGCGACGCCTCCTTCACGCCTCTTCGACCTGCCGGAGGTTCCTTCTCAAGGGATTTAACCAGGGCTTGCTCCATCGAAGCCGTCTTCTCCTTCCGGTCGGAAGGGCCGGCCTTGGGCTTAACCGGTGGCTTTTCGAGCTTCTTTTCACTGACTTTCTCCAGCTTGCGCCTTACCGCTTTTTCCAGTTTCTCGTCGACCGCGGAAAGGGGGTTCTGGATGTTCTCGCCCATGGACTGTAGCAACTCGAGCAGCTGCTTGCTGGTCACACCCAGCTCCTTGGCCAGCTGATGAACCCTTTTCCCCGCCATCTACGCTTCCTTCCTAGGCTCTCGGCACTTAATACCCTTTTTTTCCTGACCCCCGGGTCACGTCCCAAACCCGGACGAAGACCTATACTCGAGCCGTATTCGCGACCATTTATATGATAATTTAAACGGGCCTTGTTTTGGGTTATCCCTCCTCCGGATCTCCCGCTTCGCCTCCGTTTTCCGCCCGGTCCTCGTCTTCCTCTCCTCCGGAGAAAGTCTCGCCCTCCTCGCCTCCACCGGCCACCGACTCTCTTTCTCCCTCTCCGGAAGCCCTCCATACTTCGCTTCCCCTTCCCGCCTGGGCAAGGAAAGCCCTACGGTCATCCCTAGTCTGGGATTCACTACGGATATCGATGCGCCACCCAGTTAGCCTGGCGGCCAGCCTGGCGT
>MU158523.1:36147-54586 GCA_015711855.1 Candidatus Solincola quzhuomuensis | reverse complement strand
GTGGAGGACTTCATACAGGTCCTCCGCTCGGCGAAAGTCATCGGGTTTCGGGCCTGGTTCGTGGAGATCGCCCTATGGGACATCATAGGGAAGGCCGCCGGGCAGCCCGTATACCGCCTGCTGGGGGGCTCGCGGGACCGGGTCAAGGCTTACGCCTCCACGGGCGAGCTCCGCGACCCGGAGACCAGGGCCCACGACGCCGTCCGCCTGGTGGAAGAGGGTTTCCGGGCCATAAAATTACGCCTTCGCAACCAAGACATGCGTACCGATTTGGCCGTGGTGGAGGCGGTGCGCGTTGCCGTGGGGGACGAGGTGGAGATAATGGTGGATGCCAACCAGGCCTGGCTTATCCACGGCTTCGGGCCCTATCCCAAGTGGGATCTGAAGAGGGCCATGGCCATGGCCAAAGAGTTGGAGCAACTCGGGGTGGCCTGGTTGGAGGAACCCCTGCGCATGAGGGACTACGATGGCCTGGCCCTCCTGCGGAGGTCGACCACGGTTCCCATAAGCGGCGGCGAGATCAACGACGACCTCGACGACTTCCGGGAGCTCATCGACCGGGGTTGCTACGACATCATCCAGCCGGATGTCACCTTCGCCGGCGGGATACTCACCGGGCGCAAGCTGGCGGCCATGGCCGAAGCGGCCAACATCGTCTACAACCCCCACACCTGGACCAACGGGTTGGGTCTGGCCGCCAATCTGCAGCTCATGGGGGCCATTCCCAACTGCACCCACTGCGAGTATCCCTATGATCCTCCGGGCTGGACCCCGGAGGGAAGGGACGCCATGCTGACCGAGCCCATAACCATCGACGACGAGGGTTGTGTGACCGTGCCCTCGCGGCCCGGCTTGGGAGTGGAGGTGGACTGGGAGAGGGTGCGCGCACACGGGGAGAAGGTGCTTTAGACGGAGTGGTGCGCGCCGGTCTTCATCGGTGGCGCTCCGCTCCGCGGCGGCGGTTTCTCCGGTGTCGCGAAGCGGAAAAGTGGCCGCGGCGGAGAAGGGTTTTCGGAGCGTTCCGGTTGTCGGATAATGTGACCGGGCCGTTTTTCCGATAAACGTACTGGCCGTGCGCTTAAACGGCAGCGAGACGTTCTCGACGGAAGCGGAGGGCTTTCGCCTCGAGGCGGCGGAGGAAAAGAGGTAAAGGTTCCCACGGAGATGACGACGCAGAAATCCGGCGAACTAATGAAGATGAAGCAGCTGGCCGAAGCCTCGGGACTTCCGGTAAGCACCATCAAGTTCTACCTCTCCAAGGGTCTGCTCCCCCCTCCCCGGAAGGAGAAGGCCAACGTGGCCTACTACGACCGGGCTTTTCTGGACCGCCTCCTCGTGGTGAAACACATGCGGGAGGAAGGCCTTTCCATTCGGAGCATCCGGAGCATACTGGAGAAGTACCCTTTCCGGGGAGTGGCCGATTGGAACCGCTTTCGCGACAAGGCGCGGCGGAAGAAGTCCCACGAGCTGGAGGACGAGGAGCGCCTGGCGGCTCTGAGCGACGAGGAAAGGCGCCGGGAGCAGATCCTGGACGCCGCCTTTCGGGTTTTCTCCTCGAAGGGCTACCGGAGCGCCACCGTGGACGACGTAGCCTCGGAAGCCGGGGTGAGCAAGGGTACCTGTTATCAATATTTTTCCAGCAAGGAGGATATATTCGTGGCCACCATGGAACGCAGCCTCGAGTCCCTGCTCTCCGAGGCCCGTTCCACGGCCAGTGAGGCTCGTGACGCCCTGGGCCGTCTGGCCATAGAGGGGCTTTCCTTCATATCCCGTTACCGCGAGGTCCAGTTCATGTTCCTCAGCGTGATCTCCGAGGCCCTGGCGGGAAACGAGAGGTTGAGGCGGAAGGGAGCCGAGATCTTCCGGCGCGTGGCCGAGTTTCTGGCTGGGGACATCGAGAAGGGCGTGGAGGAAGGGACCTTCAAGCCGGTGGACTCCCGGAGCGTGGCTTACGCCCTTATCGGTATCGCCGAGATGGCCGGTATCCTTTTCATTCTCGAGGAGGATTTCGACGTCCCCTCCTTCTTCGTCGAACTTATGGATTTTCTCCAGCACGGACTCTCCGCGACCTGACCCCCCTTTGTAGGTACGGGCTGAGGGGGTGTCTGCCGCACTGCGACCCCATGAGCCGTGGGGCGGGATCGCGGCTTGCTCGTAGGGGCCGAGTATGGGATCCGGGCAGGAGGACGGCCCGGCGCTCGGGACTTCCGATTCGCGAAAAGGGGTTTACCCCGCTCTTATCAGGAAGTATAATTATAACAATTAGTCAGAATAGGTAGCCGTTATTTCCTGCGGCGGGTAAACCGGGGAAAGGCTGTGGATGCCGGGTCCTTTTCGCGGCGCGAACCCGGAAGTCGGAGGAGGTGGGGTCATGGCCGATTACGATGCGGTGGTCATAGGGGCCGGACTGGGAGGGATTACCAGCGCTTCACTTCTCGCCAAGAACGGCATGAAGACCCTGATCCTGGAGCAGTCGGACCTCGTTGGAGGATGCTGTTCCACCTTCGAGAGCCAAGGCTACAAGTTCGACGTGGGCGCCTCCATCGTGGAGATCGTCCATCCCATGGACAAGTTCTTCGCCCTCATGGGCAGAAAGCGGGAGGATTACATCGAGCTCTTGCCCTGCGATCCCATCTACTCCTTCGTCACCCAGGACGGGAGGCGCTTCTCCTATCCCACGGACATCGAGGCGACCACCCGCGTCATCGAGTCCATCGCTCCCGAGGACGTGGAGGGCTGGAAAAGGTTTTCCAAATTGGGCCTGGAGATGGTCGACGAGATGATGGACGCCATGATGACCTCGCCCATGAACACCTTGGGGGAGGTGGCGGCCATGGCGGCGAAAAACCCCAAGGTCGCTCGCTACCTTCCCCTCCTGGTGCGCAACCATCAGTCCGTGGTCCGTTCCTATTACAAGAACCCGATCATCCTGGGTTCGGTGGCCTTCCAGTCCTACTTCGCCGGGGCGCCCCCGGAGCTGGGTTCGGGTATATTCGGGTTCATCGCTTTATCCGAGCATCTGGGCATCTATTACCCGCGAGGGGGGATGATCTCCATACCCCAGGGCATGCTGAAGGCGGGACGGGAACACGGCCTGGAGGTCCGCACCGGGTGCAAGGTGGAGAGGCTCATCCTGGATGGTCGGCGCGCCCGCGGTGTGATCCTGGAGGACGGCTCGGAGATAACCGCCGACGTGGTGATCTCCAACGTCAACGCCAAGGTGACCTACCTGAAGATGGTCGGCCCGGAGAACCTTCCCGGATGGGCGGTACGGGCTATAGACAGCTACCGGCTTTCCATGCCCTGTCCGATGATCTATGTGGGATTGGACAAGAAACCGGATTTGGACGCCCATCATACCGTGGTCTCCGGTTCCATCGAGGAGATGAACCGCGTTTGGAACCTCTATTACACCAAGGGCGTCATCCCCCGGACGGCCATGAGCCTCATCTGCTGGCCCACGGAGGCCGATCCCTCCCTGGCACCGGAAGGCCGGCACATCCTCAACTTCCTCTGCAACGCGCCGGCCCCCTATGCTCCCCTGGGGGACAACTGGGACCGGCTGAAGGACTGGTACCGGGAGGAGGCCGTCCGGGAGCTGGAACGGACGGTCATGCCGGACGTGAGGGATCACATCGACTACCTGGAGGTCTCCACGCCCCTGGATTTCGAAAGGCGGTTGCTCTCCCCCCAGGGGGCCATCTACGGGCTTTTCTCCGACCTGACCTCTTTGGCCCTCTTCCGTCCGCACGCCCGCTCGCGCGTTATAAGAGGGCTTTATCTCACTGGGTCGTCCACCCACTTGGGAGGAGGGGTCCCCACCACCATCGCCTCGGGGATCATCACCTCGAACTACGTGTTGAAGGACCGCGGTTGAGGACGGCGTCCGAAGCCCGTTGAAGGAACGGTTTGGCGAGAACAGCGAGGAGGACCGACCATGGACGGCAAACTCGTCAAGAGGTTGTTTAAAGTGGGAGCCCTGGCGGGACTGGTGGCTCTGTACTTCTCCTTGGACGAGAGCACCAGGCGCTACTTGGTGCACATAGGAAAGCAGGTCCCCTACCTGCCCTACCGATATTTCATCTGAACGGGGGTGGGGACATGGACTACGACGCCGTGGTCATCGGGGCCGGGCTGGGAGGGCTTTCCTGCGCCGCCAACTTGGCCCGGAGCGGTTTCCGCACCCTGGTCCTGGAGAACACCGGACAGGTGGGGGGATGTTGTTCCTCCTACGACCACCAAGGCTACCGATTCGACATCGGGGCCTCCGTGGTGGAACTCGCTTGGGTGATCGACGAGCTTTTCCGGCGGTTGGGAAGGCGCACCGAGGATTACATCGACTTCGTTCCCGTCGATCCCATCTACGGATTCGTCACGGCCGACGGAAGGAGGTTCTCCTATCCCGTCTCCGTGGAGGAGACCAGGCAGGTCATCGCCCGCTTCTCCGAGGAGGACGCGAGGTCTTGGGAACGCTTCGCCGCCGTGGGCTCGGAGGCCATCAACTTCGCCTTCGGGAAGGTGATGACCGAGTCCATGGGCTCTTTGAAGGACATGATGAGGGTGGCCGCGGCCAACCCCAAGCTGGCCAAGTACCTCAAGTACATGGTGCTTAATTTCGAGAGCGTGCTTTGCAAGTTCTTCAAAAGCGACACCGTGCGTGCCTCCATGAGCCTGCAGTCCTACTTCATCGGCCTTCCCCCCGCCCTCTGCCCCGGGTACGTGGCCTTCCTGGCTTATTCCGAGCATGAGGGCATCTTCTATCCCCGTGGAGGCATGATCGCCATACCGCAGGGCATCGCCTCGGCTTTCCGGGAATTCGGCGGAGAGATAAGGTTCAACTCGCGGGTGGTGAAGGTGCTCACCGAGGGTAAGCGGGTCCGTGGGGTGGAGCTGGCCGACGGCACGAGTATCGAGGCCAACATAGTGGTCTCCAACGTAAACGCCAAGGTCCTCTATCTGGAGTTGGTGGGAGAGGAGCGGCTTCCTGCGTGGGCCAAGAGGGCCATCAGGAGCTACAAGGTCTCCATACCCGCCCCCATGATCATGCTGGGGTTGGATTCCCGCCCGGATCTCGACGCCCACCACACCTTCTGCTACGCGACCCTGGAGGAGATGAACCGCATCTGGTTCGAGGACTACCTGAACAACCGGGTACCGGACGGCGGGTTCATGCTCATTTCCTGGCCCACCCACGCCGATCCCTCCCTCGCCCCGGAGGGGCACCACTGCCTGAACCTGGTCTCCTTCGCCCCCTATCACCTAGCCGAGGGGGACTGGGATTCCTACAAGGAGAGATACCTGGAGACGATGCTGGGTCTTCTGGAGCGCAACTTCGGTTTGCGGCTGCGGGATCATATCCAGGTGGCCAAGGTGAACACGCCCAAGGACTTCGAGAGGATGCTCCTCCATCCCGAGGGCGCCGTCTACGGGCTGCAGAACGACATAACCTGCACCGCCGCCTTCCGACCCGGCGTCCGCTCACGGGTATTCCAGGGCCTCTACCTGACCGGGGCCTCCACCCACTTGGGAGGGGGCATAGCTCCCACCGTGGGTTCGGGCATCGTGGCCTCCGAATTCATCCTCCGCGATTTCGGCTGACGGATCCGAAACCTTACGGAATCTTCACCCGCACCACCTCAGGGCTGGGAGAAGACCACGGACCGACTCATCGTTTAGAATATTATGGAAAGGGGCCGAACCGGTTGGTGGGGCGGGACCCCGCCTTCCGAGCACGATACGGGGGCGTGGCTAATGCTGGTGCAGGTCAACCCGACCAACGTGACGGAGACCGTCGCCGTGGTGGGTTCTGCACTCCTGGGACTGATAGTCCTGGCCGGCCACTGGAGGGATATGCACGGGCGCCTTTTCGGTTTGCTGTGCCTGGCTCTGGCGACCTGGAAGGCGTTCGACTTCGCCCATCCCCTGGTGACCACGGATCCCTGGGTGGACGCGGTCAGCTGGGCCCTGGGAGCCTTTTGTGTGGCCCAAGCCGTGCACTTCTTCGTCACTTACTCCTTAAAGGGGAAAAATTTCGCCCGCCTCCTCTACGGGATAGCCTATCCCGCCTCCGCCCTCTTCATGGCCGCCGCCGCTCTGGGTGTTCTATCATCTTCCAGTATATGGAAGGCGATTTTCGGCGTATATCTTCTGCTGGCCTCCGCGTTGATCGTTACCCTGATGGCTTGGGAATTTAATCTCACGAGGGACCGACAACATCTGCTGGCACTGCTGGGCGCGGTATTCGTCGTCCTCGGAGCATGTCTCCAGGTAGCCGACATCCTCTGGGACCTCTGGGGTCTCCGCTTTCAGACCTACGGGATGCTGGCTTTCGAAGCCTGCTTCGCTTACGACATATTGGTGGCCGGTTTCCTGAGGGTCAGGCAGGAACACATGCAGGCCCTCGAGGAGTTGGGGCTGCGGGAGAAAAGGCTGGCCGAGGCCGAGGCCAGGTTCCGGAAGATGCTGGACAACAGCTACGACGTGATCTTCACCGTGGACCGGGAGGGCAACATCCTGGCCATCAACACGGATGCGGAGGAGGTACTGGGGTTCCCGGTGGAGAAGGTGCTGGGAAAGGGATACCTGGACTTCCTAGACCCCCAGGAAAAGGAGCGCGCCTTTTCCGCTTTGGCGCGCGGGCTGGGTGGGGAGAAGATAAGGTTCTTCGAGGTGACCCTGCGGAGGCCGGACGGGAAGCCGGTCATCCTATCCATAACCGGTACCCGGCTGTACACGGACAAGGAAGCCGCACTGGTCATCGCCCGCGACGTGACCCAGTCCCGGGAGATGGAGCTGGAGCTTATGCGCAGGAACGCCCTCCTGGAGGAAGCCAACCGCCGCCTCCGCGAGCTCGACCAGTTGAAGACGGAGCTGGTGGGCATCGTAGGCCACGAGCTGCGTTCCCCCCTCACGGTGATCAACAGCTACGCCTCCGCCCTGAGGGACCATTGGGAGAAGATGGCCGATGGGCAGAAGCTGGACTGCATCGACCGCATGCTCAGAGAGTGTGAGCGCCTGAATCGCATGGTGGAGAACGTCCTGGACATGAGCCGCATCGAGTCCGAGCAGATGTTCCTGAACCGGAGAAAAGGGGACCTGGTGAGCGTCATGGAAGATGTTATCAGGTCCATGACCATGGTTCCCGGGTCACGTCCCATACATCTGGTCACCTCCGTGCGCTCGCTGGAGATGGAGGCCGACTGGGACAAAGTAAAGCAAGTGCTGATAAACCTACTGGACAACGCCTTCCGCTTCAGCCCCCCGGAAGGCCGGGTGATCGTGACCGGGGAGGTCCGGGATCGCATGGCGGTGGTCAAGGTGAAGGACCAAGGCCCCGGGATCCCCGGCGAGAACCGAGACCGGCTCTTCGAGAAGTTCATCCAGAGCAAACCGGAAGGGATGGAGAAAGGCTTGGGACTGGGCCTGTTCATCGTGCGCACCTACGTGGAGGCCCACGGGGGAGAGGTCTGGGTGGAGGACGAGGAGGGAATGGGGGCGGTGCTGGCCTTCTCCCTGCCTCTCGATGCCCCCGGGGAGCCTTCCCGAGTCCATATAAAGGGACCCGCATAAGGATGAGGGTTCCGCGGTCGCTGGGCGAGGCAAAAGGAGGTCGTGATGTTTGGGAGGAACAAGAAGGCTCTCGTCGTTTACCACACCAAGACGGGACATACCGCCGAAGCGGCGGAGGCCGTGGCCAGGGGCCTTAGGGAGAGGAAGTTTCAGGTCGTGGTGAAGCGCGTCTCGGAGGTGAGTCCAGGCGAGCTGGAGGGTTGCGCCGTTCTGGCCGTGGGAAGTCCCACCAGAGGTGCCCGGCCGGCCCGGGTGGTGAAGAGGTTCATAAAGGGGCTGGAGAAGAAGTCCCTTAAGGGCAAAGCGGCCACCGTCTTCACCGCCTATGCGGGTTTTCGGGGTCGAGCCACCCTGCGCCGCCTCCGCCGTCTTCTCAAGCGCCGCGGGGCGAAGGTCGTCCTGCGGGGCGTGGCGGTCAAGGCCGGCGCACCCTTGAGCCTATGGAAGGGGCCGCAGGCTTCGCCGGAGGACGTGGCCCGGCTGGAGGAACTCGGAAGGAAGCTGGCCAAGCGGGCCTGACCCCGTTCAGGGGCGGACCATTGTCCTGAAGGCCCGGGCGTCTTCCACGGCGTATCCGAAGGCGTCGTTGTTGAAATAGGCGTAGACATCCCTCCCCTCCTTCAGGAGGCGGCGGGCGTAGGAGGCCCATTCCCGCAGCTCCTCGCGTGAGTATTTGGACCCGTAGAGTATACTGCCGCCGTGGAAGCGGAGGAAGGCGAAATCGGCCGTAGCCCTTCTCACCTCCGGAAAGGAGGGCGAGCTGGCGGCGCAGAGGGCGCAGTTGTTCTCTTCCAGTATATGGAATATATCCTCCACGAACCAGCTGGGGTCACGGAATTCGAAGGCATAACGGTATCCGGACGGGAGGGCGCGCACGAATCCCTCAAGGCGTTGGGGGTCCGCTCCCCAGCGGGGAGGCAGCTGGAAGAGGATCGGACCCAGGCGGTCTCCGAGCGCTTCCATGTTGTGGAAGAAGCGGGACAATGCCTCCTGCGGGTCGTTCAGCCTCTTGATGTGGGTGATGAAGCGGTTGGCCTTGACGGTGAAGATGAACCCGGGTGGCGATTTCTCTCGCCAAGAAGCGAACGTCTGCCGAGGCGGGAGCCGGTAGAAGGAGTTGTTTATCTCCACCGTATCGAAGTGGCGGGCATAGTAGGGAAGCCATTCCCGGGGGTTAAGTTCTTCCGGGTAGAACACCCCGCGCCAGTGTTGGTAATGCCAGCCCGAGGTCCCCACCTTCAAAACGGCCTTACCCATGCCCCGTCCTTCCGCATCGAACAGCCACCTCAGTGCGACCCGGGCAGAAAAACGTCGCCCTTACCTCTATAATCAAACATAGCGGATGCTCGTACCGGGTAAAAGGGAAGGAGGTGCGCACGCTGCCCAGGTTCTTCAGCAGCCTACGGGCGAGGATCTTCCTGGCCCTCCTCCTTATCGGTTCCCTGGCCGGACTGGCAGTAGGCGGGGCCTCTTATTACATCGCTCGCTCCATGGTCAAGAGGCACGTGACGGAGAACCTGACCAGCGTGGCGAACGACGTGACCCGCCTGGTGGAGGAGGTCTGGATACCCACCCTGGAACGGGAGATGCTGCTTCTGGCCGACGTGGCCGGTAGATTTTTCGCCGACGAGCCCGGTACGGCGTTGCTGAAGAGAACCCTCCAGGAAGGCCAGATAAAGGTCCCCGGCTTCAAGCGTCTGAACGTCTTTCTCCCCGGAGGGATCTACCTGGCCGGATCGGACCCCGCTTACGGCGGACGCCTGGAGGAAAAGATAGTGGGCATACGGCCGGGAGAGACGGTGATAACCCCCTTCCGCCGCCTGGATGCGGGTGGGGAAAGCGAGGTGGTCATGACCGTGGCCGCCCCCGTGGTCCGGGAGGGAAAGGTCTACTTCGTCCTGGCCGGAGACCTAACGCCGGACGGGATTGGAAGGGATCTGGGGTCCCTCTCCGTGGGCGTATCCGGGGAGATATATCTGGTGGATCCGGACGGACGCCTGATCACCATGCCTCCTCGCGCTCCGGAGGGAGGCAAGCTGGAGGTCCTGGGAGAACCACTGGAAACGGAGGGAGTGGCAAAGGTCGTCCAGGGAGAAAGCGGCGTGAGCGAATACGTCAATTACGCGGGGCGCAGGGTCGTGGGTGCCTTTCGCCATGTACCCCGGACGGGCTGGGGAGTGCTGGTGGAGGAGGATGCGGCGGAGGCCTTCGCTGACCTACCCCGGCTGCGTAATTTCATAATCTACATCGTGCTGGGATTGGCTATGGCCTCTCTACTGGTCTCCTTGGTGCTGGCCCAGCGCATCACCGTGCCCCTGCGCCGCCTCCAGACGGCCGCGGAGAAGCTCGGACTGGGGGACCTGGAGTACCGAGTGGAAGTGAGGGGAGGAGGGGAGCTGCGCGGCCTGGCCGCCAGCTTCAACCGCATGGCGGAAGCGCTGCAGAGTTCCCAGGAGCTCCTGGAGGACAGGGTGCGGGAGAGGACCGCCGAGCTGCGCACCATTAACGAGATGATCGCCAGCCTGGTACGCTCGCGAAGCCCGGCGGAAATCCTCCAGAACGCGCTGCGGGTGATCATGGAGTTCACCGGGTACGAGAGCGGCTGGTGTTACCTGGCGTCGGAGAAGGACTTCAACCTGCTCTATCGGCGCTGCCAGACGGGGGTGGCGAGCGGGTTGCCCGAATCCTTCCGGGTAGGCGAGGGACTGCTGGGAAGCATTGCCGGGGAGGCGAGGGCGGTCATCTGGGAGGACATAGAGCGTTCCGCCCCACCGGAATGGAGGGAGGTCTTCCCCTCGGGATCCGCCGTCTTCCTCCCCCTGAAGTCGACCAAGAGGTTTCTGGGTTTCCTCTGCGCCCATTCGGCCGCGGTATGCAACCTTTCCGCCGACGCCGGGCGGACCCTGGAAGCCATGGCCGACGAGGTGGCCATCGCCCTGGAGAACGCCCTTCTCTATCAGGAGCTGCAGGCCCACGTGGAGGAGCTGGAGCAGGCCAACCGCGAGCTGCGCACCCTGGACGAGATGAAATCCAATTTCATATCGGCCATCTCTCACGAGTTGAAGCAGCCCCTTTCCCTTATCAGCGGATACGCCCAGACCATCCGCGATTATTACGAGACGCTGACCTACGAGGAGGAGATGCGCTGTCTACAGATTATCGTGGAACGCACAGACTTCCTCTCCTCCCTGGTGGACGACCTCCTGGACCTCTCTCAGCTGGAGACGGGACGGTTGCGGCTTCACAAGGAGGAGTGCGACCTCGCGGAGATAACCCGCCGGGTGGTCTCGGAGTATGCGATGAAAAGCCCCACCCAGCCCTTCGTGGTGGATTTTCCTGACGGGTTCCCCGCCGTGGTGGCGGACGCGAGGCGTTTGGAGCAAGTACTCTCCAACCTCCTCTCCAACGCGGTTAAGTTCTCGGAGGGAAAGGGGGAAATCCGAGTGGAAGGCCGGGTCAAGGACGACCGGGCACAGGTGAGGGTTATGGACAGGGGTATCGGCATCGAACCCTCGCAACTGCGCCGTATATTCGACAGGTTCTACCAGGCGGACATCTCCACCCGCCGGGCGTATTCCGGTGTGGGCTTGGGCCTCTTCATAAGCCGCGAGTTGGTGGAAGCCCACGGCGGGAGGATATGGGCCGAGAACCGGCCTGGCGGCGGGGCGGTTATAACCTTCGAGCTGCCCTTATCCTCCCAGGCGGACGGGGATTGATTTCGCCATCAGATACGATCCGCCCTATATATGAGGGTTACGGGCGACGAAGTGATCTGGAGGTGGGCATGACCGTGATCGACGAGGACCTGGCCGGGCGGGTACTGAAGAGCGCCCTGGCCAAGGGAGGAGACTTCGCCGACCTGTTCGTGGAACGACGGCGGGTATACAACCTCCGCCTGGAGGAGGGTAAGGTGGAGGAGAACACCTCCGGTTGGGAAGCGGGTGCGGGGGTTCGCGTCATACGCGGGGAAGCCGTGGCTTACGCCTATACCAACGATCTCTCCGAGGCCGCTCTGGAGGAGACCGCGCGCGCGGCGGCGTCCGCGGCCCGGGCAGGAACCTCCGCCCCCGTGGACCTGGAGAAGCCCCTGTGCCGCCTGCCGGTGCTGGACCGGCATCCCGTGGACGTGGACATCGAGGATTTTCCTCGTGAGGAGAAGATCGCGCTGCTTCACCGGGCGGACCAGGCGGCGCGGGAGGCCGGTCGGGAAGTGATCCAGGTGGTGGTGGTCCTGGGGGACGCCAGGCAGGAGATAACGGTGGCCAACTCGCTGGGAGAGGTGGTCTCGGACAACAGGGTGCGCGTGCGCCTGGTGGTGCAAGCGGTGGCGGCCCGCGACGGAGAGATACAGACCGGACACGAGAGTCCGGGGATTCTGGGTGGCTACGAGTTGTTCCAGGAATTTCCACCCGAGAGAGCGGGGCGCGAGGCCGCCCTGCAGGCGCTCACCATGCTGGAAGCCAGACCGGCCCCCACCGGCCCCATGACCGTGGTCATCGCCAACGGGACGGGAGGGGTTCTCTTCCACGAGGCCTGCGGGCACGGCCTGGAGGCGGACGCCGTTTACAAGCGCGCCTCCGTTTTCGCCGGCAAGCTCGGGGAGCGGGTGGCCTCGGATCTGGTATACGCCTACGACGACGCCACTCTGACCAAGCGCTGGGGATCCTTCTGCTACGACGACGAGGGGGTGGAGGCCTCGCGCACCCCTCTCATAGAGGAGGGGATACTAAGGAACTTCATCAACGACCGGAAGCGGGCCATGCGAGACGGTGTGGCACCCACCGGGAACGGGAGAAGGCAGTCCTACCGGTTCATCCCCATACCGCGCATGACCAACACCTATATCCAGGCGGGAACCGCGAGCCGGGAGGACATCATCTCCGATACGCGTTTGGGCCTTTATGCGCGCAAGCTGGGTGGAGGAGAGGTCAACCCGGTGACCGGGGACTTCATCTTCGCCGTCACGGAGGGTTACATGATCCGCGGGGGGCGGTTGGCCGAGCCGGTGAAGGGTGCCACCCTTATCGGGAACGGCCCCCGGGTTCTCCTGGACATAGACGCCGTCGCCGACGACTTGGACTTCGACACCGGGATGTGCGGCAAGGACGGGCAGGCGGTGCCGGTGTGCACCGGCCAGCCCACCTTACGCGTGCGGGAGTTGGTCGTCGGGGGGATTGCGGAGGTGTCGTGAATGGAAGAGCGCAGGGGACTGCTCGACCTGGCCGAGGAGTGGGTGGAAAGGGGCAGGAGCCTCACGGGGCCGGACGTGGATCTGGAGATATACGTGCAGGAAAGCAGGGGTTTGACCGTTAAGGTGTACGGGAGGCAAGTGGAGGGATTGCGCTATTCCCGTTCTCGGGGCGTGGGAGTAAGGGCCCTGAAAGAGGACAGGCTGGGGTACTCCTATTGCACGGGTTTCCATCCCCGGGATGTCGAAAGGGCGGTCCGGGAGGCGGCGGAAAACGCCCGCTTCAGCGCGCCGGACGAGCATAACCTTCTTCCCGGACCCACCGATTATGCCCAGGAAGACTTGGGCATCTACCATCCGGAGACCGAGGACATGCCCTCGGAGGACAAGGTGGATCTCGCCCTCCGCCTGGAAGGACTTACCATAGCGAAGGATCCCCGCATCCGCAGGGTGGAAACGGCGGTATATGCGGATGCCGTATCGGAGGTGGCCCTGGCCAACACTTTGGGAGTATCGGGTTCCTATCGGTCGTCCGATTGCCACTGCTACGTTTTTCCCATCGCCGAGGAAGGGGGGGAATCCCAGACCGGTTTCTCCTTCGACCTGGGAGTAAGGCCTTCCGAACTGGATCTGGAAAGGGTGGCGGAAGAGGCCGCGGAGAGGGCGCTGTGCCTGCTCGGTTCCCGCAGCATGCCCTCCAAGAGGATGACCCTGGTCCTGGACAGTTTCGTGGCCTCGGAGTTTTTAGGTATGCTGGCCGCCGCCCTATCCGCGGAAGCGGTGCTCAAGGGACGTTCCTTTTTAGCCGGTAAGCTGGGGGAGGAGGTGGCTTCGCCTCAGGTCACGGTGATCGACGACGGCTTGCTCGTGGGGGGATCGGCCACGGCGCCTTTCGATGACGAGGGGGTTCCATGCCGCCGCAAGGAGGTCATCGACAGGGGTGTTCTCCTTAGCTACCTCCACAACATGTACACCGCCTCGCGCTCGGGAACCGTCAGCACGGGGAACGCCAGCCGCTCCTCCTTCCGGGAGAGGCCACGAGTGGGTGCGAGCAACCTCTTCCTTCAGCCGGGGAAAGGCACCCGGGAGGATCTGATTCGCTCGGTGGGGGAAGGCGTGCTCGTACTGCAGGTGGTGGGAGCCCATGCTGGCGCCAATCCGGTGACCGGGGAGATATCCCTTGGAGCGCTTGGGTTGCGCATCAGGAACGGTGAAGTCGAGCAGCCCCTCCGGGAGATAACCCTGGCCGGAAAGGCGCTCGACTTCCTGCGCAATACGGTGGCCGTGGGCGAAGACCTGCGTTTTCTGCCCTTCGAGGGTAGCCTGGGAGCTCCCACGGTGGTGGTGGAAGGGGTGATGGTGTCCGGTAGGGGCTGAAGGTTTGACGGCGAAAACCTCTTGCGTTTCACGGGTGGCCTCTCCGGAGGGTCATCCCGCCTGATCGGCAGTTTCCCCGGAAGCCAGCAGGGATAGCAGGCGCTCCAGGTTGCTCCCGTCCAGGAGGAACTTTCCCCGCAGGGCCTCTTTCCAGATCGCGAGGTTCAGTACCCCGAAAGGGCGGTTTCCTCGCGAGGGTTCTTCCAGCAGCTCGGAATCCTCCCCGACGATGATAACGGCGTTCGGCCGGGTGAGAGGCGGGAATTCAAAGCGGGAAAGGCGGTGGAGGGCTCTCTCCTCCCACCCCGGTCTGGTCCCCGCCAGTCCCCGACGTGCGGCCAGGAAGTAACCCACCCAAACGGAGGCCAACAATCCTCCCAGTACGCCGGACAGCACGCTCCACCTCAGATTCAGGGAGACGGTCACCGCCGTCGCGGCACCCATGCAAATCGCGGCCACCGGAATCCACAAACGTAGAAGCGCGCGAGCAGCGCCTTCCCGCCAGGGCTTTTGTGAACTTATGGAACGCAGGATGTCCCATGGCGTATTCGATCCGAGGGCGTCGCCCAACACTCCTGCCCGTCGATCGGGGATCACCGGGGCCAGGGCGACCATCCTGGCCGGCGTGTAGCGTTTTTCCAATGTCGGACCGGACCTCAACAGCTCGTTGGCTCCCCAGCCCAGACCCAGGAAAACACCTCCTTTTGGGCACAAAAGCCCCCTGTCTTCCAGTTCCTGGAGCATGGTCAGGCATACTGGATCCACTCCTGGATCCGGGTTTTCCCGGAAGAAGGTAAACCCGCAGGGTTGTAGTACCGCCGCCGTCCAGCTCTCGGGGAGGCGGCCCAACAGGGCGCGCATCAACCCGATGTTCCCGCTCCCGGGCTCGCCCATGACGACCAGTAGATGCGGACTCCTCTCGTCGGCGCGATAGAGAAAGGCTTTTCCCCGGGTTAGGGTAATCTCGCGCGGCCCGGCTCCCTTGTCCCTTGCCGTGCTCGCCCTCTTCACCCGCAGATACCGCCGCAGTGATTCGGACAATGAGGAGCACAGCATGGAGAAGGCCGCCGCGGCCAGGATGCCCAAGAACAGGCAGACCATGCTCATCAAGGCCTCGATGTTGCGGACGTTACGGTGCAGGGGATCGCTGAAGTACCAGGCATAAGAGGATATGAGAAGGGCGGCTCCCAGGGCGTTGTTCACGTTGGACTGGATGCGCCCTCCGTAGAGGGAAAGACCGTGCCATCCCCTCCTGGCCGCCGCGACCTGGATGATCCCGAGGGAAGCCAGGAAACAGAAGAGGAAGGTCTCCAGGATATCCTCGTGGAAGATCTCGCCCATGCCTCACTCCCTCATGCTGAGCGCGGAACGCAAGCGGCTTTCCAGCCTCAGGGCCAGGGACACGAAGGGTCGGCTCAGGAAGTCCAACCGGTGCACCAGGTAGGCGCTGCAGAGGGCCAGGAGGGCTCCCGCCAACACGTCGCCAGGATAATGAACCCCGCAGTACACACGGGCGAAGGACATGAGAAAAGCGGGCGGGAAGAACCACCACCACGTCCTCCGGTCGGACAGCCGGGCGGAGAAGAAGAAGGAAAAGGTGGCCGTGGCGGGATTGCTGGGAAAGGACCAGTCCACCGGCTTGTAGAAGAGCAAGTTCACCTCGTGGTCCACGAAGGGCCGAGGGCGGTGGACGAAGACGATGATCGCCTGCATGAGGGCCGCGGAGAGGGCCACGGTGAAGAATATGCGGATGGCCGCCGCCAGGTTGAGACGGTCATCCGCCCGATGCCGGCCCTTAAGGACGAGGACGAGGGCCAGAAAACCGAGGGTGAAGGGCACCAGGTGGTCGTTGCAGAAGGCCCGCATGGCGGAGTCGGCCAGAACGTTCCTGCCCGCCAGACCGTTTATCCACCGGAAGAGGGTGTAGTCCAGGTCCAGGAGCCAACTCGTCATCTTCCCCGCCGATCCTCGTCGTTCGAGCGCGACATCCGCTCGTTCATAGGGGCATTATAGGTTTCTCCGGGGGCGCCGTCCAGGAAGACCTCGTCCGGGAGGTCCTGGAAAACGGGGGGCATCTTGCATAGAATACGGGACGACGCCGGCCGCCGTTCTCCGGGGGAGGAAATCGCCGGCCGATTTAGAAGAATGCGTAAGACGGCGGGGCATGAGGAGGTGACGTCGGTCTGAGCGTGTTCAAGAGACGCAAGGGTTTGCGGACGGCCGTTCTCTTCCTGTCGCTGGTCCTGGCCGCGGCCTGCGCGCTGTTCCTCTTCGACCCCTGGAGCTGGTTCCGGGAGAAAAGGGGGTCCTACGTACCGGAGGGTGAATTCCCCGGCGTCGAGGAGCCGCCGCTTTACCCTTCGGCAGGGGACCTTCCCTACCAGACCCTCAACGTCCTGATACTGGGCCTGGATCACGGCTTGGGAAGGCCCCAGCAGGGGAACCAGCGGAGCGACGTGATCATGCTCGCCCATGTGGATTTTTCCCGAAAGAAGATATGCCTCCTCTCCATCCCGCGAGATTCCTTCGTGGAGATCCCCGGTCACGGGAGGAGCAAGATAAACGAGGCTTATGCCTTGGGAGGCCCCATGCTGGCGCGAGCCACGGTGGAAAGGGTGACCGGTATGAGCGTCTCCAGGCACCTAGTTCTGGATTTCGATGAATTCCGTTGGTTGGTGGACCTTTTCGGTGGCGTACAGGTCATTCTGGAAAACCCCATTGCCGATCCCAAGGTAGGATACATACCCGCCGGCAACCAGCATCTCAACGGCGATCAAGCCTTGATCATGGCTCGCTCCAGGGATTACCCCCACGGAGACCTGGATAGGGTCAGGCAACAGCAGCGGATACTGATACAGGCTCTTTATCAGGGGAAGAGGATGGCCTCCTCTCCCGGAGCAGCCTGGTTCCTGGCCGTGGCCCTGGATTCCTTGGAGACGGACTTCACCCGGGAAGAGGTGATAAGTTTGGCAAGGGAGTTCGCTTCCTTCCCTGTGGTGGACGTCCAGGGCGGGGTGGCTCCCGGGAGTCTGGGGACGGCGGGTGGGGCAAGTATTATCCAGCTGGACACGGCCGGGTTAAGGGAACTGGTACGCGCCGTAGAGACTGAATGCTCAGTGCCCGAGAAGTTCCGCTGAAGCCGTTTACGAGGTGCTCGGAGCGCCGAAAAGCTCGTATCCGGAGTCCGGGGGAACGAGGGAGAAGGGCGAGGCGAGGAACGACAGTGGGCCGGCCTCGGGAGAATCGATGAAGGTAAGGCTCGACCTGCACGTGCACACCGTCTATTCCTTCGACAGCACCGTCGACCCCGACGGTCTGCTCCAGGCCTGCCGCCTGCGGGGCCTGGACGGCGTGGCCGTGACCGATCATGATTCCCTTAAAGGTGGACTGGAATTCGCCGCCGAGCTTCCCCAGCTCCTGATCATACCGGGATCGGAGATAAGATCCGCGGAGGGAGAGATACTAGGCCTTTTCTTGCGGGAAGAGGTACCACCCGGGCTCTCTGCCCCCGAGACCATGAAACGCATTCACGAGCAAGGAGGCCTGGTGGTCGTCCCCCATCCTTTCGATTACGTGAAGCTGAGGCGCATGACGGCACGCCGCCTGGAGGAGCTCGCCGCCCATATAGACGCCCTGGAGACCCTCAATGGTAAGCCCAGGTACTGGGGGGCCAATCGGCGTGCGGAACTCTTCGCCGAGCGATTGGGAATTCCGTCTACGGCGGGAAGCGATGCCCACAAGGCGGCCCATGTGGGACTGGTCTACGTGGAAATGGACGAGTTCGGCGACCGGGAGGAGTTCCTTTCCTCCCTCCGCGGCGCGACCCTGCACGGCACCCGTTATTCGCCCTGGGCCTCACAGCTCGACCGCTGGAGAGCTCGCCTGCGATCCGTTTAGGGAAGGCCTCAGTCGAAGAAGCCCTCCGGTGGTTCCTTGCCTGGAGGGGGTCCTTCTTCCTCTTCCAGCGGCGGCAGAAATTCCAGCCTGTCCTCCAGACGAGGCAGTTTTATTCCTTCCTTTTCCGCCTCCAGCGGGAGGTCGAAAGGCGGTTCCGTGACTTTTTCCATAGTAGCCCTTACCGGCTCCTCCAAAGCTTCTTTGGGCGACTCGAAGAAGGGTACGGGCTCGGGCAGGCTCACCTCCGCCTCCTCCGGAAGGGCGGCCTCTTCCCTTCCCGCCTTCTTGGCCAACCTCTTCTCCCGCTTCAGCCGCTTGGCCTCCTCCTTCCTCCGTCGAGCCTCCTCCTTTTTCTGCCTGGCCAGCTCCTTGCGGCTGGAGACCGCGGCCACCGCACCCGCCTCCTCC
>MU158523.1:0-36047 GCA_015711855.1 Candidatus Solincola quzhuomuensis | reverse complement strand
CTTCTTGGCCAACCTCTTCTCCCGCTTCAGCCGCTTGGCCTCCTCCTTCCTCCGTCGAGCCTCCTCCTTTTTCTGCCTGGCCAGCTCCTTGCGGCTGGAGACCGCGGCCACCGCACCCGCCTCCTCCGGAAGGGCGGCCTCTTCCCTTCCCGCCTTCTTGGCCAACCTCTTCTCCCGCTTCAGCCGCTTGGCCTCCTCCTTCCTCCGTCGAGCCTCCTCCTTTTTCTGCCTGGCCAGCTCCTTGCGGCTGGAGACCGCGGCCACCGCACCCGCCTCCTCCCCGGCCGCAACCGCGACCCCCTCCGGAATCGTGGCTTCCTGTACGTGAGGTTCCGGGACGGCCGGCCGCGGCGGCTCCGCTGCCTCCTCGCCCACGCCCACCAGTTCCTCTTTTTCCCAGATGGCCTTCCCCGCTTCCATCTGAAAAGCCGGCCTTATCTCGGGTGCTGCCGCTGCTTCCTTTTTCCTTGCTCCGGCCATTCTGGATTCCGCCTTCCGCCGTTCCTTGGCCATACGCGCGGATTCGGCGCCCAGGCCGGCGCTCAATTCCTCCACGCGCATTCTGTAGCAGTTCATGCAGAGCAGTATCTGGTTGGTCTCCGAAGCGCACAATGGGCATATGGGCGTTTCGCATTGCACGCAGGACGTGATCGCCTCGCTGCCGGAATGGAAAGGACATTCCATAGAGTCCACCTCCAGGGCGTTAAGCGCATCGTTTATTAATTCAATTCTATCACTTACCCGGGTTTCCTCCGGCATCCGATTTCGCGGAGGACGGCTGTGAGAAAGCGCGGCTCCTTTTCCGGACTATAATTGATATCGGCGGGAAACCGCTTGTTTTAAAGGTATTCTGCCGGGCTGGTATAATGCTTTTGGTCGCCATGGCCCGCAAGGGCCGCTGATTAACGGTGATGTACCTATGCACAAGGAAAGAAGAAAGGTCTTCTCCAGGATGTCCCTCATCGCTTGGGGAATTCCTGCCGTCCTTCTGGTCTTCACCGTCGTCCTCGAGGTTTCCCCGTGGTCCATACGGCAGGCACAGGTCGGTGGCCGGGCGCTTAACTTGGTGCTGATCTGCCTGGCCGCCGGTGGTTTGTCGATCTGGGCTTTCTTCAGCCTATATCTTTACGGAAGGTTGTGGAAAGTATTTCCATATGTAGGTGATGCGGAAAAAGGTTGGGTTTACGCCGAGGGCGTTTTCGGATTGCAAGGAGTGGGTTGCAGCATGAGCTCCGTGTTGGGGGTCTTCCTCTACCTTTTCGGCGGGGGCTTCTGGCGGGCGTTGGTGATGGTATCGATTTCCTTCTGCCTGGCGATCTGGGAGACGGCTCGGTTTCCGCTGCGCATAGCGGACGTGGAGGAGCTGCTCGGGGGCATGGGGTGATGGGGCTGTTGAGAAGGTTCGAGAAGAGGCTGGAAAAGGCGATTGAAGGGCCTTTTACCAGGATTTTCAAGGGGGAAGTCCACCCCCTGGAGGTCGCGAGGCGGATCCTGCGGGAGATGGATGACGGGAGGGCTCTGGGAGTAAACGAGACACTCGCTCCCAACCGTTTTCTCGTCCTCCTGAGCACCGAGGATCACGACCGGCTGAAGGGATTGATGCCCGCCATGACCTCCGAGCTGGAGGTCTTGATCATCGACTACGCCACACGAAGGGGCTACCACCTGATGACCCGACCCCGCTTGGAGTTCAAGGTCGATGGCGACTTGAGGGAAGGTGAGTTCGAGGTCCAAGCCTCCTTTGAGGAGGGCTGGGAGGAGAAGCAGGAAGCGGGTGTGGGAACCGTCCCCGAGAACGAGGCCGGCCGGCTGGGTGGCGGGAAAACCGGTCTCGGGGTGCTTACCGTGTTGTCCGGAGAAGAGCCCGGACGGTCTTTTACTCTAACGAGATCCCGCACGAGACTGGGAAGGGCCACGGAGAACGACATCCGCCTGGCCGATCCCAGGGTATCCCGTTACCATGCCGAGATAGAGATGAGAGAGGGCGAGTACGTCCTGCGCGACTTGGGGAGCACGAACGGGACCTTGGTCGGGGGAAGGCGGATACTGGAGAGGCTTCTGGAGAACGGGGACGTGATCAGGGTCGGCGACGTGGAGATGAGGTTCGAGATCCGTGATGCGGTGGATTGAAGCCGGGTACTGGTCCGACCGCCGCGGTGTGACGTTCCGCAGATGGGGATAGGTTTTCTCGCCGGATAGTGGGAGATACGCCTTGCCGGAGATAGTCTTCACCAGCCTGCGATATGTTTTCCTCATCCTGCTCTACGGATTCGTGGTCCTGGTAGCCAGGATGGTTTACCGCGAGTTGAGCCCGGTTTCCCGTGCCCGCCCCGGGCGGGAAAGGGTCCCCGGGAAGCGCGCGAGAAGGCGAGCCGCTCTCGTGCTCATCGGAGAGGGGAAGCGCCGGCGGGAATGGGAGCTCCTGGGGGAAACCCTGATCGGGCGGGCTCCGGAGTGTTCGGTCTGCCTGGACGACGAGTTCGCCTCCAATCTCCATGCCAAGATTTACCGAATGGAAGGCAGGTATTACGTGGAGGATCTTGGAAGCACCAACGGAACCTACGTCAACGGTCGGCGCATCAATTACCCTATCGAGTTGCGTTCGGGCGACCGGATCAAGGTAGGTCGCTCCTTGATGGAGTTTAAGGCGTGAACCGTTCCGCGGAGGGGAGCATGCGCTACGCAGCCCTGACCGATACGGGGAAGGTGCGAGAGAACAACGAGGACGCCTACTACGCCGACGGCCGGCTGTTCATCGTGGCCGACGGCATGGGTGGGCACCAGTCCGGAGAAGTGGCCAGCGCCCTCGCCGTTCAGGAGTTCCTCCGCTACGAGAGGGACAACCGCCACCGGGACCCGCTGCGTCGGTTGGAAGAGGCCGTCCAAGCCGCCAACCGGGTTCTGGTCACCCGGGCGGCGGGAGACAGCGCCCTCAAGGGGATGGGAACGACCTTCACCGTCCTCTTGGTGGAGAACGGCGCCTACCTGGGCCACGTGGGAGATAGCCGGGCCTATCTCCTGCGAGAGGGGACCTTGAACCCCCTGACTCGGGATCACTCGCTCGTGGAGAGGATGGTCCGAGAGGGAAGGATCACTCGCGGGGAAGCGCGCTCCCACCCCAGGCGCAACGTCATACTACAGGCTCTTGGACTGGCGGTCGAGTTGGACGTGGACTTGGCAAGGGTGGACGTCCGTCCCGGCGACCGCGTGCTCCTGTGCACGGACGGGCTGACCGCCCGCCTAGAGGACGCGGAATTGGAATCCATCCTCGGCGAGGAAAGCGAACTGTGGGAGTGTGCCCGGCGGTTGGTAGAGGAGGCCAACGCAAGGGGTGGGGAGGATAACGTGACGGTGATAGTGATAGACCTCGACAACGCCGACGTGCCTTTCAGCTCCGCGGACGAGGTCGGCGGTGAGCGGGCGCGCCGATGGTTGTCCCGCATCAGGCGTCGAGGGGATCGGGGCGGGTAAAGATGAGCTTGATGCCGACCGGCGAGGGATCGCCCACCGGGACGATGCGGGAGTTCATTAGGGTAGTAGAAGACCGAAGGGAGGCGGAAGCCCTAACGGCTTCCGCATGGGGCTTGAAAGTAGTCGGCCTGGGACATCGGGCTTCGACGGGTAAGGGCAAGGCCGCATCCGCGCTCGCCCAGGGGGTGGCGCTGCCGTGAAACCCCGCTGGAAAGAAGCCCTGCTCTTGGCGGCAGCCCTCCCTATCCCCTTTCTGGGGTGGGTCTCTTTGGATCTGGCCCGCGAGGACAGGGTCACGGCGGGGAACCTGATGTACCCATTAGTGCTCTCGGGATTGTTCCTCTTGGCCCATATCTCGCTCCGATACCTACGGCCTGAGGCCGACCCCTTCCTCCTTCCCACGACCGCCATCCTATGCTTCACGGGCATGGTGATGCTTCTCCGCCTGAATCCGCATATGTCTCGACTTCAGCTGATATGGCTGGGCGTGGCGGTTTTCCTGATGGTCCTTTTGGTCGCTCTTCTTCGGGACTGGAGCGTCCTGGAACGATATCGATACACCCTGGCCCTCTTGGGACTGCTACTGCTTTTCTCCACCATCGTTTTCGGCAAAGAGGTCAACGGCGCCAGGTTATGGTTGGTCCTGGGGCCGGTGCGGCTGCAGCCCTCCGAGCTGGCCAAGATCCTCTTGGCCGTTTTTTTCGCCGCCTATCTGGCGGAAAGGAGGGAGCTCATCGCCGGGGCGGGACGCACCCTTTTAGGCTTTCACCTGCCCCGCCCGCGGGACCTTGGCCCCCTGCTCACCATGTGGGCTCTGTCCCTTCTCCTGCTCATCTTCCAGCGGGACCTGGGGTCCTCCATGCTCTTCTTCGGGATCTTCCTCGCCGTTATCTACGTGGCCACGGGAAGGTTGGCCTTCGTGATTGTGGGCCTGGTTCTCTTCCTGGCGGGCGCCGTGCTCACCTTTTTCCTCTTCGACCATGTGAGGACGCGCGTGGATACCTGGTTGGACCCCTTAAACCCCGAGACCGTCAACGACGAGAGCTACCAGATAGCCCAATCCCTCTTCGCCTTCGCCAGCGGGGGGCTTTCCGGGACCGGACTGGGGAGGGGCAACCCGGACATAATACCCTATGTGGAGACGGATTTCGTCTATGCGTCCGTCGGGGAAGAATTCGGGCTGGCGGGAGCTGTGGCCCTGGCCCTCCTCTACCTCATCTTCTGCGGGCGCGGTCTTCGCATAGCCCTACAGTGCAAGGAAGATTTTGGAAAGTTATTGGCGGTCAGCCTCACGGCGGTCGTCGGTCTGCAGTCTTTCGTCATCATGGCCGGCGTCACCAGGCTTCTCCCTCTCACCGGCATCACCTTGCCTTTCGTGAGTTACGGGGGCAGCTCGCTGGTGAGCAATTTCCTGTTGGTGGGTCTGCTGCTGTGCGTTTCCGAAGGAGGTCCCGAGCATGCAGAAGAGCATTAAGCGCTTGGGCGTCTTCTTCGTGGCTCTAACCCTGGTCATGGTGGTCAACCTCAGTTACCTCCAGGTCTGGGGCCAGAAGACCCTTCTGGAAAATCCCGCCAACACGAGACGTTTGGTCCGGGAATACGGCATCGCTCGCGGGAGGATAATCGCCGCCGACGGGCAGGTTCTGGCGGAGAGTGTGAGGTCCGCCGGGCCCTTCGCCTACCGGAGAACCTACAATCAAGGCAGTCTTTTCTGCCACATACTGGGTTACGACAGCCCCCAGTTCGGCAGGACAGGACTGGAGGCGTCCTACAACGACCAACTCCTGGGGCGGAAACCTTCCCGGGGATGGGCGGAGGAGATGATCTCGGATGTGGACGAGGGCAACGACGTTTACCTGACCGTGGACCCCCGCGTCCAGGCGGCGGCTGCCCAGGCGCTCGGGTCGCGCAAGGGCGCGGTGGTGGCCGTGAACCCCAAGACGGGAGCGGTGCTGGCCATGTATTCCTGGCCCACCTTCGACCCTGCCTCCCTGGTCAGCCAGGAAAGGAGCGCGGAGGGATCGCTTCTGGCCGAGGCCGTGATGCGCGCCTATTCCGAGAACCCGGACAATCCCTTCCTCAACAGGGCCACCATGGGCCTTTATACCCCGGGCTCCAGCTTCAAGGTGGTCACCGCCGCCGCGGCCCTGGAGTCAGGGATCCCGGTCGACACCGTCTTCGATTGTCCCGGGATCTGGCAAGTGGGCGGATCGCGGGTGACCAATTACGGAGAGCCCCCGCGCAGTTTCGGCAGCATCGACATGAGGACCGGCCTGGTCTATTCGGTGAACACCTACTTCGCACAACTGGCCGTCCGCATGGGAGCCGAAACCATCACCGATTATGCGGAGCGCTTCGGCATCAATTCCGTGCCCCCGCTTGACCTTCCCGGCGCCACCGCCTCCCGTATACCACCGGCGAAGAGTATGGACGTCGTCTCTCTGGCGTGGTCGGGGGTGGGCCAAGCGGAGCTCCTGTTGACCCCCTTGCAGCTCTGTCTGGTGGGATGCGCCGTGGCCAACGGGGGGAGGATCATGGCTCCCCATCTGGTGAAGGAAATCCGCAGAGCGCAGACCATACTTGATCGCTACGATCCCTACGTGTGGAAGACCCCCATATCCCCGCGGACGGCCTCCCAGTTGCTGCAGATGATGGTCGCCGTGGTGGAGGAGGGAACGGGTACCCGAGCAACCGTTCCCGGAATAACGGTGGCCGGTAAGACGGGAACCGCAGAGGTGGAGGGCAAGCCCTCTCATGCCTGGTTCCTGGGCTTGGCCCCCGCCGAAAACCCCAGCGTGGTGGTAGCCGTGGTGGTGGAGAACAGCGGAGGAAGCGGCGGCACCGTGGCCGCCCCCATCGCCCGGGAGGTCATCCGGGCAGCCCTGAGGTGAGAAGAGGCGCCTTATAAGAGCGGCCTTAAACTGGTAGCATAGGTAGTAAGATGATGGGCTACAGGGATGAAGTTCATCCACGAACTTGAACGTTTGCCCGCTTGGCGTGGAAAGCGATCGAGGTGAAGATTGGATAAGTACATGGATTGGCGGGGAAAGGTGCTCAGGAGGCGCTACCGCCTCGACGAGAGGGTGGCCCTGGGGAGGACCGTGGAGGTCTTCCTGGGCTACGACCTCGTGGAGGAAAAGGAAGTGGTGGTCAAACTCCCCCTCCCCCACCTGGTTTCCGACCGCGAATACTGCGACCAATTCCGCGCCGCCGCCCACCGGGCCACACGCCTCCGGCATCCCGGAATAGTGGAGGTACTGGATTACGGGGTCGAGGAAGGGCGCCCCTTCGTGGTCCAGGAAAAGGTGGAGGCCAAGACCCTCCACGACATGCTGGAGGCGGGCAAGAAGATGAAGCCTTTGGGCGCCCTTTATTTCGCGGTGGAGATGACCAGGATTCTCTCCTACCTGGAGAAGCAGGGTCTTTCCCACGGTTCGCTGGACGAGAGGCACATCTTCATCTATCCCGGACGCAGGGCGAAGGTCTCCGACCCCGGTTTTCCCGTGGTCATGGGGGGCACCGAGAACCCCTTTCCCGTCTTCTTCAACATACGGCGGGACATCCGCGATCTCGGGTATCTCATCTACCGTTCCATGGCCGGGCGGGACAAGTCGGAAGTCCTGAAGGATATCAGGAACGGGAGGCTCAGGTGGGATCGCGAGGTTCCGCCGCGCCTGGAGAGGTTCGTGAAGCTCTGTCTGGACACGGGGGAGGGGAGGGGTTTCGCCTCCGCGCGGGAGGCCTTCCAGGAAGCTCTTTCCTCCCTCCGGGAGGAGATTCCCATGGTCGCCGTTCCCGGCGACGAGCAGGGCGAGAAGGAGGAGATGCTGGAAGAGGTCCCTGCAACCGTCGCCCTCCCCCTGCCGCGTCTGCGCCGGTGGCAGATTTGGGTGGGCTCCGTCCTCCTGGGAGTGGGCCTGATCATGATCGTCTTCTGGATCCTTTCCGGCTTCATCGGCGGGAGCAAAGTGGAGGTTCCTAACCTGGTCAACGTCAGCGTGGAGGAAGCGCAGAAAATAGCCGCCGAGCGGGACCTGGGGGTCTTGGTGGTGGGGAGGGACTACGACGCCGAGGTCAAGGCCAACTACATAATCTCCCAGGATCCCAAGGGCGGGGAGATGGTGAAGAGGAAGACGGTGATCAAGGTCCTGGAAAGCCTGGGCCCCCTTACCGTCCCCAACTTGGTGGGCTTGACCCTGGAGGACGCCCGGTCCGTCCTGGAGAGTCGCGGCTTCCGGGTGGGGGAGATCGTGTACAAGGAGGTCGCCGGTTACAGCGAAAACCGGGTGGTGGAGACCGACCCTCCATACGGGTCCAAGCTCTCCACCGGTGATTCGGTGCGCCTGGTGGTGAACAGGAAGTCGCCGTGACTTGACGGAGTGTGCGGGAACCGGGGACGGTCGACCGGCCTCATAAAAGCGGTAAAGCGTGATGTTTATCGCTTCTCCCACCCACGGCCGGGCGGGGAGACGGTACCCGCTGGAGAGGCTTGCGGTTGGGGAAGGATTTACGAGAGGTCTATGGAAGTAATGGGTGTGATCGAGGAGGCCCGATGCTGGGAAGGATATTCAACCAGCGTTACCGCTTAAAGGAAAAAATAGGAAGCGGTGGGATGGCCGACGTCTACCTGGCCGATGACCTTCTGCTGAGCCGGGAAGTGGCGGTCAAGGTCCTCCATCCCCAGTACGCCGCGGATCCCGCCTTTATCCAGAGGTTCAGGCACGAGGCCCAGGCGGCGGCAAACCTCAACCACCCCAACATCGTGAGCATCTACGACTGGGGAAACGAGGGCGACGTCTACTACATCGTCATGGAGTTCGTCGAGGGCCGAGACCTGAAGACCATCCTGCAGAGCGAGGGGCGCCTCCTCCCGGAGAGGGCAGCGGAGATAGCGGCGGAGATCTGTGCCGCTCTGCAGTTCGCCCACCGCCATAACTTGGTTCACCGTGACATCAAGCCGCACAACATCTTCCTCACCAGCGTGGGTCAGGTAAAGGTGATGGATTTCGGCATCGCCCGCCAGGGCAACGGGAGCGGCATGACCCAGACCGGGATGGTCATGGGCACTCCGCAGTACATCTCGCCGGAACAGGCCCAGGGGCTGCCCGTGGACGGCAGGTCGGACATCTATTCCTTGGGCATAGTCCTCTACGAGATGCTCACCGGGCGCGTCCCCTTCGACGACCCCAATCCCGTCACCATCGCCTATAAGCAGGTTCGTGAGGATCCCGTCCCCCCCTCGGCCTTGGACCCCGAGGTGCCCCCCGCCCTGGAAGCCATCGTCATGAAGGCATTGGCCAAGAACCCCGCCAACCGCTTCCAGACGGCCCAAGAGATGAAGGCGGACCTGTTGCGCTTCCTGGAGGGCATGCCCGTCACTGCCACCCCCTTGCTCTCGGAGGGGCACACCGCTCCGGCGCCCGTGGTCTCCGAGGGGTCTTCGCGCCGCACCTGGATCTGGATAACGGCGGGGGTTGTCGCCTTCCTGGCCGTCCTGGGTGTGATCCTGGGGCTGGTCCTCACCGGCGGGAAAGTGAAGGTGGAGGTCCCCAACCTGCAGGGCATGAAGTTCTCCGAGGCGGAGGAAACCCTGAAGGCCTTGGGTCTGGCGGTGGGGCAGGTGGATTACCATTACATCGAGAGCCCTTCCGAACCCGAGGACGTGGTGGTCTCCCAGGATCCCGAGTGGGGGACCTTGCTTCCCAAAGGGGAAAGGGTGAACCTCGTCGTCTCCCGGAAGATGGTCATGCCCGGCGTCACCGGAAAGAGCAAGGAGGAGGCCAGCGACATACTCCGGGGACTGGGGATAACCGTCATCGAGATCGTCAACCGGCCGGTGGAGGACGAGGAGGACGTAGGGAAGGTGCTGGCCCAGGAACCGGCCGCCGGCAGGCTCATCTCCCCCAGCACGGCCGTGAGGCTGGATGTGGGAGTGGAGGTGAAGAAGGCGGCCGTGCCCGACGTGGCCGGCATGGACAGGGCGGACGCGGAGAGGCGGCTGAGGGACGCCGGCTTCCAGGTGGAGGTCGTGGAGGAGGCCAGTCCAGAGGTGGAGAAGGGGAAGGTCATACGCCAGAGCCCGCTGGCCAACCAGAAAGTGCCCGAGGGGAGCACGGTGACCATAGTGGTGAGCACCGGACCGGCCCTGGTGGAGGTCCCCAGGCTGCTGGGCATGACCGAGGAGGAAGCGAGGACCGCCCTGGGGGCCCTGAGGCTCGTCCCCTTGGTCACCTACGTGGTGGATCCGCTGAACAACGGCTTGGTCGTGGACCAGGACCCGATTTGGGGGGAGGAGGTGGAACAGGGCAGCACGGTCAGGCTGAAGGTGGGACGCCTGCCTTAGGGGCGGCGCTGCTATAATCTTCCTCATGAAGGAGGAATACGACGTCGTGGTGGTGGGCGCCGGGCCGGCGGGTTCGGTGGCCTCTTTTTTGCTGGCCGGCTGGGGCTTCCGGGTCCTGGTGGTGGAGAAGGACCTCTTTCCCCGGGAAAAGGTGTGCGGGGACGGCATAGCCCCCCGAGCGGTCCATTCTCTTCAGGCGCTGGGCCTGGAGGGGGATCTGGAGGGGAGATTCCTGCGCACCAGGGGGATACGCTTTTACGCCACGCATGGCGGAGTTACCGAGGTGCGCTACCCCATGGGCAGTCTCTACCCTGACCACGGCTATGTCGCTCCCCGCCGAGACCTGGACTTCATCCTGGCCCGCAGGGCCCGTGAAGCGGGCGCCGAGCTCTGGGATGGATGGAGATTCGCAGAACTCATGCCTTTCCGGGAGGGGAGGATACCGGGCTTGGTGGTGGAGCGGGAGGGGGAAAGACGCGAGGTCCGCGCGGTCTACATCCTGGGGGCCGACGGACCCCTCTCCTCGGTGGGGAGATCGCTGGGTCTTTTGCGAAACGATCCCCTCTATATGGGTGTCTCCCTACGGGCCTACATGACCGGGGTGAGAGGCGTCTCCGATTTCCTGGAGATCTATCCCGAGGACGCCATCTCCCCGGGTTGCGGATGGATATTCCCGTTGGGCGGTGGCCGGGCTAACGTGGGGGTGGGTTTCATGCTCTACGCGCGCCGCTTCCGGGACCTGAACCTGAACCGCCTCTGGGAGACCTTCCTCACCCGCACCAGGTACGCGGCGGAAAAGCTGGCCTCGGCCGAGACCTTGGAGAGGCCTCGAGGCGCCATCCTGCGGGTGGGACTGAAGGGTTCTTGCCCTCGCCGGGCTAACGTGATCCTGGCCGGCGACGCCGCCTCCATGACCAACCCCATCAGCGGGGAGGGCATCACCTACGCGTTGGAGAGCGGGCGGTGGGCGGCGGAGACGCTGGCCGCCGCCCTGCACCGTGGGAATTCGGACATACTGGAGATCTACCCTCGCATCCTCAGCTGGTATTATGGCAGATATTTCCATCAAGGGACGCTGGCCATCCGTTACGGGAACCGGCCGGAGTTCGTCAACCCCCTCCTCTTTGTGACCTCCCGTTTTTCTCGCCTCGGGGATAAGATGGGGCGTTTCCTCATGAACTGCCGACGCTCCTTCCCTTCCCCGGCGTCCTTCTTCAGTTTACCGGGCGAACCCTGGGCGGAACGTCCTCCTTATCGACCGACCCCTTAGGTAGAAAGCTTTCCGGATGTTAAGATTAGGGGCGAGGTCGGGCGGGACCGGATCTCGCCGCATGGCCTAAAGGAATTCCGGTATGTGGTCGTAGGCAAAAGAGGACGCGTTTCCATGGGCTTGAAAGTCACCTTCGTTTATCCGGATTTCTTCCAGTACGACGAGGAGCGCTACCTACCGGAGGGCCGTATCTACCTGGGGATCGGCTACCTCTCCGCGTACCTCAAGCGGGAAGGACATCGCACCTCCCTCATACACCTGGTGCGGCCGGTGGACAGGGAGGAACTCTTGAACATGGTCCGGGAGGAATCGCCGGACCTCCTGGCCTTCTCCAGCACCACCCATATGTTTCCCCATGTGCGGAAGTGGGTGAGTTGGATAAAGGAGGAAACGGACGTATTCACCGTCTGCGGGGGAGCCCATCCCACCCTCGACCCGGAGGGAGCCCTGAAAGAGGCTCCCCTGGATGCCGTCTGCCGGGGAGAAGGAGAGGAGGCCCTGGCCGAGCTCTGCGCGGCCCTGGAGGAAGACAGGGATCCCACGGGCATCGCCTCCCTCTGGTTCCGGACGGACGGCGGTATCAAGCGCAACCCCGTCCGACCTCTCGTAGAAGACCTGGACTCACTGCCCTTCCCGGACCGGGAGATCTTCGACCCGGCCAATTTCTGTCCCCAGCAGCACGAGCGGGGCACCCTCATGGCCTCTCGGGGATGTCCCTACTCCTGCACCTACTGTTCCAATCACGCGCAGCGTAGCATCTATCCGAACCGGAAAAGGTACGTCCGTTTCCGCAGCGTAAACGGAGTGATGCGTGAGGTGCGTCAGATCGTTGAGGCGGACGCGGAGGGGAAGCTGCGCTACATACGCTTCGACGACGACATCCTTACCCTGGACCGAGCGTGGTTCGCGGAATTGCTCTCCAGGTATCGCCGGGAGGTCAACCTCCCCTTCATCTGCAATTCCCGGGTCAACCTGCTGGATGAGGAGACGGTGAAGGCTTTCGCCGAAGCGGGTTGCTCGGTCATCTGCATGGGGATCGAGAGCGGCAACGAGGACCTGCGGCGTAGGGTACTCGGGCGGCACATGTCCGATCAAGACATCGTGAGGGCTTTCCTGCTCTGCCGCCGCTATGGCATAAAGACCGTGTCCACCAACATGACCTGCCTTCCGGACGAGGACCTCCCGGCGCTCCTGGACACGGTTAAGATAAATGCCCGGGCTCGGCCCAACTGCCTCCAGGTCTCCACCTATCATCCCTATCCCAACACCCGGCTTTACGAGTACTGCCGGGAGAAGGGATACCTGACCGGCAGGCACGTGGACACCATCTTCGACGGTCGGAGCGCCCTGGACTTTCCCGCTTTCCGGGACCCAGCCTTCGCCTTCGTCAAGGAGAAGTTCTACCCGCTCACCGAGCTCTATTCGCGTCTCTATGAGGCGGGAATGCCCGGGGAGACGGCCGCCAGATGGATGGACCTCTTGCTGGTCTCCGACCGGCTCCCCTGGAGATGGCGCCACCGGTTGATTCGCCGGCTGGTGGACTGGGCGGACAGACACTCCCGCTTCGAGTGGATATACTATTGACCCATCGCCCGACTCAAGGGACTTACCAATGGCGCCGGCGATCGCCTCGCATGTTTGCTTGAGGTGCGGCAAACGGTATAAAATGTCACCACCGGAAACGCGCGGTCCGTCTGGTGATTCTGGACGCCCTTATTGGAAGCAACCATCCCTCAGCAAATAGGCTTCCGCGGCCGATTTACCTACTAAGGCGTTTTCGGGGTTCAGGGGTAGTCGCTGGCGTCCTGACCCAAAGTTGGTTGGGAGGTAAGGACATGTTCGGCGTCAAGCTATGTCCGAAGTGTGGGGCATCCCGGCGCATCATTAGGGAGCATCGGTGGTTAAACGACGGCACTATCGTGCAGACCAAGAATCCGGATCACCGGATGGTGTTCATCGAGAACGATAACGTCACGGGCGTATTCCGGAACATCGAGGAGATCCTCTGCATGCCCATCGACCGCATAATAATGGAGGCCAAGCGCCGGGCCACCTTCGACTTCGTGGACCACATCTTCCCCGCCTTTGTCAAGGCCCTAGTGAGGAGAGTGGGTATAAAGCCGATAATTCGCAACATCACTGCCCTGGGGAAGGTCATGGGTTACGGGAAGATCGAATTGGCCAACCTCAGGAGGGTCCGAGACGAGGGCGACTACGTCACCATCCACACCCGATGGCTCTATTCCGTTCCTCTTTTCTCCGGGGACCTGGCCGGCTCCTTCAACGCCATAGACCGGAGGGAGGTGGCCGTGAACCATCGCGAGCTGGGTCCGGATGAGCTCGAGATCACCGGTCATATCTCCGTGAATCCCCTGGAACTCATGGACCGACTGCAGCCCATCTCCTACACCCACAAGCCGGGGGACATTCAGCTGGAAAGATGTGGGAAATGCGGAGGGCCTCAGGCCCTGGCCGATTACCGATGGGATCTCGACCGTGGGCTGATCCTCCACCGGAAAAGTGGACGGCGGATGGTGATCATGGGTCCCAACACGGTGGACACCATCATCGACGAGCTCCAGAAGGAGCTGGGGGAGACCATCCCCGAGGTGGTCATCGAGGCCCAGCGGCGCTTCGTGCGCAGCGAGTTCTACAGCCTTGACGAAGCGCGCACGGTCGAGGACTTCCGCCGGGCTTTGGCCTTGCGCGGGCTGGGCAACCTGAAGGAGATGGACTGGAGCCGGAACAGGCTCCGTTTCCATATCGAGAACCCCTGCTTGTTCTTGCCCATGGTGGGACTTATCCTGGGCATCTTCGAGTTGGCCACCGGCAAGGAGGGTCGCGCCGACTGGGAGTTGCGTCCCGACGGGGACTTGGTGGTGGAGGTCGCGGCCGTCGCTTGATGCCGGGATTCCTCAAGGGCAGGAACAGGGGATCCCCCCGCATTGGGGGCATCCGGCGGAATATTTTTTCGCCGCTTCCTCCAGGTCCACGCCGCAGAGATTGGCCAGGCTCGCCAGCCAGGCCAAGAGGTCGGAGAATTCCTCCCGGAGGGACGCAGGATCGTCCTCGCGCATGGCGCGGGAGAGTTCACCCACCTCCTCCACCAGCCAGGCGAACGTGGGCCACCGTCCCCGTTTCCGGTCTCTTTCCAGGTAGGTTCGGGCCATCAAGTCCTGGAAGCCTCGCAGGTCCAAATCTCGCTCCTTTCCTCTCGCTGTCCGCCGCGTAGCAATTAGCCGACGGGATTCCTTCCGTCTCGCAGCTCGGGAATTCCGCCGTCGGCCGGCTTTTGCTCCCGTACCGGACGGGTTTTCCATCTGCTATAATAACTTTGCCCCGCGAGGGGGCCAGGGGCGAGTGGCGGAATTGGTAGACGCGCTGGGTTCAGGGTCCAGTGCTCGTAGGGGCATGCGGGTTCGAGTCCCGCCTCGCCCACCAATCACGAGAGGGCGGCGAAGGTCGCCCTTTAATTTTACGCTCTGCTCCCGTTCCTTGCCGGCCGGGAAGGCTGGCCTGGAGGAGTGCGGCGCTCCCATGTGGAAGTCATGTGCGGGGCCGGTGCCTTGATGCACCAAGGCCGCCGTCTGTATAGTGGCACTATGTTCGGGAGAGCGGGCGGATGACGGGAAAGACTTATTACGCGAGAAGGAGCACACCGAGATTCTCCGGGCGAGGTCGGAGGAACCCGGCGCCGGCCATAATCGTCGCCGTGGTCTTGCTCATCTTCGGGTGTTGGCTCTTCAACTTGACCTGCGGTCGGGGCAAGAAGGAGGACACCTCGTCCTTGGGGGAGTACGCCAATCGCGCGCGGGCCTTTGTCGAGGCCTCCAACGGCATAGGACAGGCATGGAACGAGACGTGGTCCGGCCTGTCCGACCTTATTGCGGATACCGAGGATTTAAACCGGCGCCTGGAAGAGCTTGGGAACCAGGCACTGGACCTCCTGAGCCAGGCGAAGTCCCTGGTGCCTCCCCGTAGCTTGGAGAGCGCGCATGAAGCTCTCCTGATCTGCCTGGAGCAGCGCTACCGGGCCCTGAAGAACCTGCGCCCCGACCTCCTGAACGCTTTGTCGGCGTTGGAAACCGAGGTCTATGCTCAGAGCATCTCCGAGGACCTGCGGGAGATGGCCTATTCCGACGGCAACTACAAGTTCTTCCGGCGGGTGGCGGAGGAGGTGTTGCAGGCCAACAACCTTCAGGACGTCTCCTTTCCCGAATCCGTCTGGCTCCAGGACTGGGAAAGCGCCACCAAGAAGAGAGCCTTGGCCTTCCTGGAAGCCCTGCGGGCTACAGAGGTGCACGGCATGGCGCTTTTGAAGGTGACGTTCGACCCGGCCAGTTCCATATTGGAGGAGAACGGCGAGGTCGTGCACCGGCTCCCCTCGGTGGACGAGGTGAGCGTGACCGTGACCGTGGAGAACCAGGGGAACCGGCCCGAGAAGGAGGTGAAGGTGACCTTGAGCCTATATTCCACCATCAACACCTCGCCCACTCGGCAGGAGAAGACCATCGAGAGCATGGGGCCCGGGGAGCGGGTGGAAGTGGTTTTCCAGGGCCTGCGTCCCACCACCGGCGGGGTGCGTAATATCCTGGAAGTCAAGGTGGAGCCGGTTCCCAAGGAGACCTTTATCGAAAACAACGATAAATTGATATACTTCACTTTGGGATGAAGGAAATTCGCTCGCGGATGGAAGAGGAGCCGTCTCCCCGCGATAGGAACGATCCGTCCCCGCAAAAGCCTCCGGCCGTGGAGGTTCTCAGGCGGAACCTGGACCGAATCCTGCAGGAGATAATGTCGCGGGTGCTCGAGGAGGTGCCCGCTTTCGCCGATCTGCCCGAGTCCTTTCTCCCCGCGCTGGAAAGGATGTCCAGGGAAGCTTGCCTCACCGTTTTCCGGAGGATGGAGGGCAACCCCCCCGCATGGGAGGCCTTGCACCTGCCCGAACTCAGCGGCTTCGACCTGGTCGAGGTGCTGCGCGCGTTCCAGGTGGGGAGCGAGGTGATCTGGAAGTGGATGAGGCGGATATGGGAGGAGGAGGGCTATCCTCCGGAAGAACTGGTGGCGGCGGCGGAAGCGGTCTGGGACTCCTACTTTCGGGCGGCCAACGCACTGGCCACGGACATACTTCGGCACCGGCAGAGGACGACCACGGAGTTCAACCGGTTTCTGGACCGGATCCGGTCGATTCAGGACATGGACGCGCTGGCCGAACTGATCGTGGACGGCATATGCGAAATACTGGGATACCGCCGTTCGGTCTTTTTCCTCTATCAGCACGATATGCTCATCCCGGTCTCCGCACGCGACCGGGAGGATCGTTCCTGGGGAGAGAGGATATTGGGGGAGAAGAAAGCCTATCCCATGTCGCCGCTTTCGACCAGCCCCGAATCACAGGCCTTTTTCTCCGCGGAGATCAAGATGGGTCGGGCGGCACCCGGTGAGCAGATAGCCTTCTTGGCCCCCCAACCGCAAAGCGGCTATTTCCTGGTGCCGGTGAACCCTCACGGTTCCCTGCGGGGGCTTCTTTACATTGAGGCGGACGCAGGCGAGCACCTCGGGAAGAGGAACCTGGAGATGGTGAGCTCCTTCGCCGACACGGTGGGGCTGGCCCTGGAGAACGCCCGCCTCTACCGGGAGTTGGTGGCCAAGCGCAACATGATGGAACACCTCATGTCGCGCATCAACACCGCACACGAGGAGGAAAGGGCCCGCATCGCCCGGGAACTGCACGACTCCGTGGCACAGTCCCTGCTCAAGATAATCTACACCGCGGGGTTCGCTTTGGACTTCCTCAAGGAGGACCCCCGCCTGGCGGTGGAGGAGATCGAGGAGGTCCAGCAGCGCGCCAAGGACTGCCTTCACGAGCTGCGGGCCATCATGTCCAACCTCCGGCCCACCTCTCTGGACATACTGGGTCTCAAGGAGACCATCCTGCGTTATGCCGAGCAGTTCGAGGAGGAATACGCCATCACCACCGTGGTGGACCTGCAGGGCTTGGATTCCCTCTCCCCCGCCGTGGAGCTGGCCGTCTTCCGCATCCTTCAGGAAGAACTTACCAACGTGCGCAAGCACTCCAACGCCGACACGGTCAAGATAAGCACCGAGGCCCGGAACGGGGATTTTTTACTCGTCGTGGAGGACGACGGGGTGGGTTTCGACCCGGAGACCCTCGCCGCCGAGCAGGAGAGAGGCAAGCACATGGGACTCATGGCCATCCGCGAGCGGGCGGAGCTCTTGGGAGGGGAGATGATTATCGATTCCCAACCGGGTAAAGGCACTCGGATCACCGTGCGCATCCCCATGGTGGCCGGAGGAGAGAGGTGACCATGGCGGTCAAGGGCGATTCCATAAACGTAATGCTGGTTGACGACCACGAGGTGGTCCTGGAGGGGCTCATACGCATCCTGGAGAAGCAGGGCGGGATAAAGATAGTCAGCGTGGCTCGCAGCGCGGAGGAGGCCCTGGAAAAGATCGGTAGGTTCCCTCCGGACGTGATCATCGTGGACATCCAGCTTCCCGGCATGAACGGGATAGAGCTCATCAGACGCGTGAAGTCCGAGTTCCCCCAGATCGAGGCCGTAACCCTCACCGTCTTCGACGACGAGCAGTTCGCCAAGCAGGCCATCAAGGCGGGGGCCATAGGTTACGTGATAAAGGACGCGGCCAAGGAGGAACTGGTCAAGGCGGTATGGGCGGCAGCCAAAGGGGAGTCCCTCATCTCCACCTCGGTGGCCCGCAAGCTCATCGAGGAGATCAGCGAGCCCGCGGGAAGAAAGAAGAAAAAGGAGGAGGAATACGAGGGGCTCTCCCAGCGGGAGCTGGACGTCATCAAGCTCATGGCGCGGGGTTACAACAACCGCCAAATCGCGGACATCCTGTTCATAAGCGAGCACACGGTGAAGGTGCATATCCGCAACATCTTCCGCAAGATAGGGGTGCCCGACCGCACCAACGCCGTGCTCTGGGCCATCGAGAGGGGCCTGGTTTTCAGGGACAAGGAGAGCATAAAACCCGACAAACCACCCGTCTGATTACGGCCGTAGATTCCCCGGGGATAAGGAACTCGAGTTCACCACGGCGGCTTTAAGCGGAGTATCGAGTATGGGTCAAAAGGGAAGCACTACCTCCGGGTGCGGGGATGGGCTTACCGAGGCCGCCAACCTTCCTACGGGTAGGAATTTTCCCTCCAGGCGGGGACCAATGGAATACGACCAGGTATTTTCCCCCGCCCTCTTGTAAGTGACCTCCGCCGGCTCTCCTTCCAAAGCGCGGAAGACCCCGCCTATCTTCCAGGAGAGGAGCTGGGGGAAGGGGACTCCTTCTATCTCCGCCTCCATGAGGAAGGGCCGACGGGTCACCCTTTTCGGCTTTCCCCAGCCGAGGAAAGGTAGGCCCATGAAGAAGTGGCGGTAGGCGGTCTTGAGGTTTCCTCCGGGGGGATCGGAGTAGTCCCCGGCGACGCGATCGGAGATGAGCTCACCCATGGATGGCGAAAGCTCCTCCCCGCGGGACCCGTTTATCTCCTCCAGGATTAGGCGCCAGCCTCGCAGGGAGGTGACCAGCAGATGTCGGCGCGTCCCGGGCTGGTATATGGTGCCTAGTTCCGGGTCCCAGCGGATGGGGTAGGGAAAAGAGGGCAGCCGGCACTTCTCGCAGACCTCCAGATCGTAGTCTCGCTGGGGACGACGAGGGGGTTTCTGGGCTGGTTGGATATTCCGGTTCCGGGAGATGGTGCGTACGGTTATCTCGAACTCCGTTTCTGTCAGCTTTTGCATGGAGACCAGAGCGTCCACGCCGTAGAAGCCTTCCCAGAATCCCCATATGTCCCCGGCGAGCAGGTGGGGATGATAAGGGCTGCGCGCCCTGACCATCATTTCCTTGCCGCTCTTCAGTTTATTTACGGAGATATTCCCGCATCCGAAGAACGCGGCTTCCCGGAAGGCGGTAAGGATGGCCCTTCTGGCCGCCGGCTTTCGCCGTAACCATGCTCGCCTTATACCGCTTATCTGAAGGGCCGTCTCTTCCCGGGCAAACGCGCGGCGGCGTTCGCGGAGGGTGTCCAGGATTTCCGTTCCCCGCATCCGCACCGCCTCTTCCAGGAGTATGGCAACCTCCTCCAGGTCGAGAAAGACCAGTCTTTCGGAGCGCTTGACCGGAAAATATATGCCTCCGTCCGTTGTCCAGACCAGCTTGCGCCTAAGCTCTTCAGGGAGTCCGCAAAGGGGACAAGTATCGGAACCGGGCATCGTCCACCTCCTTCACCCAAGGTTAATGGAGCGCAGAAGACAGTGCAACCGTTCGGAGGCGGCTCCCGGCGAGGTCCCCTGTACGCTCGAGAAGGATCCCGAAAACGGAAAAGGCCCCGCAGGGGGAACGGGGCCTTCCGCAAATGCGGACTCCATTGGGGATTCAGGGGATACCTCAGGGATGATCGGCTGAGCTGCGTTCGTGCTGCGTCCGTTGCTGCGAGCGTTGCTGTGAATTGGCTGCGATGTTTGCCAAACTTACGCGTCATGGGCGAGGGTTTCCACGTAGTCCGTCTGGGCTGCATTCGAATTATGGGGTAGATGGCTGTCTCGGCTAGTCGGCTTCGGATGGTGCTAGGGGAATGCTGCTGCGTCTACTTAAGGGGGCTGCGACTTTTATTGATACCGGCTCGCCCACGACGTCATTGCTCTTACCTTGGCACTATATCCCCCGGTGTCCGCTTGGGGCCTTTTTCAAGGACCTGATTTCGATAACAACATAGAACAATGGGGCCGGTGATGCCATTCCACGGAGGTAGTAATTTAAATTTCGAAAAACTAATACTGTAGTATTAGTTTGAGATGCGGCGGATCGGGGTTTGATACCATGTAAATGTGGAGGCGGGTTCGGGTACGGCCGAGGCGGCATTTTCGGAGACGGACCGGCTCCGATTTCCCCGTCGAAACGGGGAGAGAAACGAGGTGAAGAGGATTGTACGAGGAGAGGGAAAACCCCTGGGACCGCAGCCTTCGCGAGGTTAGCGAGTTCATCGAGGCCGTGGCGGGGAAGATCCCGCTGCTGCGCTCCATACGCGAGGCTTTCCAGAGGAGCGGTGACGGTTTCATCGATTGGGAACAAGCCCGGGAAATAGCGGTCACGGTCGCCCAGTCGGAGGATGTCGCTCCCCCTCCGGATCCCGCAGTACGGCGACAGTTCGAGGAGATGCGGGAGCGGAGCGAGGGACTGGTGAGGAGCTATACCCGACTGCAGCCTCGCGAGGAAGTGGGTCCCCTTTTCGTCTTCGACCGACCCCAGTGGATCGAGGCCAACCTTTCCAGCTTCAAGCTCATCTTCGAGCCCTTGGGCGAAGCCTACAACCGCACCCTGCAGGGCCTGGAGGAGCAGAGGAACCGGCCGATGAATCTAGGCCGCAAGTTCACCAGGGGGCTCCTCACCGCCCAGCTGGGAATGGTCATGGGTTATCTGGCCCGCAGCGTCTTGGGCCAGTTCGATCTGGGGCTACCCCGGCTGGAGGATAGCGGGAAGCTGTACATCGTATATCCCAACCTGCTCAAGGCGGAGAACAAGATGCGCCTGGAACCGGGGGATTTCCGCCTGTGGATAACCCTGCACGAGGTGACCCACGGTTTCGAGTTCGCGGCTCACCCTTGGCTACGCGGTTATCTCCGGTCCCTCATGGAGAACTACTTCCGCAGCGTTTCCTTGCGCTTGGAGGAGATGGGCCTGCGCCTGCGGCCCGAGGAGCTCCGCGACGCCCGGCGGCTCAACGAGATCATCAACCAGGGAGGGCTACTCTCCATCGTGCACACTCCAGAGCAAAGGGAGATACTCTCCCGCATTCAGGCCTTCATGTCCCTGGTGGAGGGTTACAGCAATCTGATAATGGACATGGTGGGCCGGGATATGATCCCCACCTTCAAGCAGATGAGCTTGGCTTTCCGCCACCGCCGCGATTCCAAGTCCGGCGCGGAAAAGTTCGTAGAGAGGATGTTGGGCTTCGATCTCAAGTTGCAACAGTACCAAGTGGGGGAACTCTTCTGCCGCGAGGTGGCGGAGAAGAAAGGCTTGGACTTCCTCAACCTGGCCTGGAAGAGGGAGGAGAACCTTCCCACCGCCGAGGAGATCCGGCACGCCTTCCTGTGGATAGAGCGCATGGAGGAGAGCGAGGGGAAGAGGGTGGTCTTCTACCGGATATAGGCTCGTGTAGGCCGGAAGTCGGATCCGGACTTCTGGTCGATGCGGGGCCGACCTCAACCGCCGACCAGGACCCAGACGGCTGCGGCGACCACCCGGGTGGCCTTGAGGAGCCCGTCCCTGTTCAACCGGTCCGGGGTGTCGGTGACCTGGCGGAAGTCGGGATGCTCGTCGCGGTTGAACCAGGACCAGTCGCAGTTGACGGCCGGGATGTGGTAGAGGAAGAATATGCCCGCAGAGGATCCCGGGTCCTGCCCTCCGAGCTCCAGGGTGACGCCGAGCAGGTCCGCCGCTTCCTCGAGGGCCCTTACCGTCTCCCGGTTACGCCGGTAATTCAGGTCCCACACGTCCATGTAGTCCTCCCCGCCGGCGCCCAGCCCCTCCAGGTTGATCACCCGCACGCTCTCCCTTAGCCCCCTGGCCTCCACCGCCTCGGCCAGGGCGGACGAGCCGTAACCGCCGCATTCCTCGCCGTCGAGGAGGGCGAAGACCAGTAAGCGCGCCGGTTTTCGGCCCGAGGAGGAAAAGACCCGGGCCATCTCCAGCACCGCACTCACCCCGGAGGCGTTGTAATCCGCACCCGGAAAGAAAGCCCCGCTCTGCGGATCCCTCCCCATGCCGTCATAGTTGGCGGTGAGGATCACCATTTCCTCGGACTCCCCGGGGATCATGCCCACCACGTTGGCCGCCTCCACCAGCTCGTCGGGCTGGGGCTCGCGGTTCAGGTAACACCGGTCGGCGGGTACCTGGAAGACCTGGAGGTAGTCGGAGAGGCCGAGGGGTTCCGCGGGGCTCAACCCCAGTTCCTGAAAGCGGGCGACCAGGTAATCCCGCACCGCGACGCCTTCCGGCGTGCCCGTAGCCCGGCCCCCGAAATCCTCGCTGGCCAGGCGCTCCACGGTGGCCATCATGCGAGAGACGTCCACCGATTCGGCGATGGAGGAGAGGATCGGTCGGTCCTCCGGCAAGACGGAAGGCCCTGGAACCTCGGAGGTGGAGCCGCATCCGCCAAGAAGTGTCGGAAGGGCCAGGAGAAGGAGAAACACCACACCGGCCTTAAAGCCCGCCAGCGGCTGGCGGCCGCCTCCTGCGGTCGCTCGCGGGTCTCTCTCCGCCGGATCGCCCTTCATGTTGAGTGTCGCCTCCCGTGTTTTCCCGTTTTTCTCCTCCCTCTCTTACGGCGCGGTTCCTTCCAGGGTGCCGGCGTGGGCGGGGAAGAGCCCTCCCTCCTTTTCACCCGGAGGGTGGGGCGGGACGCTGTGCCCACCACTGGCCTCTCGGGAGCCCTTCTCTTCCTCGATATGGTCACCAGGACGGCGAGGAGGACCGCCACGGCCAGGACCGGGATGCCCACGGCCAGAAGCAATACGAGCCATAGGCGAACCCTCGACCGTCTTTTCCCCCCTATCTCCGCTTCCACGTCGTCGCGGGACACGCCGAGGGCCGAGAAGGCGTCCTCGTACTTGGCCCCTTCTTCTTGGGAGGCCACCGTGACCAACACGTTCTCTATCTGGGTCATCTCCCTTATGGTCTTCACCAATTGGGCCAGGGCCCTGACGGCCTCCGTACGGCTGTTGGACAGGGAGAGCAGCTCGCGGGAGAGGTTAACCGTGAATTCCGTGCGGTCGTTCTTGACGTTGGTGTACTGCAGCTTTACTCCCTCCGGGATGTAGGTCACGTAGCCCGCCGCCCTCTCCTCCTCGTTGGGACCGTTGAGCAGTTCCATTATGGCGAACTCCGTCATCTGCCCGCCGGCGGCGATCTCCCTGGCCACGGGGGCCAGTTTGCCGTCCAGATAGAAATAGACCTGACCGGACGGGGAAACGCCCTCGCTCGGGGCTTCTCCTTCCGGTACGGTCTCCTCCTGGGCGAGGGCGAGCCTCGTTCGCGGCGGCAGTTCGGTGCCGAGGAAGGCGCAGGTTAAGACGGAGAACAGGACCAGCGCCTTCAAAACCGTGATCCTCGGCCGCCGGTTCTTTTCTCCTCCCATGGTCACCTCCGTTTCGAGACCCTTCTCCGCATGGCCATTAAATTGTATTTTCAGCCGGTAAGGGTGGGCAAGGAATATTCTCGAGGATAAGAGGATAGAATGAAAAGGCGTTGCTCGGCATGGGTCGGGCGGCCTTAAGATGGGTTGAGGAGATAGGTAGGCCGGGGAGGTCCGGCGTCAACGTAAGGCGATGTTCGTGCGGCGTACGCTTTTTCCTCTTCCCGCCGGCCTCGGGTGGAGAGGGGAGAGCTTGGGGTCCGGGAGGTGCTGAGAGGTGAGGATAGGTATTCCGAGGGCCCTCATGTTCTACCGATACTATCCCTTCCTCCGTACTTTCCTGGAGGGTTGCGGGCACGTGGTGGAGTCCTCGCCGCCCACCGATTTACAGATACTGGAATACGGCACCGGATGCTGCGTGGACGACGTGTGCGTGGCGGTGAAGGTCTTCTTGGGCCACGTGCGTTTTCTGGAAGGTCGCGTGGACGCCCTGCTGATACCCCGTCCGGTGACTGTGGAACGGCGCGGCTACGACACTTTCACTTGTCCCAAGCTCATCGCCGCCCCGGATATGATACGCTTCTTTCCCCACCGCCCTCCGCTGCTGCTCGAATGGGTACTGGACTTAAAAAGAGCTCCCTGGTGGTGGGGATGTCTCCGGCTGGCCGCGCGCCTCCGCGTGCCTCCCACCCGCGCCCGGGTCGCCTATCTCGCTGCGCGCAGGGAACAGGCTTTCTATGAGAGCCTTCTGGGTCGAGGGTACCTCCCCCAGGACGCCCTGCGGATGTCGGAGAGGAAGGAAAGAGGCGTCGCCCCCGAGCTCGTGCGGTCCGACGTGCTTCCTGGCCCCGGGAACGGTGGGGCCGGAAAGGATGTTGTGACCGTGGCTGTGATCGGGCACCCCTATCTCCTCTCCGACTCGTTGGTGAACAAGAATCTCTTCCGGTGGCTGCGGGAGGCGGGGGCTTCCATCCTCCCCTGCAGCATGCTCAAGGCAAAAGACTTGGAGGCGGAGATGAGACGCCTTCCGGACCTTTCCTGGAGCTACGAGAGGGAGCTCCTGGCGGCATCCTCCTTCTTCTCCCGGCTCCCAAATGTGGACGGGCTGCTTTACCTCACCAGCTTCGGCTGCGGTCCCGATTCCATGGTCGTGGAGATGGTGAGGAGGGAGGTGGTCTCCGCTGGCGGCAAAGCGTTCCTGGAGGTGGTTCTGGACGAGCACAGCGCGGAGTCCGGGGTGAGGACGCGGGCCGAGGCTTTCGTCGACCTTCTGCGCTGGCGCAAGGCCCGAAGGCGGGAAAATACCGGGAGAACGCCCTTGCCCGAAAGGGATTCGATCGGTCCCCCTATATGCCGCCGTATGGGTGATGGAAGAGAAAGGAAGAAGTCTTTGCCCGGGAGTTATGCACTCGACGACGGCGGAGAAGAGGAGTCGTGTGTTTCCGGAGGAGCGGCAAGATGACCGTGAAGGTGGCCTTTCCCCACATGGGGAACGCCTGCATACCCCTGCGGGCGCTGGTGGAGGCCCTGGGAGCGGAAGCGGTTATCCCGGCAAGACCCAACGTGGAGACCCTTAAAAGAGGCGTCCTCCATGCCCCGGAATCCGTTTGCCTTCCCTTCAAGGCCACCCTGGGGGACTGCCTGGACGCCCTGGAGCGGGGAGCGGACGTGCTGGCCATGGTCTGCGGCATGTGGGCCTGCCGGTTCGGCAATTACGGACTCATCCAACACATGATCCTCCGCGACCTCGGTTACCGGTTCCACTCTCTACTGGTGGGGCGGGAGAACGCGGGAGAGGTGGTGGAGACCATGCGTCGGCTGCTCGGGCCGGGATTTCTCCAGCGGGTGCCGAAGGCGCTGGCCTTGTTCCGGGCCAAGGCGGCGGCGGTGGACGAGGTGGAGAGGTGGACCCGCTGGGCGCGTCCGAGGGAAGAGTGTGCCGGTGGCGCCGACGCCCTGGCTGCCCGGTTCCTAAAAGAGCTGGATGAGGCGAGCACCGTGGCCCGGGTGCGTGAGGTCCGCCGGTTTTTCCGGGAGGAGGCGCGAGGGCTACCCCTGGACGGGAAGGCTAACCCGCTGCGGATCAGGCTGGTGGGGGAGCTCTACGTACTTTTGGAGCCCTCGCTCAACCATGACCTGGTGAGGAAACTGGGTAGCGTCTACCGGGTCGAGGTGCACCCCGTTCTCTCCACGTATCGATGGCTTCTGGGGCCCCTGTGGCTGGACCCGCGCATACAGCTGTCCGGTTACTTGGCCCGGCGGCGTATACGTCCCTACCTCCCCTACGTCCTGGGCGGCGAGGAACACATGACCCTGAGCGGCATTCTGACCGCTCGCCGGGACGGATTCCACGGAGTGATACACGCCTTTCCCCTTACCTGTATGCCGGAGAACATCTGTCGGACGGTGATCCCCGGGATCCTCGTGGGAGGGCGTCTCCCCTACCTTGACCTGTGCTTCGACGAACATACCTCAGCGGCAGGGCTGGAGACCCGCCTGGAGGCTTTCCTGGACCTGGTGGCCTCCTCCCGTATGTCCCGTCAATAGCGGAAACCGGCGGCCAGGGCGACGACGTTCATGACCACCGGGACCGCGTATATTCCTCCCAGGAAGAGAAGTTTCCCCTTCATGGACTTCATGTTCAGCATGAAGTTGACGGCCGCAAACCAGTAGAGGTACCCCACGAAGAAGATGAGCCAGATGCCGGCGAAGGTGCGGTTCCACCAAGCATACTCCCAGACCAGCTGATCCGCCAGGTTGAGCATCACCTCCACGAAAACGCAGAAGGCGGCGAAGAACACGGCCAGGAACCATCGGTTGGGTATTCCCAGAATTTTCCGTTCCTTGTCCGGGAGCAGCGAATGGTAGTAGACCAGGCCCAATAGAAGGAAGGTGAAGATTATCTCGATGTTCCACCCTATGGTCACGCGGAAGGCGGTGTCCCCGGGCGTGGTCCACACGGCCGATCTCTTGGTGAGGTGGAACACCCACCCGTTCCAGGTCTCGTTGAAGAAGTCACATCCGAAAACTACCAGCGCGGCCAGGAGGGGGTCCCAGTTCCCCGTTTCCCGCGAGCGCAATATCTCCCGGGCGTAGATGTAGGCCACCAGTGCCAGAAAGGGCACGATGTACCATTTGATGGCGTGAAAGTCCCGTAGCCCCTCCAGGGCCCTCTGCGAGGCCTCGGTCAGTTCCGGATACATGGCTTCCTCCCTTCCCTCCCTGGGTTTAAGATTTCGTCACCGACTCTTTTCATGGGATAGAGTTACCCTCACCGGGTTCTTTTGAGCTTTCCCGGAGCGATACATGGCTTCCCGCCCATGCGGCTGTTCTCGCCCGCGCCGCTCTTATCACCAAGATCTTTCGCGGTCAGGCGAGACACTCCTTCAGGAAGGCTTCCAGGTCCCGGTTGACCTCCTCCGGACACTCCAGCATGGTGTCGTGGCCGCGCCTCTCGTAGACCTTCAGCCTGGCCCTGGGGATCATCATGCAGGTGCGCTCGCTGGACCTGCGCGCCGTGAGCCGGTCGTCGCTTCCCACCATGATGAGCGTCGGGACCTCTATCCGGGACAGGCTCTCCGGTTCCACGTGGTAGTCCAGACAGGCCTTCATGGCCCGGATGAAGTTGGGGAGGCGCGTGCCGAATATCAGTTCTCGCTGGAACTCGACCTCCTTCGCCGGCGGCTTCACCCCGAAGCAGGTGTAGCGCGCGAAAAGGTAACCGAGAGCGGACCTTCCCAAAGCCCTCCAGCCTTTCTCCGCCAGTGGGAATTCTCTCGCCGAGAGGTCGAGGAGGGCTCCCAAGGGGAAGGGGTACAAGCGCTTGACCAGTCCACCCAGGACTATCCCTTCCACCACGTCCAGTCCGGAGGAGTCCACGAGGACCAGTCCCCTCAGGCGGCCGCGATATCGCTCGCCGAAGCGCTCGTGCCACTTCAGGGTAGTGAATCCGCCCATGCTGTGCCCACAGATCACGAAGGACTCCGGGTCGAAGGCCTCCACCACCGCATCCAGGTCCTCGGCCAGACGTTCCGTGCTCTGGTCCTTGCTCTCGGGAGTGCCGGAACCACCGTGCCCGCGCAGGTCCGGAGTGACCACCTTGTACCTCTCGGCCAAGTAGGCCTTCTGGTACCGCCAGATGGTGTTGTTGCACGCCAGACCGTGCACCAGGAATACGGTGGCTCCCTCGCCGCGGCATTCGGCGTAGATGGGGGTCCCATCCAGGGACCTGATGCCTTCACTCACCTCCGCTTCTGGTAGGGAGAGCGGCCGGCGCTCCTTCGCCTCCGCCCTCCGGTGGTCCAGGCGCCTTACGGCCTCGGCGAACGCGTACACCCCCGCGGCGCGCAGGACGGTTTTCCTTAACCCACGCCCTCTCGACCTCTTACCCGCCATCCGATATCACCCCCTAATTCTTACGGGCTCTCAAAAGAGAACTTGGCGCGTGCCGTAAGAAACGACGTATCACCGGTGGCGCTCCCGGCAAGAACGTAAGAGTCTTGCAGTGGACGCCGGAAAAAAACTGGGCATTCCCACGTTTCCCCGCCTGCGTGGCCGGCCTCTCAGGGACCATCGATCGCGGGCAGTTGAAAGGCGTGGATCAGGCCGTCGCTGCCGCTGCAGAAGATCCTTCCCCGCCAGACGACCGGTGTTGAGGTGAGGTCTCCCTCCACGCGGTAGAGGCCGTGGAGGGTCCCGTCTTCCTCGGAGATGGCGTATATCCTCCCCTGCGAGGAGAAGGCGTAGACCTTTCCCTCCTCGAGCTGGAACGGAAAGTCGAGTTCGTCGTCCAGGTTGAGGGCCCATATCTCTTTCCCCGTGGCCGGGTCGAGCTCGTAAAAGGCCATTCCCGACGAGCCGATGACGATGCCCCCACTGCCCTTTGTTAGGGGGCTCCAGGCGTAGTCGTTGAGGTCGCTTTTCCAGAGAAGGCTCCCCTCCTCTTCCCGGAGGGCGTACACTTCTCCCCCGATGGTGGAGAGAAGGATAACCCCTCCCACCTCCAACGCCGGACTCAGTACCTGGTTTTCCGTGCGTACCGTCCAGCGCTCCCTACCGTCTCGCTGGTAAAGGTTGGCGACCTCCATGGAATGGCGGCTGATGACCAGCCCTCCGTTTCCGGTGGAGGACAGGGAGGTGATCCATCCATCGTATTGGCGGGACCAAAGGAGAAGGCCGTCCGAGGCACGCAGGGCGTAGACCATGCTTTTCAAGTCGAAGGGCCGGTCGTTGTCGCAGGTGAAGTAGAGGACTCCCCGATCGTACGCCGGTGGAACGGTCACCTCTCCGGAGGTTTCCACCTTCCACAAGGGAAGGCCCGTGTAGACGTCCAAGGCATGCAGGTAATGGTCCCTCGACCCGAAGAAGATCTTTCCATCCGCATAGACCGGGCAGGAGGCTATCCAGGAACCGACGGAGCGGCTCCAGCGGATGGACCCGGTTTCCGGATCCAGTGCCGTGACGGCGCCCTCTGTGGAGGTTACGATCAGTTCGTCATCCGTGTGGGTCATGAAGTTCACGTTGTTGAACTCAGCGGTCCAGACGACAGGAAGCTCACCGCCCGCGAGTCCGGAGACGTCGGTCTCCGGGGGAGGCTGGACGGAGTAAGAGCTCCCTTCACCGGCAAGGGCCTCTACCTCGGGTTCCGCGGCGCTTGGGGGGCGATCCTCCGAGCGGGAGGCTCCCGCCAGGTAGAAAATGACGACAACCAGCGCCAGCAGCAGAAAAGGCGTTGACCTGATCAGGGCATGACCCAAGGTCTTTGTCCTCGCGCGGGATACAAAAGTTGACCACCTGCTGTAGGTCATATGATTGAAAAGCCCCTCCGACCGATTCTTACGGCGCGATATCATGGATTAAGGTTATCACAGGCCCGCGCCGGGACAAAAGTTCGTCGGAGGATTATAGAGTGTGGCCGAGTCAGGTCGGACTTTTCCGCGGGCAAGTGGTCGGTTCCTCACGGCGGCGAACGGAGGACGCCGGAAATACCGTGGAGAAATATTTACCAACATATAAATAAAGGGCATGAACGATATCGCGCAGCCAGATTTCCGTGCTGGAGTTTGTGCCGGTTTTTCCGCCGATCTGGTGTATCGGCTGAGAGAGCCGCTCCTGAAAGCCGGGTTCTCCTATGTCCTGGCCTTCAACCTCCTTATCTACCTCGCGGTGGCCCTGATCTCCTTCGCCCCCAACGGGACGGTGGGCAAGCTCTCCCCCGTGCATCTGTCGCTTCCCAACAACCGTCTTCTTTCCGGCTTGCTTCGGGTAACGCACGTCTACCAAGCCACCAGCCTGCAGCTGCAGCTGACCTTCATCCTCCTAACCCTCTTCGCCATGGCCGGTTACGCTTGGTTGGTGGCCGTGTTCTTGCGCCGGGACGGCGGGCTGGGCACCATCCTGTCAACCACCGCCCTTGTGAGCCTCATCCTCCTACTCACCCCCCCACTCCTCAGCAAGGACCTCTTTTCCTACATCTTCTATGGCCGGGTGATTTCCGCCTACCACCTCAACCCCTTCCGGGTGACTCCTCAGACGGTAAGCGACCCGCTTTTCCCTTTCGTGGCCCATTACTGGAAGAACACGGGTTCCGTCTACGGTCCTCTTTTCAATTATTTCTCCGCGTTCCTCGCCTTTGCCGCCGGAAGGAACATAACCGTGAACGTGCTGGCCTTCAAAGCCGGCATGGCCCTCTTCAACCTGGCGAACGTGGTGCTCATCTGGAAACTGCTGGAAATGATCGCCCCGGCAAGGCGACGCCTCGGTACGGCCCTCTACGCCTGGAACCCCCTGGTGCTCATCGTGGTCGTGGGAGGAGGCCGCAACGACGTCATGATGATGACCCTGGTGCTGGCGGCCCTGCTTTTCCTCCTGCGGGGCAGAAGATACGCCGCATACCTGGCCTTCAGTCTGGCCGTGGTGACGAAGTACACGGCGGGGATAATCCTCGCCGTTTATTTCCTGTATCTCCTCCACCGGGGGAAGGAGGACCGAAAGAGATGGAAGGAAGCCTCCCTTCTTATGGGGGTCTTCGCCGGAGTGGCCGTCCTCTCCTTCCTGCCCCTGTGGGACGGGTCATCCACCTTTCGTTACATCCTGAGGAACTACGGCATGCAGAACCTGGTCAGCCCCGGGGGGATCTTGTCCGAGGCGCTGGCGTTCATCTTCCGGTACGTGCTGCGCTTGGGTCTGGACTTGGCCGAGGCACTGGGCGCGGTGATCGCCAGGATGATGCTCTTGCCCGCCTTTCTCTGGACCCTGTGGAGGAAGTCCCGGCGCGCGGAGAAGGACCTGGACCTCCCCGACGCCTTTTTCGTCGCCATGCTGGCTTTCCTTTTGACCACAAGTTTCCTGCAGGCTCCCTATATGCTCTGGGCGTTCGCCCTTCTTCCCCTTCGGCCTTGGGACAGGATGTCCAGGCTCACCCTGGCCTTGGGGACTTTTGGCATCCTGTGGGGCGGAGGGCTTTCCCCCTATTGAAAGCGGTTTGTCATTGTTTAGATCTGGAAATTGTGCCCATATCCGGCGGGGCGGAGGGCTGGCTTTTTATTGAAATTGAATAGAGTTGGGAATACTTAAACGTGGATTGGACGAGGGACTTCCAGTGGTTGGCGGGGACATGGGTTCACGAGTCCGTGGACGGCGATCACGGGGGAGGGAACGGAAATGGCTGGTAAGAAATGGGTGTGGATGGCCCTGGAGGACCTGGTCGTGGCTGCCGCGGTACGCGCCTTTACCACCCGCAGCAGGCACCTCCAGGTGACCCCGGTGGGCATGTACGGAAGCCGCGGGTTGGAGGAGCTCAACCGGGGCCTGCGTCCGGAGGACGACGCCCTGCACCCTTACGAGAGCCGGCTCTACTGGGAATGGTGGTACTTCGACGCTCAGTTCGAGGACGGGCACCGTTGCGTACTGGAGCTCCAGTACCCCAACCTGCTCAACCCCCTGGCCCGACAGTGCTGCATGCTCTTCAACGTGTACACCCCCGACGGGCGGCAGCTGAACAACATAGTGCCCTTCCCCGCCTCGGAGTGGCGGGCCTCGCGAGAGACCTGCGACGTGGCCGTCGGGGAGAACACCGTGAAGGGTTACTATCCAGAATATCGGGTTCGTTTTCGGCACGGGGATCTGGCCTGCGACCTCGTATTCACCAACCTCCTCCCGGGGTGGACCAGGGGTACCGGTGAGGTCATGTTCGGCAGGCCGGAAAAGAAGCGGGTCTTCGGCTGGGTGGTGGCCCAGCCCCGCGCCAGGGTGGAGGGGACGCTCACCGTGGACGGCGTCTCCCGCGGGGTGAGCGGCCTCGGCTATCACGACCACAACTGGGGGAACGCATTTCTTCCCCTCTACGTCTCCCACTGGATATGGGGGAGACTCTTTCACGAGCGCCTGACCATGATCTTCGCCGACGTCAACACCTCGCGCCGCTGCGGGAGGATAAGGATACCCGTTCTCTTCTTGGCCTTAGACGACCGCATCGTCCTGGAGTCCTCCAAGGTGGTCTTCTCGGTCCGGGAATACCGGAGGGATTCCAGGGATTACCAGGTCTATCCTTCGGAGGTGGCCTTCTCCTTCGCCGAGCGGGACGTCTCCGGGGAGTTCCACCTGCGGGTGAGGGAGGAGATGGAGACCGTCATGACCCTGGCGGAGAGGCTCCCGGCGCCGGCTCTCAAGCTCTTCGGGAAGGCCGTGGCCGGCCCGGCGTATTACCGCCTCCTCTCCGATTATCAAGGTCGAGTAAAGGTAGGTGGGGAGGAATTGGAGCTCGAGGGATTGACCCACTGGGAGTACATGATCCTCTCTTTGCGTTGCGGAGAAATCCCCAAACCTGGAGTAACTCTCCCGCTTTGAGAGGCGCCGTTTAAACGCCTGATGCGCGGTCAACCCCCGGGAGAACGGGAACGGAGTTTTCTTCCCGTTCATGGCGATGATGGTTTTGGGACTTGTAAGGATCGAGGAGAAAGAAACAGGGTGTATTAAAGATAGCGGGTTCGGTTGCCGTTCATGGTAGCGGCGTATGACTTTCAGTGGTAGTCGAGGCGTGGGTAATGTTCGTGGGCGGGTGCGGGAACGCGGTGAAGGTGCGGAGATGGCTAAGGCGACGGGCGGAGAGGTGATCGTCAAGCCAGTAAGGGGTCGTATCTTCGATTTTCGTAAACTTCAGAGTTCTCGAGCATTTGTCATTTCATAGCCTAATCCCTTGGTCGAGCACTGACTTTGTTGTCATTTCGAGTATTGGACAGATGCCGGCATAAGGATTTTCGGCCAACCGAAGATCGAAGATACGGCCCCTTGAAGGTTTACAAAGTCTTTACCAAGAGCACTAGATAATATATCCCCAGCCCGAGGAAGACGAGACCGGCCCCCTTCCTTAAATATTTCTCCCATTTCTGGATCTTGTCCACATGGGCTGCCCAAGCCCCCGTGCCGAAGGCGATGAGGAGGGCTACCGCGAGCACCGGAAGGCCTGTGCCCACGGCGTATATCGCCGGCATGTAAAGGCCCCCCACCGGCGTCCCTACCGCGAGCGGGACGAGCATCCCGAAGAAAAGTATTGCGCTGTAAGGGCAAAAGGAGAGGGCGAAGACCATCCCCAGCAGAAAGGCCCCCAAGACACCCTTTTTCGCGACGCGTTCCCCTAGGCGCGCCGCGTAACCGCCCTTCAGGAAAGAAAGATTGACGAGGTCCAACATCACCAGGGCCACCAGGATGAGCAGCGGGCCCAAGTAGTAAACGGCGGCTTTGCGCAGGAACTCGGAGACCCTCACCACGCTGACTCCCAAATACACCAAGAGGAGGCCGAGGATCACGTACGCGACCCCCCTGCCCACGGTGTAGAGCATGCCAGAGAGAACCGCCTTCCTGCGGTCTTCTATTTCCCTGGCGATGTAGGCCACGGCGGCGATGTTGGTGGCCAGGGGGCAGGGGGACACCGCGGTGAGAAGCCCCAGCACGAAGGCGGCCAGGAAGGGTATGCCCGCCAGGGGTATCCCTGTTTCCCCCGACGACGTAGCCCCCTGGCTCAGTGCGCGGTCCACCTCGCTATGGATATAAGAGATGCAGCCCTCGCGGTCGTCCCACTTGAACCATACCTGCTTGAGCTCCCGGAACTCCTCCTCTCCGCTGTCGGCCTTTACCACCAGGTAGAGGGAGGATCCGACGACGCCGTACCTATCCACTACCTCGCGGTTGGCCGGGTCGTCGATGGCCATCCGGTAGAAGGGTATGCCTTCCCTCCCATGGCCGCGATAGGAAGCCGCTGCCTCCCGAGCGAAGGATTCCACCTGTTCGCAAGATAAACAGCGGAAGCGCGGGTAGAAATAGATCAGCTCCACCTCCATGGGCTGTTCCGAGGATGTCTCTTCATACCCGTAGAGCGTCCGCGTCCCGATGTGCTGCGGCGAATGTCGGGCAGCAAAGGCATGGCCCTGCATGATGATAATCCAGACGAAGCAGGCAATGAGGCCCGTGAACAGTGCCGCATTTAAAAACCGGTGAGCCTTGCCCATGATCTCCGTCTCGTCCCTTGAGGTGTTTTACGGTGTCGTTTTCTGCCCCAAGGTTCCCGCCACCAGCCCGTTTAGCAGTTCTCTCATACGGTGGGTGTCGAGGAGGCCTTCATAGGCCTCCATGACCTTTCCGCTTGTGTCGATGAAGAAACTGGTGGGAATGACCCTTACCTGGAAGTAATCGCAGAGGTTCCACTCCGCGCGATCGTAGACGTCCACCACCACGAAGGCCACGCGGTCGGCGAACTCCGGCTCCACCTCCTCGATCACTTTCTCCATCTCAATGCAGGGTATGCACTGATTGGAGTGGAAGTTGAGGAAAACGGGCTTTCCGCTCTTCAAGGCGTTCTCGATCTTCACTTCCGAGGGGCTCTTATCCGGCGCGGAAACGCCGCTGTCCTGGGTTTCCCGGGTATCACGGAAGTCTTGTTCCTCCACCTCTACCGGAGCGTCCTTCTTGTTCTCGCTTTCCTTTTTGCAGCCGCAGTCGGCTAGGGTTACCAGAAAAACGCAGGTCATGACGGCCAGGATTGTGAGGGCCATCTTCCGAGCCATTTTTCTTAGCAGCCGGCCCTTTTTCGTATCCCCGTAAATGCCGATTCTTTCCTTGTGAACACTCATCCCGATCGCGCACCTTTTTCTTTATGGGTCGCCCTTGCTGCCTTGGGACACGGCCTTTCCTGCATCGACCTCATCCGGAAAACGCTGGGCCTTTTAAAAAAGAGACGGTAACAATGCTACCGCTGTTCCCGAGCCTGATTCGCAGCCTACACCTGCTGACCCCCCGTTTTGCATCCCGGAGTTTCCCTCTTCTTTGTAATGCGGGCTGACCTTGACGCACTCTCTCGCGCCACAATGAAAACGGCTCGTTTTTTTCAAGGACGCTTGATCTATTCTTCCACACGAAGTCCTATCATACCCGCCCTATGACCTCGTCGCAATCTTCTCTACGGGGATAGGGCGAGGGTATCTTATCGGCCTCCAGCACCTCTTTAAGGAGATGGTCCAGTCTCTTTATCGATTCCAAAACCAGGGAGTAATAACACCAGACGCCGCTTTTACGGACCTTCACCATACCCACATCGGGCAATATGGAAAGGTGATGCGAGACGAGCGGCTGCGATATGCCAAGACTTTCCTCGATATCACATACGCATTTCTCCCCGGAAGAGAGAAGACAGAGAATGCGCAACCGGTTGGCGTCGCTGATGGCTTTCAGCATTTCAAGCAGGCTCTCTATCTTCTCGCTATGGGTGCATTCCGCCAACAGTTCCGCAGTAACATGCTTAGAATTGTTTCGCTTCCTCATAGGGTCACGTAAACTATCTTGCTGAAATTCAGATGGGGTGCTTTCCTTTCAGAAAAGAAAGCAACTTTAGCGAAAGGAGCACCCCATGCAAGAGTACCAGATCGAGACCGAAGAGGCAGCCCTCGAACTCATCGAGAACCTCACGGAGCAGGCCTGGGCGGAGATCGAGGAAAAAGACATCTTCGGCATCCCGGTATCGGCACAGACGGTATCCAAGACAACGGCCTTTCTGGAGGAGGAACTCCGGTATTACCAGGAGCGGGAGCTCTCCGACGACGTGGAGTTCCCGTTTCTGGACGGCATAGGCGAGAAGGTGAGGGAGATAGGGGTCGAGAGGAAGGTGATGCTCTGCGCCTTCGGCATCCACTCAGACAGTAGCAAGGAAATCCTCTCCTTCCGCATGGCCGACTCCGAGGACCTTGCCTCCTCAAAAGGGGTTTTTGGCCGACCTCAAGGCAAGGGGCCTTTCCGGGAAGAGGATAAAGCTCATCATATCCGATGGCCATCCGGCGCTCCTCAAAGCCATAGCGGAGATCTACCCATTTCATAAGGTGCAGCGCTGTATCGCGCACAAGATGCGCAACGTGGCCATAAAGCTTCGCAAGCACAATCAGAAGCCGGCCACAGGCGGGGCCAAGCAGATCTTTGCCGCTCCCAACAGGAAAGAGGCTCTCAGGCGCTTCAAGGCCTGGAGATCCAAGTGGATCATAGAGGTAGAGCGTGCGGTAAGATGCCTGGAGAAGGGCCTCTATAACTGCCTGCACTACTACGACATCCCCGAGGAGATGTGGGAGAAGATACGAACCACCAACGTCTTGGAGAGAGCATTCCGGGAGGTGAGGCAAAGGACCAATCCCATGGGGATATTCCCCAACGCCGCATCGGCCAACCGCATCTTCTACGGGACCATCAATTACATGAACGGGAACTGGAGGGGAAGCCACCTCAGCGAAATTTCAGCAGAATTGTTGACATGA
>JACVJF010000005.1 GCA_015711855.1 Candidatus Solincola quzhuomuensis | reverse complement strand
GCGATCATCCGATGTCCCGCGAGAGGACCTCATTTCACGTAGGCGGGGTAGATCATGGAAACGGAAGGAGGCGGGTACACGGCAAACCTTTATCCCCTGCGGAGGCCCGCTGCGGCAAGAGGCGTGGTCATGAGGCGGTCTCGGCCCTCTCCCCGGCGCTCCTCATGTATACTAATGCCCGCGGACGGTGGCGATCGGAACGAGCGACGGCGACCATCCGGTTTCCGGCTTAACGGCCCTATTTTAAGTTCGCGGGGTAGATCACGGAGGAACACCGAATGAGCGGGAAAACCTTTTTGGGAGCGGTACTGGTCCTCGCCCTCGCGGTCCTCCTCCCGTTGGCGGGATGCGGCAGCGCGGACCGCGAAGCCTACTTCAAGGAGATGCGCGAGATCAACGAGGAGCTGGCCTCGAGGATCGGAGGGTTGGGGGAGGAGCTGGCCGAGTTGCGACATGAAGGGGAGGAAGGGCGAGAGCAAGAGCTGGCGGAGATTCTGACGGAGATGGCCGCGATCCTGGAAGAAGGAGCCCGGGATCTGAGCCAAGTACGGGTTCCGGCGGGCATCGAGGAGGCCCACGCGAGCCTTCTCGAGCTTCTTTCTAGGACGGCCGCGGGACATCGGGAAGCGGCCTCGGCCCTCAACCCCGGCTTGGAGGAATGGGAATCGGGCGGCGGCGAGGAAGAGGGGGGCGAGCCCCGGGAAGAAGAGGATCACGCCGCCGGTGAGGACAAGGAAGAGGGCTCTCCGGTCTCGGCTCCGACCGGTGAAGACGGTCACCGGGAGGGGCACTGAGCGTGACCTAGCGCGTCGTTCCCTATTCCCCCGACTATGCTTTGACCGCGATGAAGTCCTTTCCGAAGTATAATAAACGCGTAGTTTCTTTCGGGTTAAGGATGGAGAAAGGGGAAGGCATATGAACGACGAGGACCTATACCAGCAACTGGCCACCCGGGTACTCATGCCCCAGAGCAAGCTCATCCCCGAGCTTTTCCGCATGATCGCCGACGAGGAAGAGGCCCGCCTCTTGCTGGCCACTCCCGGGACATTACCGGAGCTTGCGGAGAAGCTGGGCCTTCCCGAGGCGGAAGTGGCGGAGAGATTGAAAACCCTCTTTCGCAAGGGCCTCATCTTCAAGTCGGAAAAGCCCGAGGGTACGGTGTATCGCATGTGCCGGGACTTGGTGCAATTCCACGACGCCTCCATACTATGGCCGGAGGCACCCCCGGAATATCACCGCTTGTGGAAACGCTTCATGGCCGAGGAATGGCCGGAGTTTGCCGGTATGGTAGCCAAGTTGCTCCCCAAGCCGTTCTCGCGCATCGTCTCCGTGCAGCAGCCGGTGGAGGCGAGGTCCCGCATCCTGGCTTATGACGACGTGGAGCGCATCATAAGGGATTCCGGAAGGGTGGCGGTCACCAAATGCACCTGCCGCCTCATCGAGGGAAACTGCGATAAACCGGTGGAAGTATGCCTCCAAGTGGGAAAGGCGGCGGATTATACCATCGAGAGGGGCAGCGGCCGCGAGGTGAGCACGGAGGAAGCCCTGCGCATAATCCGGGAGTGCGAGGAAGCCGGGCTGGTCCACGTGACCATGAACCGCGCTACGGATAGCCACTTCATCTGCAACTGCTGCGACGACTGCTGCATGTCCTTCACCCTCATATCCAAGGGGATAAATCTCTGCGATCCCAGCCGTTTCCAGGCAAAAGTGGACGCCGAAAAATGCGTGGGCTGCGGCACTTGCCTGGAACGCTGTTTCTTCGGGGCCCTATCCCTGGTCGGAGAGGAGGGCTCCGAGGTGAGCTCGGTGGACCCGGAAAAATGCATGGGTTGCGGGCTGTGCACGATCACCTGCCCAGAGGAAGCCATCTCCTTGGAGTTGGTGCGAGACGAGGACTTCATCCCCCAGTCCTAAGGGTCACAAGCCGGTCCACCGTACCGGCGGCAGTGTCGGGCGGCGACAATTAGACGCTCATAGGATGCCACGCGTGGCGAGGGAGAAAGAAAAAGGGCGGGATAAACCCGCCCTTTTTCAAGTTCGCGCTATGCGTTCAGCCACACCGCGGCGTTGGTGATGCAATATTCGTCGGGGCGCTCCTTGGTGGTGCACCTGAAGATTATCTTCTCCTCCGACTCCTTCCACATCTGGGTCACGATGGTGTCCCCCGGCCAAACGGGTCGGCTGAAGCGCACCTTGATGGCCTTGAATTTTGCCGGGTCGTTGCCGCAATATTCCTTGAGCACCGCCCGCCCCGCATGACCGAAGGTGCAGAGCCCATGCAGGATGGGGCGGTCGAAACCGGCCATCTTGGCGAAGTTGGGGTCGATGTGCAGGGGGTTGTAATCCCCGGAAAGGCGGTAGATCATGGCTTGCGTGGGGAGGGTCTTCATCTCCACCACCTTGTCCGGATCGCGATCCGGAGGCTCGTTCCCCGGCTCAGGCCCGCGCTCTCCACCGAAGCCGCCCTCGCCTCTTATGAAGCTGGAGAAGGTGTTGAAGAAGACCACTTCGCCCGATTCGTCCACCGTCTCCACGTCGAGGTCGATGACCGCACCCTTGGTCTTGTCCCACACGGCGGCGATCCTGGGCTTGGATGTGAGTTTCCCCTGCGTGGGAATGGGGTGTTTGCGCACTTCCAGGTACTGTTCCCCGTGGACCAGCATCACCAGGTTGATGTTCACCCCCTCCACGTTCACCAGACCCATGAGGGCCGGGAAAGGAGGGATGACGCCGAACGTCGGTAGCACCTGAAGTCCGTTCTCGTAGACGAACTTCAGGTCTTCGTCCTCGTACCCGGCTCCCACACCCAGGGCATAAAGTATCACGTCCCTGATCGTATACTCGTAGTCCAGAGCGGGGAGCTCTTTCCCCACCACGGAAAGATCGATAGGCATCTTATCAACCCCTTCCTGTTATCCTTGCCCTGGCCCGTATCAACCCAGGTTGAGCTTGGACAGGGCGTAGCCGGTCTGCTCGGTGGCGTTCTCGAACGTCCGGGCACCCTCCAGGGAGACGATTTTTTCGATGTTCTCGTCGATCATCTCCAGGGTTATTCCCTGCGAGGGATCGAAGAACACGCCCGGTCCCTCCATGAAGGCCGTGCGGCTGAAGTACCCGGCACCGGCGACGAAGGTGTAGCCCGAGAAGTTGCACCGATCGGAGCAGGCCCAGACCACCATGGGAGCCACGTACTCAGGCTTGAGGATCTCCACCAGGTTGGGGGGAAGAACGGTAGCCGTCATACGGGTTCCGGCTATGGGCACGATTACGTTGCACAGGATGTTGTACTTGGCGCCCTCCTGCTTGAGCACGTGCATGAGCCCTATGATACCCATCTTGGCCGCCCCGTAGTTGGCCTGCCCGAAGTTACCGTAAACACCCGCGGCGGAGGCGGCTGAGATGATCCGCCCGTAATTGTTCTCGCGCATGTAGGGCCAGGCCGCCTTGGAGCAGTAAAAGGTCCCGTTCAGGTGAACGGCGATCACCTTGTCGTAGTCCTCCAGCTCCATCTTGAGGAAGCTCTTGTCGCGCAGTATGCCGGCGTTGTTGATGAGGATGTCGATCTTTCCGTAGTTGTCGATGGCGGTCTTGATGATGTTCTGGGCGCCCTCCCAATCGGCCACGCTGTCGAAGTTGGGTACCGCCTCACCGCCGGCGTCCTTGATCTCCTGGACCACCTTTTCGGCTGCGGTGGTCCCCGAACCCGTGCCGTCTATGGCGCCGCCCAGGTCGTTCACCACGACCTTACATCCGCGGCTGGCAAGGAGCAGGGCGTATTCCCTACCCAGGCCGCCGCCGGCCCCGGTCACTACTGCGACGCGTCCGTCAAACCTTATCTCCGACATAAACCCTCTCCTTTCCTTCCTCCGGGGGAATCCCCCCGCTTTTCCCTGCCCTTACAGTGGCCTGCGTGGCACCGGCCGGAAAGCCGGCCGGCGCCCTTAACCCTTGATCCTTCGACGAACGGCTTTTTAATTATATAACGGATTTTCTTTCGCTTACCAATCCGTGGGAAAATCAATCTCCGGGACGAGCACCTTTCCCACCATTTCCGCTACCATGTGCATGGAGAGAAACCTCCTTTCCTTTTTTGGTTTGGTTTCCCATCGGGATAACGGAGAATTTCTCTCCCATTTTATGGAGATCTTTCCTTAAACCCACCCGTTTTATACGAACGTTGAAACTTTCTTCTCCACCGGATCCTCCGGTTCGACGAGAGTTAGCGGCGAGAATTACCCTCGTCAACAAGCGTCGCGTCCGTACGAAGGCCAGCCCAGCAGGGAGAACCGCGACGACCCTCGTCAACCCCCCGGCAACGCCGAGAGAATGCGCAGAAAACGAGGGAATTGTAAATAGGTATAATAAACCACGGAATAAAAGATGCGTCCCGACGGACGAGACATGTGCGGCGAGACCGTCCGTTGGCTCTTGGTCGCTTTTTTCCGGGGAGGAGTGTTGGTGCAGGATAAACGCTTCTCGCCCGAGGAGGGGAGGCGAGGACATGAGGTTCATGGGGATCGAAAAGGTGGTCCGCATCTTCATCTTCCTGGCTTTGCTTCTCGCCACGCCGTATCTACTCTCCGGATGTGGGAATGAAGGAAAAGAAGCAAACGAAGTCGGCCGGGCGCCCGAAGGAGAGGGACAGGCGGGGAGGTCCATCCCCTTGCAGACCCTGTTGCAGGGTGCCATCTGCGAATACGGACGCTACGAGCAGGCCTCTCCCGCCGGTGAGGGAACGAAGCCTTCCTGCCTGGTGATCGGAGACGACCAAGGACTTCAGCGCCTACTGTTCTTGACCGGTCTGGAGCTACCCCAGGGGAAAGTGGACTTCGACCAGCACATCATCTTGGCGGCGCTGCAAGGGACCAAGCCTACATCCGGTTACGCCATCTCCATCGTGGGGGCGGTCCAGACGGGTACCGAGGTGCGGGTGGAGGTGGAAATCCTGGAACCGGAGCCGGGGAGCGTAAACGCCCAGGTGCTTACCAGCCCTTACCATCTGGTGTTGGCCCGACGTTTCGATTTTCGGCCCCGGGGAAAAATCGACTTCACCTTCGTCGATTCACTCGGCGAAAGACTGGAGGTCTGCAGCCTGGAGATATAGGCACCATGCCGACAAGCAGGCACCCCGTCCCTTCCCGCATGTCCTTCACCCCTTCCACAGGTGATCACGAAACACGGCGGATGCTCTAGCACGCCCGCTCCGCGACGATGGATGGGGGCGTCAAACTTCCCGGGCCCACGTCCCGAACCGTTCCCGCAAGAGACCTTTCGCAAAGCGATATCGCATATCTATCACATGTCGTTTAAAAAAGTGTCTTTTAACAAAACGCGTGTTTTTGTTATGCTCAGTCGAGGACGAGGCTCGAAGTCAGGACGGTTTCTCGGCCGGCGCGTACCCGTAGATGAAGATCGTGTACCAAGCAGCCGCTTGACATCTATTTACTATAGGGCCGCGGCGATGTCCGATCGCGGATGAAAAAGGAGGACGTGCGATGCTGTGTCCCGGATGCCGACAGGAAAACGACGACTCCGCTTCCTTCTGCCGGTTCTGCGGCCAAAAGCTGGCCCCATCGCCGGCAGCGGGTGCCGAACATGCTCCCGTCGAGGGTCCCCACGCCACGAATTCGACCCAGGTTGATCGGGCTGCGCAGCGTTCCGGTGGCGACGAGCTCGCTCCCACCACCCTGGCGGCCTTGATGCAAAAATCCATGGAGGTGGAAAGCCCCAACGCCTTCAGCCTACAGAGCAAGAAACTCCTCCGGGTGAATATGCAGGCATGCGGTGGACAGGTCCTGGCCAAAGCGGGCTCCATGATCGCTTACCAAGGTCAGATTAACTTCACACGCCTGGGAAGCGGCGGAGTGGACAAATGGATAAAGAAGGCCGTTTCCGGCGAATCGTTCACCCTCATGCTGGCCCAGGGTACCGGGGACCTATTCCTAGCCGACGCCGCCAACGACGTCGTTCTGCTCTATCTGAACAACGAGGCCGTCACCGTAGAGGCCTTGAACCTCCTGGCCTTCACCCCCAGCATCTCCTGGGACATAAAGATGATCAAGGGTGCGGCGGGTATGATGGCCGGGGGATTGTGGACGGTGGAGCTTAAGGGTACGGGCTATCTGGCCCTCATCTCCAAGGGAGAGCCCATGACCCTCAAGGTTACCCCTGATCAGCCCGTCTTCACCGACCCCAACGCCACCATCGCCTGGTCCCCGACCCTCAACCCCACAGTGCACGTGGACGCCAACCTCTCCAGTCTCAAGGGGATCTTCGGCTCCACCCACGGGGAGCTTTTCCAGCTGGCTTTCCAGGGCAACGGTTATGTGGTCGTTCAGCCCAGCGAGGAGGCGCCCAAAACCAGCCTGCAGCGACCGAAGAGTGGGGACAGCGGACCGGCGGGAGGCATCCTGGGCGGTATATTCGGGCAGTAACCATCCTTTCCTACCCCAGCGACAGAAAGGCTTCCCGTTTCTCCACAAGAGTACGTCTGCTTTCGTAAAAGTAGGCGGGAAATCCCCCGGCTGGGTATGGGGATATCCCCACTTGTTGCTCCCCGCGAGTGAACATTAGAATGGTTCGCGTACGGGAGGCTGTCCCGGCGCTTGCGGCCGTGAGGAAGGTACTTTTCCATCTTTTCCGCCCGTGCGAAAGGGTGGAGATGGTCCTCAAGGGATAAGCCGCGAAGAGTCGGGTGAGGATGACGGGAAGGAGACCATGGACGAAGTCCTGAGCACGGCCCGGGAGTTGATACCGTCCCGGCTTCGGGAGTGGAAGGAAAGCGGCGGACACGTGGTCGGTTTCACCTGCGTGGCCACCCCGCGAGAGTTGTTCGACGCCGCCGGGATACTCCCCTACCGAGTGCGCGCCTTGGGTAAGCCGGAACGCGACCGTGCCGACGCCCATCTCTCCCGCTTCAATTGCGGCTTCTGCCGGGCCTGCCTCCAGCTGGCCCTGGAGGGGGCCTATGATTTTCTCGACGGCCTGGTGGAGACCAACGGCTGCGACCACTTGCGGGGGATGTTCGAGAACTGGCAAGAGGCGGTGAACCCGGGGTTCTTCCATTATTTAAAGGTCCCCCATTTGGTTACCGAGGAATCCCTGGAGTTCTTCGCCGAGGAATTGGAACTGCTCCGGGAATCTCTTTCCAATCATTTCCAGGTGGAGATCGGTGATGCGGCCCTCTCCGAGGCCGTAAAGTCCGCCAATTCCCGTCGAGAGCGCATGCGCCGGCTTTTCTCCCTGCGGGAGAGGGAGAATCCCGCCCTCACCGGGCAAGAAGCCCTAGCCGTGCTCCTCCTCGAATCCTCCCTTCCCCCCGCGGCGTTCGACGATCTGCTCGAAAACCTCTTGCAGGAAGCCGAGGGAAGGGAGATCGGAGGATACCGGGCGCGTCTCCTCCTGGCCGGAAGCGCCACCGACGAACCCGATCTGGTTAGAGAAGTCGAGGACCTGGGAGGGCTGGTGGTCACCGACGCCTTGTGCTATGGGACCCGCGCCTTCTGGAAGCTCCCGGAGGTGGAAGGGGAGCCCGTCCACGCCCTCGCCGAGGCCTATTTGAGGCACCTGCTCTGCCCCCGCATGTTCGACGACTATCCCTCCCGACTGCAATTCATCCTCCAAGCGGCGGAGAGGGCCCGGGTGGACGGTGCGGTGCTGGTGTACAACAAGTTCTGCGACCTGCACGGGGTGGAGAACGTGCGCCTGCGCCTGGACCTCGAAGAACGCGGCATCCCCGTGCTGGTACTGGAGAAGGAATACGGTTCCACCGCCGACCTGGGGCGGATACGCACTCGAATACAGGCTTTCCTGGAACGCATCGGCGGCCGAGGGGGTTTTCGGAAACACGCCTCCTCCGCAGGACTCGGTAATCTTTGAGGTGGAAAAAGATGAACAAGCGCGGCAGGGATACCGGGGACGGCCTTTTCCGTAGGGCAGAGGAACTCATCGAGGTAGCCTTGCAGCTCCCGCGCGGGATGAGCGACCAGGAGGTGGAGGGGCTTCTGCACTTGCTGCCTCGGGACACCTCTCGGTCCATGCGTGCCTTGCTTTCCTCCCGCTTCCGGGAGGTGAGCCTGGACTTCATAGCCATGATCGGGGGCTGGATACGCGAGGCCCGCCGGGCCCGCGAGGAGGGTCGTAAAGTGGTCCTGGTACCTTTCAACTTTCCTCCGGAGATAATCTACCTCTTCCGCAACGCCGTCCCCCTCACCAGCGAGGTGCTCACCACCCTGGGTGTATCCATGCTGGAGGGACAGGGGGAGCGGTATTGGGACTACGCCATGGGCCTGGGCATACCCGACTTCCTCTGCTCCTCGTCCACCATCGAGCTGGGCTCCGTCCTCACCGGAAGGGACTTCGAGCCGGACATCATCGTCCAGTCGGCCCCCGGGGCTTGCGACGCCAACTCCAAGATCCACGAGTTCGTCTCCTTGCACATGGGCATCCCTCAGGTGATTCTGGAAAAGCCCACCGACAGCGGTCCACGAGGTAAAGAGCTCCATCGCCGCTATTTTCTGGGGTTCATCCGCCGCCTGGAGGAGATGATCGGCGAGGAGCTTAAAGAGGAGCGCATGAGGGAGGTCCTCGAGGAGGCCAACCGAGCCGCGGAACTCTATTACGAACTCTATGACCTGCGGAAGTTCTCTCCCTGTCCGGTACCCAACATCTTCTCCCTCTTTACCTATGGGGCTCGCTTCACCCGCTGGGGGCGGCCGGAGGGGACGCGGATGATGCAATCCCTGGTGGACCACTCCAAAAGGCGCTTGGAGACCGGGGAGTACCCGGCCCCCGAGGAGGTGGCCCGGTGCATGTGGCTATACATCGGGTATTACTTCGACTTTTTAGGCTTCTTCAACTGGATGGAGGAGCGGGGCATAACCTACCTTAACGACATCCTATCCCTGTGCCAGCCACGCTTCGTGGACACCTCCAGCCGGGAGAGCATGCTCGAGGGGCTGGCGGAATCCTGCTTCGAATACCCCATGACCAGGCAGATGGGAGCTTCCTCCATGTCCCTGGCCTGGATAGAGGACATGTGCGGCTTCATCCGCGACCTGCGCGCCGACTGCGCCATATATTCCGGGCACCACGCCTGCAAGCAGACCTGGAGCATCATCAATCAGGTGCGCCAGGAGATCCTGAAGCGCACCGGGGTCCCCGTCCTCTGTCTGCAGGGCGATTCCTGGATACGGCGCATGACCCCTACCAGCGTCCTCCAGGAAGAGATAGAGTCCTTCGTGGAGAACGTGGTCCGGCGACGTCGGCGGAGAATCGGGAGTAGCGCATGAGTAGCCTTAAATCGGCGAATCCGGGTGCCGTTTTCTCACTCGTGGAAACCCGTGGGGTTCGCGGAGGACACGAAGCGGGCGTCATTGACAAAAAATGACCACGGTCATAATATACAAATATCCTTTAAAAGTCCGGATGCATGCGCGGGGAGGGGGGTCCGGGAAAAGAGTGCACCCTTCCGCGTCCTCTTTCCGCCGATGCTCGCCGGACTTCCCGAAAATCGGCCGACCGATAGGCTAAAATTTGAGTATAAAGTCCCAAAGACGGTTCCCGGTAGGGACCGGCGAGTCGGCAAAGAGAGGTGAGAGATGCGCTTCGGGGGCATCGACGTGGGTTCCTTGACCGCCCAGGCGGTGATCATGGAGGACGGCAAGATCGCCGGCTTCCGCAGCATCCGGGTCAAGCCCAACCCGGTGGACTCGGCGGAGACGGTCATGGGAGAGCTCCTCGACGAACTGGGGTTGCGGCGAGAAGACCTTACCTTTACCGTGAGCACGGGTTACGGCAGGGAGCAGGTACAGGCCAGAGGCTTGGCCCAGTCCAACGTCAGCGAGATATCCTGCCATGGCACGGGGGCGCTCTGGCTTCTACCCAACGTCCGCACCATCATCGACATCGGGGGCCAGGACGCCAAAGTCATCCGCATGGAGCCCACCGGGGAACTCAAGGACTTCGTCATGAACGACAAGTGCGCGGCGGGGACGGGCCGCTTCCTGGAGGTCATGTGCCGCACTCTGGGCATCACCCTGGACGAGCTGGGCACCCTCTCCCTCAAATCCCACCATCCCGTGAACCTCTCCAGCCGCTGCAGCATCTTCTGCGAGACGGAGGTCCTTCATTACATGCAGCGGGGGGTGGACAAGGCGGACATCGCCGCCAGCGTTAACCGGGCCATGGCCGAGCGGGTGGCCGCCCTGGCCCGGCGAGTGGGGGTGGAGCCGGAGGTGACCATGTCCGGAGGGGTGGCCAAAAACGCCGCGGTGAAGGCGGAGTTGGAACGCATCCTGGGAGTGAGGATGGTACCCTGTCCGGTGGATCCGCAGATCGTCGGGGCGCTGGGCGCCGCCATCCTCGCCCGTCGATTGGGAGGGTCGCTATGAAAGCTCTGGGTTGCGACATCGGTAGCCTCTTCTCCAAAGCGGTGATCATGGATGGAGAGACCATTCTTGCTTGGAAGATAATGGAAACCACCGGCAACATAGCCGGGGAGGTAGACGGCCTCATCGAGGAGGTTTGCCGCGAGGCGGGCGTGAGCCCTCATAACCTGGACGGCATGGTGGCCACGGGAAGCGGCGCAGAGTTCCTCAAAGATGCCGATCTTCTGGAGGACGAGGTGGCCTGCATCGGGTGGGCGGCCCGCTGCTTCCTCCCCGAGGTGGACCTGGTGGTGGACATCGGAGGCCAGAGCATCACCTCCATCCTCCTCAACCCCGAGGGGGAGGTTATCGACTTCATGCGCAACGACAAATGCGCTTCCGGATCCGGCCGCTTCTTGGAGGTCATGGCGGGAGCCCTGGACATCCCCGTGGAGCGCATAGACGAGGAGGCCTCTCGGGCCGCTAAGCGCGTCCCAATCAGTTCCCAGTGCGGGGTGTTCGTGGAGAGCGAGGTTATAACCCACGTCAACAACGGAGAGCCTCCCCAGGACATCGTGGCCGGTCTATGCGACGCCGTGGCCCGCATAGTGACCTCCCAGGCCCGCCGCTTCGGGGGGGGCAACCGCTACACCTTTACCGGCGGCGTGGCCCGGGTGCGCACCGTGGTGGACCTGATACGGGAACGCATGGAGGGAGAATTCCAACCCTTTCCCCTGGATCCCATGCTGGCCGCGGCGGTGGGTGCCGCCCTTTTAGTGGAAACGAGCTGAGTTGGGACTCTTCGAGGAACCCCTAAAGGACATCCGGAACTACCTGGAGCGGAAGCGCTCCTCGGGAGAAGCGAGGGAATTCTCCTTCATCCCCGTTCTCCCTCGAACCTCCTCCCCTCAGGTAATCCTCAGCGAGGACACCGGCCTGGAGCTGGGAAGCCCGGATACCGCCTCCCGTTCCCTCCTTCTCTGGGACGACTCGGGGACGGTGGTCGACGGGCGGATCACCCTGGTGGGGCCGGATTTCCCGGAGATGGCGGGCGGAAAAGCTCCTCTGGCCCAGGTGATCATGGTGGGGGGACACTTCAGCGACGAATACGACTGCTACCGTGACCTGCGCGAAGCCACCTACGACCTGGGCCTGCGCGGCTTTATGACTCGCGTCTTCCCGGGCAGGCAGAGCGTTTGGTGCCGGGTGAGCCGAGAGGCCATGCAGCGGGGTTTTAACGCCCAGATCCTGGGAAGCGCCCTCATCCAAGCGGTCAAGAAGCTGGATTACGTGGAAGCCGCCGAGGTCCTCCTGGTGACCTCCTCCCGGGAGGAGATCGAGGAGCTATCCCCGGCCGCCGACCTGGTGCAGGAGATCGTGGAGGCGCTCATCAAGATGTATGAGGAGATGAACTTCGACTGCGACACCTGCGAGTACGTGGAGGTCTGCGACAGCGTGGTGGAGCTGCGGCGCATCCGCGACCGCCTGCAGGCGGAACGGGGCGGCAAGGAGGCCGACCCCGGATGACCCGGAGCAAGGTGATCGCCGTCTGCGGGAAGGGCGGGGTGGGGAAGACCACCTTGGCCGCTCTCCTAACGCGGATTCTCCGAGAGGACGGGGGGCGGCGCGTTCTGGTGGTGGACGCCGACCCGGCGGTGGGACTAGGCATGGCCCTGCGCATCTTTCCCCCCAAGACGGTCAACGACGTGCGCAAGGAGATACTCTCCGCGGTGCGCGAGCACGCCACCGACCAGTTAGACCTGGCAGCCTCCGTGGATTATAAGATGATGGAGATCCTCGTGGAGCGGGACAACCTGGCTTTCCTCTCCGTGGGCCGCCCGGAGGAGGAGGGTTGCTATTGCCAGCTCAACACCCTGTTGCGGGAAGCCATCGAGTCCCTCTCCTCCCACTTCGACCTTACCCTCATCGATGCCGAGGCCGGTGTGGAGCAGGTGAACCGCCGGGTGATGCGCTCCGTCTCTCACCTTCTATTGGTGAGCGACGTGACGGTCAAGGGGTTGCGTGTGGCGGAGTCCATCCGGGAGGTAGCCGAGGAAGCCGTGGAGTATCGGAAGCTGGGCCTCGTGGTCAATCGGGTTAGGGACACAATAGAGGCCCGTAGGTTGGCTGAAAACACCTCCCTTCCCTTCCTGGGTGTCTTGCCGGAGGACGACATGGTCAGGGAGTTCGACGTCGCCGCGGGAAACTTCCTGGAAATCCCTTCCTGCCCGGCTTTGGAGGCGGTTCGCGAATGCCTCTTCGAGAGCGGCTTTCTCTCTTCCTGATCCCCGTTTCCCACCGGCCCTGGACGAGTCCCACAAGCCCTGTCCGAGCCTATCCGACCCGGTCAAACATTATCCCGTTCGGGCTGGCTCCCCTCCATTCGCGCCTGGCGGGATATAAACGGTTTCAGCCCTCCACGGCCTGGTCGAGTTGCAACTTTTTCAACTGCATCTCCCGGAGGGCCTTCTTGTTCACCTTGAAGACCTCGGTGAGGGGCATCTCGTCCAGGAAAACCACCTCCCGGGGAACGGCATACTTGGCCACCTTCTCCCGGAGGTAGTTCATGTAATCCTCCTCGGTGACCTTCCCCTGGTATTCCTCCTTGAGAAACGGCCTCAGCCCTCCACGGCCTGGTCGAGTTGCAGCTTCTTCAACTGCATCTCCCGGAGGGCCTTCTTGTTCACCTTAAAGACCTCGGTGAGGGGCATCTCATCCAGGAAAACCACCTCCCGGGGAACGGCGTACTTGGCCACCTTCTCCCGGAGGTAGTTCATGTAATCCTCCTCGGTGACCTTCCCCTGGTATTCCTCCTTTAGCTGGACGAAGACCCAGATCCTCTCGCTTCCCGGCCTCTCGGGGTCAGGTACCCCTATGGTGGCCGCGAACTTCGTGGCCGGGTGATCGTAGAGGATGTCGTCCACCTCCCTGGTATAAACCTTGTACCCGGAGACGATGACCATGTCCTTGGTACGGTCCACGATGGAGAAGTATCCGTTCTCGTCCATTTTGACCACGTCCCCGGTGTGGACGAAACCCTCCTCATCCAGGCCCTTTCTTTCCTCCGGCCAGTATCCCAGCATGCGCTGCGGCCCCTTGAGGAGCATCTCGCCCACCTTTCCGTCCCGATAAAGTTCCTCGAAGGAAAGGGTGCGCCCGGTGTCCACGTCTATCACCCGCACCTCGGTATCCGGCAGGGGTATCCCGATGGTGGCCCGCCTCTCCACCTGCCGAGCCTCTCCGGACTTCCGGGAGCGCCTGGCTAGGGCGCCGATTATCCCCGTGAACATTCGGCCGAAACGCTTCGGTCCCAGCAATCTGGCCTGAGCACGGGTGAGGGCGATGCTCAAAGGGTTGAAGAGAAGTGCGTTGAAGATCTTCACCCCCCGCCTTCCGCCCATGACCCTCATGTTGGTGGAGACGTTGAAATGGGTCACCGGGGACAGCTCGGAGAGTCCGTAACCCTCCGAGACGTACCCGCCGGCGCTGGACTCCTCGAACTTCTCCTGTACCGTGGGAGGCAAGGCGGCGGATCCGGAGATGCCTATGACCCTTGCGGCATGGAGGTCCTCCTCCAGCATCTTCATGAACTGGGTGGGGACCCCGAACTGCAGGACGGGGTTGTACTTGCGCATGATCTCCAGCATGGCTTTCACGTCCCGAGGATCGGGGACGATGAGCATGGTGGCGGCCATACCTCCGATCATGGTGTGCATGATGCAGTGGCCGTAACTATGGAAGAAGGGAAGCCCCATGATCACGTTTATGTTTCCCTTCAACACCTTGGTTACGGGACCAAAGACGGCGATGTTCTGCAGAACGTTGGCCACCAAGTTGCGGTGGGTGAGCATGCACCCTTTGGGCATTCCCGTGGTCCCTCCGGTGAAAAGAAGGGTCTCCAGATCCCGGGCGGGATCGATGGCCACTCCGGGAGGCTCGGGCCTGGCCTGTTCAATGAGGTCCGTCATCCACAGCACGTCGGGGAGTTCGGTGTGTCGACTGGACCACCCCGAATAGTCGCTCAGCTTGGTGAGGATTATATGGGGGGTAACCATGTATTCCTTCAGGTACTCGGCCGTGGCCAGGTGATCTTCCAGGCAGATCAGGGCCTTGGGAGAACTCTCCGTGAACTTGTGAGCCAGCGCGTCCTTGGCTTCCAAGAAGCTGCAGGGCACATGAACCGCACCGGCCTTGGATATCCCGGAATCGGCCACCACGAACTGAATGGAGGACGGAAGAAGGGTCACCACGCGGTCGCCTTTCTTAACCCCCAAAGAAGCGAGGGCGTTCGCCAGACGCTCGGCGTGTTCCTTGATCTCGGGATAAGTCATCTCCAGGCCCAGCTGAACGCATCCCATACGGGGAAACTTCCCGGCCGCCTGGTCCAGAAGGCCGTGGGTGGGAATCGAAGGGTAGGGTTCCAGGGTCCTGGGTATTCGGCACAAGTCATACTCCTTGAACCACGGGTATTCCATCGGAGCAACCCCCCTTATTAGAAGACGACCTTACTTCTTCCGCATCCATTGTAATAATACTAATAATACATTATAAACGTTCTATGTTCAGTATAAGCAAAGACCTTCCACCCCCAACTTCGTGCGTCCTTTTCCCCACTGACAATTTCGATACGGGCTTGCTGCATCTCCGAGGCCCCCATTTGGGCTTGAAGCTTTATAAACAGGAACGGGGAATTGCCTTCAGACGAGGCTTCACTAACCATCCGCCCCGCGTAAATAATTGAACTGACACGTCATTACTATAAATGCAGGTTACCAACCAGTCAATGCTGGCGCGCTGCGTTGCCTCTTGGCCGATGGAGATGGTTCCAGCCTGAGGGGATCAAACGTTTAAGGAGCCTTTGTTTAACGTCCGGCTTCCGTTCCGGGACGAAGAGCGTAGATGTCATGAAGGCCCTATTTTCAGGGGTTCATGATCCCCGGGTCGCCCTGTAAGGAATAGATCATGATGGAGGTGTGATCGGTCTCCCTCCTCACCCCCACGGTTATCACCCGTCCCTCCTCCATCCTGTTCCAAGTCGCCACGCCGCCGTCGAGGTCCGCGTAGGTGGGCTCTCCCAACCTTTCCCTATACCACTGGAACACCCTATCGAACCCGTCCCTCGTTTGATACTGGCCTCCGACGACCGTGCACTCTCCCTCGGGGGATGATTCGCTTACGGTTCCCCCGCTCCCGGGAACGTAGGAAGCAGCCGGGTAAACGGGAACTCCCAATTTTTCCTCGGGGACGGGCTCCTTGCTCACGTCGTAGGTGACCTCTCCCTGTCCCGTTTTATAGGTCACCGGTCCTTCTTCCTCGGCAGGGCTTTCGGGGACGTCACCTCTCCCTGATGCGGATGGCTCCTGATACTCGGAGAGCGCGGTCCCCGCATCCGTGACTCCCGAGGAATCGGGCGCTTCCCGGCCCCTTCCACACCCTCCTGCGATAATGGCGAAAAGCAGCAATGTCACCGACATGGCCGCGGTCACCGCGATCGATTCGGCCGTCATCCTTTTCTCGATGCAAGCTCGTGATGCTCTCAAGTCTTCTCCCTTTTGCCCTATACGTTTACGTTAAGGACCATAACTCGCCGTCTCTCCGGGCGCGCCTGCGCGCTCGCTTTTCCCGCGCCGCCCGCCGCCGTCACCCTCCAAGTCGGTCCTGCTCGCCACCCCGCAGGCAATCCCGTGCCCATCGGCCTTCGAAGCGCGTTTTCTTGGAAAAGACCGCAGTCCTTTTTAAGCTACCCGTCTTTTACAACCCTAAATTATCGCTCCTCGACAAGGCGAGCGTAACGGAAGGCCCGCTTCGCGCCTTTGCTTCTATAAATACGAGAGGGCCGGAATGCTCCCGGCCCCACCCGAAAGAGGGCTTCTATTCGTTGGTATACTTCTCTATGTATATGACGACCTCCCCTTCCTGCTCCTCTATCCTTACCGTGACTCCTCCCGTATCTTCATACTTACCCCACATCGCCGCCCGCGGCTCGCTGGTCTCTATATCCGCCTTTCCCAGCTTTCCTTCATACCAGGCGAGCACCTCATCGAAATCGTCCTCGGTGCGGAACTCGGCCGCTGCCGTGCTGATCTTCTGGCCTTCACCGGCCCCGGTCGCCGTTACTCCGCTCCCGGGAACGTACTCGGCATCCGGGTAAATGGGAGCTCCCAGTTCCTCCTCGGTGGGGGCCTCGGTCGTCTGCCTGTAGACGGTCTCCCCTTCCTCCGTCCTTATGGTCACCTCTCCCCCTTCTTCCTCCACTTTCACCTCACCCTCCGGGGTCTTGATGGTGGTCTCCTTCTTGCCGCACCCGCCGAGGAACATCAGTCCTGCGGCCAGCCCAAGGCCGAGAAGCACGATCAGAAACTTCTTCAATTTCCCTCCTTTCTCCGTCCGGGCGTTATCCTGCTTCGCCCGAATTGGAAACCTCGCCCACATCTAATCATGTCAGCCGGGTCCTCTTTTGTCCACCATGTTTCTGAACCTGGGCACATGGCGGCCTCCTTGATCTCTTCAAACCCCAAAAAGCTTGCTAGAATAAAACAGCATCCTATAAGACGGGAGTGGTCCCCGTCATCTAGTTCTACTCGTCCCCCGATTCCCTTCCCTTCTCCGTATCTGGGTCTCGTCTCTCTGGCCCCGCGACCGCCCAGGCCACGGCCATCTTGCCCAACCTCACCGATTCCGGAAATAAAGACCGGGAAACCGTGCGGCTTCCCGGTGAATAAGGTTAATACCTGGTGGAGCCGACGGGACTTGAACCCGTGACCTCTACCATGCCAAGGTAGCGCGCTCCCACTGCGCCACGGCCCCGTGACTGCTGGGAAAATACCCTTTTAAAGTATAGAATCCCGCTTGGATTGCGTCAACGCGAGGGAGACTTCTTCCGCTGCCCTCCACATCAGGCACGGGAAGCGGCTTGGTCCGCGTCATCCTCCCATTCCACCAGGGGGGCGTCCTTCCAAAGCCTCTCGATCTCGTAATAATCTCGTTCCTCCTGACGAAAAATGTGGACCACTATGTCCAGATAGTCCAGGAGAACCCAGCGCCTATACTGTACGCCCTCCCGACGCACGGGCTTTCGGCCTTCGGCGGCAAGTCGTTCCTCCACCGCCTCCTGGATGCTGGCCACCTGGCGGTCAGTGTTCCCGCTGCAGATGACGAAGAAATCGGTGAGGAGGAAAACCTCCCTCATGTCCAGGACCAGCACGTCGCGAGCCTTCTTGCTCGAGGCCGCCTGCGCCGCCGCCACGGCCATCTTCATGCTTTCCGCCGTTATCGACCTCCTTTCTCTTCGAGATCATAATATTATACAGCTCAGGGAACCCCAAGGAAGCGAGAGGCCAGGTCCTTTCCGGAGACGACGGTCAAGCCCGTATCGGAGCCGGCTTCCTCCCTTATGTTCTGGATGGATAGGAGCACGCCCAAATACCGGGCGAAAGCCATAAACCGTCGATCTCCACCCCGGCAGACGATCTCACTCGCTTGATGACCGAAGTCGTTAACCTCTTCCCCGTTCACCACCACTTTGGCGTTTCCGGTCGTCCCCGCCACGGGGATCCCCAGCTCGCTCAACTTCTCCCCCACCGTCTTTCCCAGTTCGGGCACCCCGCACCCGTTGAGGACCTCCACCCGGGGCACCCCCAGGCATCGCACGTCACCCTCCCCCGCCTCCGCCAGCGCTCGGAGCATGGAATGCAGGTAAGCGGCGTTTCGTTCCGGCGATCCGGCATCGGGGACCATGCGCAGGCCTTCGCCTCCTTCCGAGAACTCCCTCACGGACGGTCCTTCACCGAAAGCGGCCAGGGCTCGCTGCAATTCCGGCAGGTAGCGCACCAGGCGCTCCAGCCGCGTATAGTAGGCCTCCCAGACATCGGAGCGGTCCGTGGCCAGGAGATAGAGGAGTAGGCGGTCGGCATCCCCGATCTCCTGCCCGGCGAAGAGCGAATCCACTTCCCCGCCCAAAGGGTCCCTCAAATCCAATTCCTCCTCGATGCGCACGGGAGGCGGGCGGAAACCCTGTAAGATTCGGACCGCTTTTTGGAAATCGCAGAGCACCAGGTAATCCACCCTGGATCCGGACATGTTTTCCACGGTGGACCGGAAAAGCTCCTCGCCCTTCTGGGCCGAGAGGACGGCCCGCAGCTGTCTCCTCTCCCCGGCGGCGTCGTAGGCGGTGAGTTGCTCCGGTATAAGGTAAATTTCCCCTTTTCCCTCTTCGGTCGCGTAGGAGAAGAGTAGGATGTACAGAATCTCGGCCGATCCGCGGTCGTTGTTTCCATATATTCCTAGAAGGACCGAGACCTCTTTGCCGACACGGCTCTTCGTGCCCGGCAACGTGAAGAAGGCGTATTCCGGCCTCTCCGATTTCCGCTTACCCGCGGAGGGCCATATCCTCTCCCCGACCAGGGTAAGCCCGCGGCGGGCTATGTTGAGGTAGGGAAGGTCCAGGGCTCCCCCCAGGATGAGCAACAAGGCGACCACCGTAACCACCGCGGCCGCGGCGCGCCTTCTCTTCCGAGACTTTCTCTCCCGGACTCGCGCTGCCCGGGAGGGTTTGTCCTTGGGAGCGAGTTTAAATCCGCTCTCCTGCAGGTCCTTCCCGTCAGCCCTCGCTCTCACCCCGTTGGACTTCCTCCGTTGACTTTCCCTACCGTTAAAGGGATAAGTGCACGAAATCGCCGCCTCATCGCCGTGCCGGTTTCACCGATAAAAACCGTTCTTCTCGATAAATTCCCAAACCCCCTCCGGAACGAGATAACGGATGGGTCTGCCCTCGCTAACCCTTCTCCGGATGTCGGTGGAGGAGATGGCCAGGGCGGGTATCTCCATGACCAGCACCCGGGGATCGGTGGCATGCCTTGCCCGCTCCGTCTCCGGCAGCGACTCTTCCAGCCGACGCAGGTCGTAACCCGGTCTGGTGGCTGCGATGAACACACATTCCTCGAGTATCCTTTCCGGATCCTTCCAGGTAAGAATTTCCAATATGGCGTCGGCACCGGTGATGAAGAAAATCTCCGTGTTCTTCCCGTATACGCGGTGCAGCTCTCGGATCGTGTCAATGGTGTAGGAGGGGCCGGGACGGTCTATCTCCATGCGGGAGACCTGGAAATGGGGGTTGTTGGCCGTGGCTATGACCGTCATGAGATAGCGATTCTCGGCGTCCAGGCTCCGACGGTCTTCCTTGTGGGGTGGATGGCCGCTGGGGACGAAGAGAACCAGATCCAACCGGAACTGTTTCCAGGCCTCCTCGGCGGTCACCAAATGTCCGTTGTGAATGGGGTCGAAAGTACCCCCCATGACCCCGATGCGCTTGTACCTCAACCGGCCCATCTCAGCTTCGCACCTGCCCATCCCCGTAGATTATGAACTTAGTGGAGGTCAGTTCCCGCAGGCTCATGGGTCCTCGAGCGTGGAGTTTCTGGGTGGATATGCCTATCTCCGCCCCCAGGCCGAACTGGCCTCCGTCGGTAAAGCGGGTGGAGGCGTTCACGTATACGTCGGCGGAGTCCACCAGGCTGACGAAACGCCTCGCCGCCCGGTAATCCCTGGTCACAATGGCCTCGGAGTGCTTGGAACCATACTTATTGATGTGCCGGATGGCCTCCTCCAGGTCCTCCACCACCTTTACCGCCAGTATGAGGTCCAGGTATTCCTCGTACCAATCTTCCTCGGTGGCTTCCTCGGCGTCTGGGATTATCTCCCGCGTACGGGCACAACCTCTCAGGGTCACGCCTCTCTCCCGCAAGGCCTGCGCCGCGCGCGGGAGGAACTCTTCGGCCACCTCCGCATGCACCAGCATGGTCTCCATGGCGTTGCAGACCCCCGGACGCTGGCATTTGGCGTTGATGACTATCTCCAGGGCCATATCCAGATCGGCGGTGGCGTCCACATAAGTATGACAGTTCCCTACCCCGGTCTCGATGACCGGGACGGTGCTCTCCTCGACCACGGTGCGGATTAGGCCCGCCCCTCCCCTGGGGATGAGTACGTCCAGATATTCACGCAGGCGCATGAGCTCCCGAGCCGATTCCCGGTCGGTCAGGGGCACTAGTTGGATACACCCGGCGGGAAGACCAGCCCTTTCCGCCGCCCCGGCGATGATCTCGGTTAGGATGCGGTTGGAGTTGATGGCCGACGAACTTCCCCTAAGGATCACCGCGTTTCCCGACTTTACGCACAGCCCGGCGGCGTCCACGGTCACGTTGGGCCGGGCCTCGTATATTATCCCCACCACTCCGAGGGGAACCCTTATCTTCTGTATCTCCAGCCCGTTGGGTAGCCTCCACCCGGCCACGATCTCCCCCACCGGATCGGGAAGAGCCGCCACCTCGCGCAGGCCCTGGGCCATCTCGGCCACTCGCTTGGAATCGAGGGTAAGGCGGTCGATCAGGGCAGCGCTCATACCGCTTTCCCTTCCCGCCTGAAGGTCCAACCGATTGGCCTCCAGGATATCCTTCTCCCGGGAGAGCAGGGCCCCGGCCATCTCCTCCAGGGCCCGGTTCTTGACCTGAGTGGTCAGCACTCCCAGTTCCAGGGCGGCTTGTTTGGCCTTTTTCCCCATCTCCTCCAAGATCTGCATGTTGCCTCCTCGTCCTCCGGACCTCATCCCACCACGTCCGCCGCACGGCCTTCCATACGCCACCGGTATTTCCTCACCATCCCTTATATCCAAGTTGGCTCCTCTCTTTGCCTCCTCGTCCTCCGGACCTCATCCCACCACGTCCGCCGCACGGCCTTCCATACGCCACCGGTATTTCCTCACCATCCCTTATATCCAAGTTGGCTCCTCTCTTTGCCTCCTCGTCCTCCGGACCTCATCCCACCACGTCCGCCGCACGGCCTTCCATACGCCACCGGTATTTCCTCACCATCCCTTATAACCAAGTTGGCCCTTCCTCGTTTTTTTCCTTCCGGTCGTCGCGCAGCGACCGTCATTTTCACGTGGGAAAATGTTCTCACCTCCCGTTCTCGGGTTTCTCCAGAACCACCAGGTAATCGCGGTGGATCACCTCTTCACAGATACCCTCCAGCCTGCGGGCGGCCTCCCGGGTATGCAATCCCTTGACCCTCTCCAGATCCGAGGAAGAGAGGCCGCATATACCCCGCGCGATCTTTCTCCCCTGCCTGTCCAACACCTCCACCGGATCACCGGCGCCGAAGTCACCTCTGCACTCCAGTACCCCGGCGGGAAGGAGGCTCTTCCCGCCGCGAAGGATGGCTTCCCGAGCCCCGTCGTCCACCACTATGGCGCCCTTAGGCGCAGAACCGTAGGCGATCCAGTGTTTCTGCCCCCTCATCCTCTTTCCCGCCGGATGAAAATAGGTGCCCAGCCTTTCCCCTTCCAGGACCCTCTCCAGCACGCGACTTTCCCGCCCCGGAGCCACGATCACCCCTATACCGGCGGCGTTGGCGATTCGCGCCGCCTCCAACTTGGCCGCCATCCCGCCTGAAGCGTGCTCTTTGCCCGCCTTCCCCGCCGCGCGGACCAGCTCCGGCGTTATTCTCTCCACCTCGTGGATCAACTCGGCGTCCCGCACCAAAAGGGGGTCGGCGTTGTACAGCCCGGCGATGTCGGAGAGCATGATCAGAAGATCGGCTCCCGTGAGAACGGCCACCAGAGCAGCCAGGCGGTCGTTGTCCCCGAAGCGTATCTCCTCTACGGCCACGGCGTCGTTCTCGTTCACCAAAGGCAGAACCCCCTGCTGGAGGAGACGCCGGAAGGTATTGCGGGCGTTGAGATACTGGCGGCGGTGAGCGAAGTCGTACTGGGTGAAGAGGACCTGCCCGACCAGTATGCCGTGCCGGGCCAAGAAATCAGCGTAGGTGCGAAGGAGCATCCCCTGCCCCACCGAGGAGGCGGCCTGCAGAGAGGGTATGTCCTTGGGCCGCTCCGGCAAACCCAACATCTCCACGCCAGCGGCGATGGCCCCGGAGGAGACTAGGACCACTTCCAAGCCCCTTCGCCTTATGGCAGCTATCTGGTCCGACAGGTTCTTCACCTGTCTCCGGTCCAGGCGGCCCTGGGGATCGCTAAGTGTATAGGTCCCCACCTTGACCACCAGACGTCTCACCCGGGGCAGCTTGCGGTGCTCCAAAACCCTTTCACCTCCAGCCCAAACAGCATAGGGTCCGGCCCAGTTGCCGGAGGATGCGCCCCGTGCGACCGTATACCCCGGCCTCTGCCTCACCCCATAGGGTAGCACAAGGCCTTCCCCTTCGGAGGCCAATATCGCCCCCCTGCGTCCGGCTCCCTCGCCCGGATCCGGTCGCCTTCTTATGTCCGATCAAGCCTCGGGGAAAAAGTCGAAAACGTAGTCTCCTATGATGACCGCATCCCCTTCTTTGGCTCCCTGGCGGACCAGCTCTTCCTCTATTCCCATCCTGCGCAGCCTGGCCTGCACATAGGCCAGGGCCTGGGGTTTGCTCAGATCCAGCCTACTCACTAGGCGTTCCACCCTTTCCCCCACCACCCTGTATCCCGCTTCCTCCCGCATCACCCGGAAGGCTTGCTCCCGAGAAGGATCGTAGGAGAAGACCACCTCTTCCTCGCTCTCCGCATAACCCCTTTCCCTGCGGACCTCCTCCACCATCTCCCCAAGCCGCCACAGGAGAGGGGAAAGGCCTTCCCCGCTGACCGCGGAGATGGGGAAGAAATCCCATCCTCGCCTCTCCGCTTCCCTCCGCGCCTCTTCCAAATAAGGGGGATGGACCACGTCCATCTTGTTGGCGGCCAGGAGCTGCTTCCTTTCCAGGAGCCGAGGGCTGTAGGAATAAAGTTCCTCGGTGACCACCTCCAGGGCTCTCGATGGGGAAGCCATGGCTGCCTGCGAGATGTCGACCAGGTGGAGGAGCACCGCCGTGCGTTCGATGTGCCGTAGGAACCTCAGCCCCAGACCCTTTCCCAGGTGAGCCCCCTCGATGAGGCCGGGCAGATCGGCCATCACGAAACTGCGCTCCTCGTCCAGCCGTACCGTGCCCAAAGCCGGCTCCAGCGTGGTGAACGGGTAATCGGCGATGCGCGGCCGAGCGGCGGAGACCCGCGAGATGAGGGTGGATTTTCCGGCATTGGGCAGGCCGATCACGCCCACGTCGGCCAGGAGTTTCAACTCCAGGCGAACCCATCTCTCCTCGCCTTTCTCGCCCTTTTCGGCAAAATCCGGCGCCCGCCGGGCCGGGGTGGCAAAGGATGCGTTTCCCCTACCGCCCCTACCCCCCTTGGCGACCACCACCTCCTGCCCGGGGCGGTGCAGGTCGGCGAGAAGCTGCCCCTGGGCGTCTCGTACCTGCGTTCCCACGGGAACGTTGAGCACCAGATCCCGGCCGTCCGCTCCCCGGCACTTGTTTCCGGAACCGTTGCCTCCTCTGCCGGCCCGGAAGTGCCTCTTCCTCGTGTACTCCACCAGGGTGTTCACGCTCTCCGAGGCCCTGAGCACAACGGAACCGCCCCGGCCACCATCCCCTCCGTCCGGACCGCCCAGAGGCCGGTATTTCTCGCGGTGGAAACTCACGCAACCGTTGCCCCCATCACCACCCCGCACGTGTATTTCCACCTCGTCGACGAACAAGCCTTCCTCCCCTCCCCTCGCCCCATCGTCCGCGCCCTGCCGCCGCGACATCCTCCGGGCGAAATCTCTCCCACCGAGTATAGACGTCCGGCGCCTGTTACCGCCAATATCCGCGTCCGTCCCACCGACTCCGTTCTTCGCTTTCGGGACTAAAATCGACAGGCCACCGTGAACAAAGGAGGCGGCCTTTTCCACTGCACCTGTACCTTTCCTCGGCCATCACCCGGCTAGAGCCAAAGGAAAAAAAGGTACCTTGACAACCCCGCTCGAGAGGGCCACCCGCAGGGCACGGAGAGGTGTTACGCCCAACGGGAAAGGCCCCGGAGGTTCCGGGGCCGTCGACGAAAGATCGTGCTCGTGCCGCTTTCCTTAAGCGGGACAGGCGCTCATCCCTCGGCGCGCTCTGCGGGGATCACGCTCACGAAATGCCGTTCGCCGGAACGATGGTATCTTACGTAACCGTCCACCTTGGCGTAAAGGGTGTAGTCCTTTCCCAGGCCCACGTTTTCGCCCGGCTTGACCTTGGTCCCTCTCTGGCGGACGAGGATGGAACCTCCGGTCACGTACTGGCCGCCGAAGCTCTTGACCCCCAATCGCTTGGAATGACTGTCCCGCCCGTTGCGCGAGCTGCCGACGCCTTTCTTGCTGGACATCCTCACTCACTCCCTTCGGAAGCCTCCGCTTCCGCCGTCTTTTCCTCTTTCCTCCCCTCCTCGTCGGCAGGAAAACCGCCGGTTATGCTGTCCACTCTGACTTCGGTGAAGAGCTGCCGGTGACCCTGCTTGCGATGGAATCCCTTCTTGGGACGGTATTTGAATACGATTATCTTCCTGGCCTTCCCGTGCCTGAGGACGGTGCCCTCCACCCGGGCTCCCCCGACCTCCTTTCCGACGAGAACTCGACCGCCCTCGCCCAGCATGAGCACCCGGTCGAAGACTATCCTCTCTCCCTCCGGGACATCGATCTTTTCCACCCGGATGACGGAGCCGCCTTCCACTCGGTACTGCTTGCCACCCGTCTCTATTACCGCGAACATCTCCTTACCTCCAGCCATATTTTAACACGGCTTTAAAGATTAACACGGCCTATACGCTATGTAAAGGAATCCTCTACGGCTAGGCCTTGCGCCATCCGGGTTCGCCAAGCGGGGAAAAGGGGCCGCCCGCTCTTGCGGACGGCCCCCATATAAAGACCTTCAACCGGTCAGAGGACGCAACCCTCGGCGAAGAACCAGTCGGTGGAGGGCTGATCCGCCCCGATGGAGCTGTTCCCGTCGGCTAAGTTGCCGAAGACGAAATACTCGGCCAATTCCGCCACCACGGGACGCGATGCTCTCACCTGGGTGGACACCTCGGTGGACTGAAAACCCTCCACATCGTCGACGTGCAGGGTAAAGCGCGCGTGGGCGGGAACTACCACGCTCTTTTCCGCCGCCTGCCCGTCGGGGCGCATGAAGCTCAGGGTCACCCGGGAGGGATCGGCGCCGGGGTTGAACAAGAGGAGGTAAAGGTCAAAATTCCCTCCGGTGTAACCTTCTGCCAGATACCATTCCTCCCGGAGGGTACGGGCACCAATGGTGTTGTGGCCGCCCGAGCGCCCGGCGAAGTTGAAGTACATGGCCCGCTCGGCCACGATGGGCAGGTCGGAGGTCACCTGGGTGCTAACGTCGGTGTTCTCCAGCCCCGGGATGGAATCCACGGACACCGTATGGCGTCGCCGGGCGGGCACGCTTACCCTCCGGGTGATCACCTGTCCGTCGGGGCGCATGAAGTTCAGGGTCACCGTGGCCGCGCTCTCGTTGGGGTTCTGCAGGAGCACCCAGGTGTCGAAGTCTCCTCCCGTGTACCCCTCGGCGAAGAACCAGGTGTTGGAGGGGGAGGGAGTGCCGATGGAATCGGAACCGCCCTTCTTTCCCGCGTAGTCGAAATACATGGCCCGCTCGGCGAGCACGGGCAGGTCGCTTTTCAGCTGAACGGAGTAACTCCCGGAGCCCACCGTGTTCCTCACCGGAACGGTGAAACGGCTGGCCGACGCCACCTGGTAGGTAAAGGAGCGCGCTTCACCGTCCTCTCCCTGGAAGGATACCTCCACTTTAGCCGGTTGCCGGTTGGGGTTCATGACCAGCACGAAGGTGTCGAAAGTGGTGGCGGGAGCAGTGGGCGCTGGCGTGGCCACGCCCCGGTCGGCGGTGGCCGGGATGGTGGTGAAGCGCATGAACTCCTGGGTTATATACAGGCCTCCGGGGCCGGCGACCACCCCTATTCCGATGCAGTTGAACTCGGGCCGAAGGATGTTCTCCCGGTGGGAAGAACTGTTCATAAGCGCCTGGAAGGCCACCTCTACGTTGGGGGCTTTGGCGATGTTCTCTCCGGCGAGGGTCCAACCGGTTATCCCCCTCGCCTGAATGCGCTGTTGCAGGTTGCCGGACACGGGTGAAACGTGACCGAAGAAGTTGTATTGGATCATCTCCTGGGAATAGGACCTGGCAAAATCGGTCAGGCGTTGTTCCACGTAAAGGGAAGGAAGGCCCACGCTGTTGCGGGCCTGGTTGACCAGCTCCAGCATCCTCGCCTCCTCGGAGGAGACGTTCACCGCGGCCTGTGCCTCGCCCCCGGCGACCATGTCGGGCAGCAGCACGGCCAACGCGAGAAGGGGGATTGCGACCAGACAAATCGCGCCCTTCTGCCACCGAACGAGCCCCTTCATTTGCCACGCTCCTTTTGTCCCCGAGGGGTGGTGGCAACTCTTCCCGTCCCCCGAAACGAAACCGCCCTTTCCGCTTTCGGAAAGGGCGTCGCTATCAAGGCGGCAGCCTGGCGATCATAGCCGCTTCCGCGGCCTTAGACCCATGGCTTTGCGCCCTCTCCTTTCGGAAGAGTTTGCCTTTTTCACCTTCGAGGATATGCGGTTTTCAAATCTCAAATGGGTTATCGACAATATATATAGAAGCCTTTAGCCTGTATGCTCCCCCCCTTAGGAGCTCCTGCGAAAACGCCGAAAAGGTATAAAGTCTGAGGCGGGAAAAGCCGAATAAACTATCGCCAAAATAGCTGCGCCGAGTGAGTTTTGGCCCGGACCGGGAAGCTGTCCGCTTCCGGTCCACTTTTTTTCCGCGTGCCTTCCTCCAGATGTCGCTTCCGCCATCGCGCCGGCCGACCTCAAGCCGACTATTTCAGGAAGCGCGTCCTTACAAATTCCGCCTTATCCGCACCCCTCAACGGTTCCCGAGGGCCTTTCGACCGGCCTGCCTCTCCCCTTTCCGGGGTAGGAGCCTCGGAGACCCCCGCCGTACCGTCGCCGTAGGCGAACTACCGGTGAGAACCCTACGGCAACTCCTCCGCGGTGTACAGGCGCCCGATGACCACGATGCGCTGGGCCGCGCTGTACCAGGGATGGCAGGCGGTCAAGGTGACCTTGGGTTCCCCCCCTTGCTCCAGGACGGTAAGGTCGGAGGGAAGGACGATCCGTTGCTCGTAAACCAGGTAGGTGTAGCGTGCTAGGGCCGTTTCCAGGACGATCTCGTCCCCCGGAGCCAGTCTTTCTATGTGGCGGAAGGGTGCCCCGTAAGTGGTGCGATGACCGGATATCACGCAGTTCCCCTGTTGCCCCGGATAGGCGGTGCCGGGTATATGTCCCGGTCCACGCTTCAGGTTCACGGAATCGTCCAGCCCGTTCAGCTCAACCACTATGGCGTCCAGTTTCAAGCGGGGGACCCGGACGCGGGCGATGCCGTCGCCCACGGATACCCTTTCCTTTTCCGGGGCGGCGGGGTGTTGTTCCCATCGACGGAAGAGCTCCTCCTGGGCGGCTGCCGCCCGGCGGTTGGTGTAATGGATATAGGCGTAGACTCCCGCCAGCACCAGCAGGCCGCAGAGGACCAGGGAAACGCCCGTCCAGATAAGGACCCTTCCTTTCCGGCGTCCCTTCTTCTCCCCTCCGTCCCCTTCGGGGGCACTTCCCTCCGCGGAGGGTTCTCCCCGCTCCCCCTCCGCTCCCTCCACGGGTTCCAAGGTTACACCTCCTCAGGGCTCACGGAAGACGATCCCCCTGCCCTTGCATACCGGGCAGGTCTCCCCAAAGGCCTCGATCAGCCCTTCGGAGACGTTCTTGCGGGTCATCTCCACCAAGCCCAGCTTGGTCAGCTCGACCACGTAGGTCTTGGTGCGGTCCTTCTCCAGCTCCCTGTCGAGGGCCCTGAGGACCGCCTTGCGGTTGCGCGCCTCGTTCATGTCTATGAAGTCGATGATTATTATTCCTCCTATGTCTCGCAGACGGAGCTGGCGCACCACCTCGCTTACCGCCTCGATGTTCGTCTGGAGGACGGTTTCCTCAAGCGACCTCTGGCCGACGAAACGTCCCGTGTTCACGTCGATGGCCGTCAAGGCCTCCGTTTTGTCGATCACTATGTACCCCCCGGAGGGAAGGGGCACTTCCCGTCGTAGGGCTTCCTTGATCTGGCGGTTTATGTCCAGGGCCTCGAAAAGCGGTACTTCCCCTGTGTAACGGATCACCCGGTCGGCCAGGGCCGGCGCCACCGATTTCAGGTATTGACGAACGCGGCGGAAAGAACGATGCGAGTCGACGATAACCCGTTCGTAGCTGGCATCCATGATGTCCCGCACCACCTTGATCTCCAGTTCGGGTTCCTGGTAGAGGATGGCAGGCGCCCGTTTCTTCTCCGCGTTCCTGCGTACCTGGTGCCATACCTTGCTCAGGTAGCTTAGGCTCTTCCTCAGCTCGGTGGCTTCCGCATCCTTGGCCGCCGTGCGCACGATGAGCCCCACCTCTCGGGGCCTGACCTCGTCCACCAGTTTACGAAGACGCTCCCTCTCCTCCTCGCTCAGCTTGTGGGAGATTCCCACCGTGCTGACCTGGGGAAGCAGGACCAGGTAACGACCGGGTATGGAAAGGTAAGTGGTAAGGCGAGCCCCCTTGCCGCCCATGGGATCCTTGGTCACCTGCACCATAACCGACTGGCCCGGCTTCAACAGCTTGGTGATGTCCGGCTTCTCGCCGGGTTTTGCTTTATCCACGAAGATGTCGCCCACGTAAAGCAGTGCGTTGCGGTTATGACCTATGTCCACGAAGGCGGCTTCCATTCCCGGCAGTACGTTCTGCACCCTCCCTTTGTAGATATCTCCTACGATGCTGCGGCGGTCGGCGTGTTCCACGAATATTTCCTGAAGGATCCCCTGCTCCAGGACCGCTACCCTGGTTTCCCCGTCATATACGGCTACGGCGATCTCCTTCTTCGCCGGCTTTACGGAACTCGCCTCCGGGATACGTCTCCAGCGCTTGTCCAATACGGCCATCCTCGCTCACTTCCGTATCTGTTCGTCCTGTGGAGTACTTCACTCTCCCACCGGGTCTTCTTCTTGGCCCGCTTTTTCCAGGCGGCCGTCCGACCCACGGTAAAAATACACTGGTCGTGGCGCTTCCTCCAACACCTCCTCCCGGGAGGCGAATATGCCCGTCCGGGTAATGTAAGATCCCTTCAAGTTCAATCCCGTCTCCTTCTCCAGCCTCTCCAGGGCGTCCCTCAAACGCCCTCCGCCCTCCCCGCTGAGGCGGAGGCAAAGGTGAAGGACGGCATCTCCCGCTTCTACCCGGTAGAGGCCGTAACGCGTCCACCGGGAGAGACGGGGCATGCTAGGGGGAAGGATTTCTATGGAAACTACTCCCAGGCCGGACGGCAGGGCGGTGTTCATCATCTCTCGCGCCTCCTTCGGATCCACATCCCCTTCCACAGCCACCTCGAGATATTCGGCTTCGGCGGCGACTCCCAGGGGGAGGGCCGGCGAATAGCTGACCTTGGGGTGAGGATGGTATCCGGCGGTGTAGGCCAAGGGCAATCCCGAACGGCGCAGGGCGCGCTCCATGGCCCGCATGGTCTCCCGGTGGGAGAGAAGCGCGGCCTCCCCTTTCTTGTAAAATTTGACAAGTAGACGCCTCACCCTACCTCCTTCGCCAGCCTGGTCTCCGTCCCCGTGTGGGGGCAAACGCCGCAGGAAACGCATTCGCCGAAACGGCAATCCGGCGTGGTCTCCCCGCGCAGGGCCTTGCTGTACTCCTCCCACAGGAAGGACTTGTCCAGTCCCGCGGAGAGATGATCCCAGGGAAAGATCTCCTCCGAGTCCCTCTCCCTCTCCACGTACCAGGCCGGATCCAGACCCGCTTTCTCCAGGGCCTTCCTCCACCGCTCCCAGGAGAAGAACTCGCTCCAGTTGTCCAGGCATCCCTCCTCCGCTGCGGCCACCACCGCCGGAGTCAGCCTTCGGTCGCCCCGAGCCAGCACGCCCTCCAGGTAGCTCATCTCCCGGGTATGCCACTTCCAGGTCACGCCCCGCATGCGCAGTCCCTCCTTGAGGATGAAATGGCGGCGAGCGGTATCGGGAAGGGATAGCTGCCTCGCCCACTGAAAGGGCGTGTGCGGCTTGGGTACGAACGTGGAAACGCTCACCGAAAGGCGCAGGCCCTTGGGCGGGCGGCCTCCGTCCCCCTCACGCATGATCCTTCTCACCAGGTGGCAAATGGCCTCCACGTCTTCCTCCTCCTCACCCGGCAGTCCGACCATGAAATAGATCTTCATCTTCCGCCAACCCCCGCAGTAAGCGGCGGACACCGCCTCCAGGAGGTCCTGGTCGGACACCCCCTTGTTGATCGCCGCCTGTAGGCGTGGCGAGGCCGCCTCGGGAGCGAAGGTCAGGCCGGTCTTCCTCACCTTCCCCAGGCGGGTGGCCAATTCCACGGAAAAGGTGTCCGTGCGCAGGGAGGGCAAGGACACGGCCACGCATCTGCGGCCCAGCTCCCCGGAAAGGCTTTCCGCCAGGGAAAGGATGCGGGTATAATCGGCGCTGCTCAAGGAGGATAGAGAAAGTTCGTCGCTCCCGGTGGCGTCGATCATCTCCACTCCCCAGCGGCGGAGGACCTCCTCTCCCCGCTCCCTCAAGGGCCTGTAGATCATGCCCGCCTGGCAGAAGCGGCAACCCCGGGTACATCCGCGAAAGATCTCCAGGCTGCAACGGTCATGTACCGACTCCACCAGAGGGACCACCGGTCTCCTGGGCCGGGTATGGACATCCAGGTCCTTCACCACCCGTTTCAACACCGGGAAAGGGGCGCCCTCCCGAGCCCTGATCTCCGCCACTTTCCCGTCCGGGTGGTAATCCACCTCGTAGAGCGAAGGCACGTAGACCCCGGCAATGGAAGCGCAACTCCTCAGAAACCCTCGCCGATCCCTTTTTCTGGCTTTCTTCCATTCGGAAACCGCCTCCAGGATCTCGTGGACGACCTCTTCCCCCTCCCCCAGCACCAAGAAATCGAAGATCTCGGCCAGAGGCTCGGGATTGAAAGCGCCCGGCCCCCCTCCCACCACCAGGGGAAGCTCGTCATCCCGCTGGGACGCAAAAGGGGATATCCCGGAAAGGGAAAGTATCCTCACCACGTTGGTGTAGGTCAGCTCATGTTGGAGGGTTATGCCCACCAGATCGAAGCGGGAAAGGGGGACCCGGCTTTCCAGGCCGAAAAGCGGGATCTTCCGCTTAAGCATTCGTTCCTGCATATCCACCCAGGGGAGATAGGCGCGGTCGGCCATGGCGTCCTCCCTTTCGTTTATCTCCTCGTAAAGGACGGCCAGGCCCAGATGGGACATGCCTATCTCGTAAACGTCCGGGTAGACGAGCACGCAATTGAGGCCGCCCGGGGTGAATGGCTTTCGATAGGCGTTGACCTCGATCCCCAAGTAGCGCCCTGGCCGGGATACCTCGCCCAACTCCTCGGCAAGGAAAGACCTTACGGCATCCTCCGTTTCAGTGGCAACCTTTTCCATCAGGCCGTTCATCCTCCCTTGGCACCGTTCTTCTTTCTTCCGGGGACCGCCTCCACGGTTGACCCGCTCCGGCCCTTCATCCCTCACGTTGCGCGGGGACTCGACCAATTCATATTAAGGTCATCGGGCTAAAGACGGCAACGAGCGAGATGCGCGCTCTCCTTTCCGTTCCGTGGTCCCATCTGTCTTGTAGGGAGCACCGTAGCCTATGGTGGCATGACCGAGGGTTCGCGCAGGAAGAAGGGCGACCTTCCGGGCCGCCCGCGGAAACCCACACAACGAGCCGAATCGTCCCAGCCCCACCTCTTACTTGTTGCGCAGGAAAACGGGTATATCCAGTTCCTCGGACTCGAAAACCATGGTCCTCTCCGGAGCGGCCTCGGCTTTCAGGGGCCTCCTTCCGGTGCGGCTGGGACCCGTCCCGTACTCAAAACCGGTGGCGATCACGGTGACCTTGAGCTCGTCTCCCAGCGAATCGTCGATGACCGCTCCGAAGATGATGTTCGCGTCCGGGTCAGCCACGCTGGCGATGATCTCCGCGGCCTCGTTCACCTCGAAAAGTCCCAGGTCCGAACCGCCGGAGATGTTGAGGAGTATTCCCTTGGCTCCCTCCACGGAGGCCTCCAGCAGGGGGCTGGAGATGGCCGCGCGCGCCGCCTCGGAAGCCCGGTTCTCGCCGGAGGCCGAACCTATACCCATGAGGGCCGAACCCGCGTTGGACATGATGGTCCGTACGTCGGCGAAGTCCAGGTTTATAAGCCCGGGCACGGTGATGAGATCGGTGATTCCCTGCACCCCCTGGCGCAGGATATCGTCGGCCATGCGGAAGGCGTTTATTATAGACGTCTTCTGCTCGGCGACCTCCAGAAGGCGATCGTTGGGGATTATGATCAGGGTATCCACCTTCTCCCGCAGTTTCTCGATACCCATCTCCGCCTGCTGAGCGCGTTTACGACCTTCGAAGGAGAAGGGGCGGGTGACCACGCCGATGGTCAATGCGCCGTGCTCCTTGGCGATCTCCGCCACTATGGGCGAAGCCCCCGTACCCGTACCCCCGCCCTTCCCGGCGGTGATGAACACCATGTCTGCCCCCTTGATGGCCTCGGCGATGGCCTCCCTGTTTTCCAGGGCGGCCTGCTCGCCGACCTCGGGGTTGGAACCGGCTCCCAGACCACGGGTAATGTTCCCCCCTATATAGACCTTAACGTCGGCATCGGACATGAGGAGGGCTTGGGCATCCGTATTTATGGCCACGAACTCCACCCCTTTGAGCCCGGCATCTATCATGCGGTTGATGGCGTTGGTGCCGCCTCCCCCCACGCCGACCACCTTGATCACTGCCAGGTAATTGGTCGCGGTCTCCGGCATTTCCCGTCCCTCCTTTACCCCGTGCCCGTCGAATTCTTGGGCACAGCGCTCGGCATCTAGCCGAACATTTTCTCAACCATTACTTTACGGTTTTCGGGTTTCCTGTTTCTTCCTGTAATGTCAGTAAATTACTACGACGGGTCAATAGGATAATCCTTCCACATCCCTTTTTTCCTATTTCGAATCGACCTACGCTCAACCGTTCCTACCCTTTATCGGTGAGCAGGGTATCCGATCTTCCAAGGGTTCAATTCATAACTCCGGTCTCGTCCATTCCAATCTTTCCCGCTTTTCACGATATGTTCCTCTCATGCGATAGGGCCCGTCCCACGTTCTTTTTTAGCGGGTTTCCCCTTTCCGCGCGTTTCCCGTCGCGTTTTAATACCTGATGATTTATACCTCTAGAAAAAGATTATACTTGATATCAATTCTAAATGTTAAGTCTCGATATAAATGTTTACAAGCACTTTTTTCGACGGGCGATCGACCTTCCCGTCCCTCAAGAGGACGGTTTGATGACCGGATGATCCGGATAAGTCACGTCCACGTATTCCAGTTCGCCATAACGGGGGAGGGTTTCCTGTAGGGCCATATAGGCTATATCGCCCTTGCGGGCAATGTCGCTACTTGACCCGAAGATTATCCTGGTAGCCGGAACTATGAGGTAAAACCCCTCCCCCGTCCGCCAACCCACCCGCCAAGCCTCTCGCCTTAAAGCCTCCGGCAGTTCTTCGATAAGCGAGGCCATCTCCGAAAATACGGCGGTTTCCACTTTCACTCCCGGATACAGCAGGGGTAATTCTACCCCCTCTCCTTCCAACAAACCGGCCACCGGCGCATCTCGGCTCTCCAGGACTACTCCCTCCTCGTCAACCAGGTGGTAACGGCCGTTCTGCTCGAAGTACAAGAGCGGCTCCCGTTCCCGTATCTCCAGGACGACCGTTGCCGGGAAACGGCGCTTGACCCTCGCCTCTTTCACGTAGGGTTCGGCCAGCAAAGCCTTCCTCACCGCCCCCGTATCCATGCGGAGAAGATGGGTCTCGGGCGTAATCCCGGAAATTGCGCGCAGGTAATCGGCCTCCAGCCGTTCATTCCCGGTCACCACCACGTTGCGGACGTTGAGCGTCCCGGTGAAAACGTACACCCACACCATGGCACCCAGCGACAGAACTAGAAATATTGCCAAGAAAACTCGCAGTGCCCTGCGGGATCCCGCCCTCGAAGTTTCCGTGTCGCCCTCTTTTCTCCTCGCGGTTGTCCGTCCCCGGCCCCGTCTCCTTACGGCCCGGAGCCCTTCCCGCGCAAAGCCCGTCGATCCTTCCTTTCCCCTTCCCGTTACCCGCGATCCTTTAGAAGTCCCGCCGGACGCCTCTCCCGTCGCCTCCCTCCTCTCGGCACGGGAACGAAGGGAAGGGCTTTTCGCCCTTTGGGCCACGCTTTCCTCTCGGCTCAGGGGCTCGCGGTCTACAGGGCGGGCCTTTCTCCTCGCCTTCGTCCCGCCCGTTACCCGCGATCCTTTAGAAGTTACGCCGGACGCCTCTCCCGTCGCCTCGCTCCTCTCGGCACGGGAACGAAGGGAAGGGCTTTTCGCCCTTTGGGCCACGCTTTCCTCTCGGCTCAGGGGCTTGCGGCCTACAGGGCGGGCCTTTCTCCTCGCCTTCGTCCCGCCCGTTACCCGCGATCCTTTAGAAGTCCTCTTTTTCCAAAGGCTCATGGTCAAACAAGCGCTCCTTCACGCGTGTCGCTATCCGATCGCGGAGATTTACCGAGTTACCCTTCCGTCCCCTTTCTTGCCCCACCCTTGAGCCGAGCCGTTCTCAGGATGGTTTCCACCGTCTCCAGAAAGGTATACCCGGCCGCTGCCGCGGCCTTGGGCACCAAGCTGAGCTCGGTCATCCCCGGTATGGTGTTTATCTCCAGGCAATAAACCTTCCCGTTCTCGTCAACCATGAAATCCACCCGGCTGACTCCCTCGCATCCCAGAGCCCGGTGAGCCCGAACTGCCAACCTCTGCAGCTCTTGCGCCAGCCCCCCGGATATGGGGGCAGGGACAATGTACTCGGTCATGCCCTTGGTGTACTTGCACTGATAGTCGTAGATCCCCTTGCTGGCAATTACTTCCAGAACGGGAAGGGCTTCGGGTCTCTCGCCCAACAATCCCACCGTGAGCTCCCTTCCCCGGATGTACCTCTCGACCAGGAGCAGATCGTCGAAGGCCAGCGCTTCTTGAATGGCCCTCTCCAGCTCCTCGGTATTATTGGCTCTCGTCGAACCCAAGGTCGAACCCTCGCGGTTGGGCTTGACCATGCAGGGAAAGCCGAGGTCGACGGCCACCCCCTCCGCAACCCGGCGCAGTCCGATGGTCTCCACCTCCGCCGCGGAAACCACTACATCCTCGGCCACGGGAATTCCCTGGGAGCGGAAGACCGTCTTGGACATGCGTTTGTCCATGGCCAAGGCACTGGCCAGCACCCCCGAACCGGTATAGGGAATGCCGAGGAGTTCCAGCACGCCCTGCACCGTCCCGTCCTCTCCGAAGCGGCCGTGCAGGGCTATAAAAGCCACGTCTATCCGATCCCTCAGGGCGATCAGCTGCTCTACCATGGAAATGCCCAGATCCACCTCTTCCACCCGGTAACCCCCCTCACGCAGGGAACGAGCCACCGCTTTCCCGGATTTCAGGGACACCTCCCGCTCCCCGGATATGCCCCCCATGAGTACTCCTACCCGTTTCACCTCACCCCTCCTCGGGGAAGCCTATCCTCACGATTTCCTCCCGCAACTCCACACCCTCCCTTCGGAGGACCTCCTCCCTGACCTTGTCTATGAGCCTGGCGACGTCATCCGCGGTGGCCTTTCCCAGATTGACGATGAAGTTGGCGTGCTTCATGGAAACCGCCGCATCTCCAACCCTCAACCCCTTCAATCCGCATCTTTCGATCATCGCCCCAGCGCTTCCGCCGGGCGGGTTGAGGAAAACACTCCCCGCCGAGGGCTTTTCCAATGGTTGTGTCTCTCTTCGCCATCTCAGGGCTTCCTGTCGACGTTTTCCGATCTCCTCGACATCATCAATGTCAAGTTTTAGTTTAACTAGATATATGATATCCTTGTTCTTTAGATTTCCGGCTTTCCTGTAGTCGAACCCAGCTTGCTGTCCGGTGATCTCTTTATCCGTCACCTCTCCATCATCGATTCTCAACAGCTTGATTCCCCTTACCCAATTACCTATACACTCTCCTTGGGCTCCGGCGTTCATGCGCACGGCCCCTCCCACACTGCCTGGTATTCCCGCCAATCTCTCCAATCCGCTAAATCCGTAATCCATGCATCTCAAGATCAGGTGGTTCAAATCATAGCCAGCTTCAACTTCTACTTCACCTTCACCTCTGACGATCAGCCTCCTTAATCCACCGGAGAGAACTATGACCACCCCTCTGTACCCCTCATCCGACACCAGGACATTGGTGCCCCTCCCCAAGACGACATACTTGCATTCCTCCTCGACCAGGACCGAGGTCAAAAGCACGAGATCTTCCCAATCCTTGGGCAGCACCAGGAGGTCCGCTGGGCCACCTATGCGAAATGAGGTGTAACCGGACAAGGGAACGTCTTCCAGTATCGCTCCCTTCAAGCGACCTTTGAGCCTCTCTCGGACGTCCCGTACCGTCCCGTGTCTTTCATCCCCCTTCATCCCGGCCATCCCTCTCCTTAAGCAATTGGACCAGCTCACGGGCGCACAGGGATATGTCTCCGGCTCCCATGGTGAGGACCAGGTCTCCGGGGCGGAGAAAGTTCACCGCAGCCTCTCCGAGCATGGACCTCCTTGGTATGTAAGCCACTTTCTTCCGGGGTTCTTCCTCCAGCACCGCGTTCAGGATGAGTTTCCCATCCACTCCCGGAAGCGGTTCCTCCCCCGCGGCGTAGACGTCGGTCAGGATCAACAGATCCGCCCGGGAAAAAGCCTTTCCGAACTCCCTCCACATGGCCGCCGTCCTCGTATACCTGTGGGGTTGGAAAAGACAAACCACTCGTCGGTTCCCCTCGAGGGAGGCAGTTTCCAGGGTACACCGCACTTCGGAGGGATGATGTGCGTAGTCGTCGACGATCCTTACGCCAGCCACCCGGTCGATCTCTTGAAATCTCCGCCGCACCCCCTGGAAAGACCCTAAAGCCTCGGCAATCACCCGGAACTCCACGCCCATGGCATGGGTCAGGGCCAGCGCGGCCAGGGCGTTGTAGACGTTGTGCCTCCCTGGGATGCGCAACTCCACCTCTCCCAGCAGCCTCTCTCGTATTCCCACTTTGAAGGCGCACCCCCCGGGGAAAAGACGCAATCCCTCGAAACGGTAATCGTTCTCCTTACCCTCCCCGAAGGTTATCTCCCTGGCGGAGCTCGCTCCCCGCAAGGACCGCGCACCCGGGTCGTCTCCGCCCAGGACCACCAGCCCCCCCGGATCCACCAGGGACAGGAAGCGGCGGAAATGCTCCCGGATCTCCCTCGCCTCCCGGTAGTAGTCCAGATGGTCCTCCTCCACGTTGGTCACGATCGCCGCCCAGGGCTTGAGGAGCAGGAAGGAGCCGTCGCTCTCGTCCGCCTCGGCCACCACGAAGTCGCCCCCTCCGGAATGGGCGTTGCTCCCTACGTCGTTGAGCTCTCCGCCCACCACATAGGTGGGATCGAGCCCGGCGTGGCCGAGGATGACGGCCACCATGGAGGTGGTGGTGGTCTTGCCGTGGGTTCCGGCCACGGCTATCCCCCTCCCCTTCTCCATGATCCCGGCCAGCATGGCGGCGCGGGGTATCACGGGTATGCCTAGCTCCCTGGCCCGAACGACCTCCCGGTTTCTCTCCGGCACGGCGGAGGACACCACCAGGAGGCTGGCGCCTTCCACGTTCCGGGGATGATGGCCTATGAAGATCTCCGCTCCCTGTTCCCGGAGGCGCTCCGTGTATTGGGTTTCCTTGAGATCGGACCCGCTGACCCTTACCCCGCGGGCCAGGAGCACGGCGGCTATCGCGCTCATCCCCGCCCCTCCGATTCCCACGAAATGTACCTTTTCCGCCTCCTTCATCACGCCTCCTCGGCCACCTTTAGGACCAGGTCCGCAAGCCGTCGGGCCGCTTGGGGGCGGGCCACGCGGCGAGCCGCTTCCCCCATGGCTTTTACGCGCTCCTCGTCTTTCAGGATCTCGTCCACCTCGCGACACAAGCGTTCGCCGTTCATCTCCCGGTCCGGCACCACCACAGCCGCCCCCGCCTTTCGCAGGACTTCGGCATTGGCTTCCTGGTGGGAGGCGGTGGCGTATGGATAAGGGACCAGTATCGCTCCCCTTCCGGCTGCCGCCAGTTCGGAAACGGTGGAAGCCCCCGCTCGGCACACCACCAGATCAGCCACCCTATAAAGGAGATCCATGCGCTCCACGAAATCCAGCGAGCGGTATATCAGGCCGCTGTAATCCACTTTCGCCGCCTCCTCGGCGAATTCCTGGTACTTGTCCCTTCCCACGGCGTGCACGACCTGAAGGTCCTCGCGCCCGCTCCAACGCCGAAGCGCTTCCAGGACCGCCCTGTTTAAAGTGGCGGCGCCCTGGCTCCCACCCATAACGACCACCGTTTTCCTACCCGGCTGCAGGCCGAAGAAGGCGTGGGGATCCCCTTTTCCCTTCCCCCTCGATAGGAGTGGGTTGCCGGTTACCACGGCCTTTCTCTCCCAACGGGGGATCAGCGCCAGGGTTTCCGGGAAGGACACGGCTATGGCCCGAGCGAGAGGAGCCAGGAGTCGATTGGCGGTGCCCGGAACCACGTTCTGCTCGTGAAGGAGCAGCGGGACCCCCAGGGTCCAGGCAGCCAGGAGTCCAGGAACGCTGGCATAACCACCGAAACCCACAGCTATTTGGGGGCGTTCTTTGCGCATCATCCGGCGGCAGATGCGGAAGGCGCTCAGGAGTTGAGCTGCGGCCTTCAGGTTGCGGGCATCCGGCCGGCGGGAAAACCCGCTCAACTTCAAAAAGACGGCCCGACAATCCGGGGGCAACTCCACGGAGGGGGTCTTGCGGCTTAAAAAGAGGACGAGGTGCGTTCCCTCACGCGATGCGAGTTCCTCGGCCAGGGCGAGCAAGGGGTGCAGGTGTCCCCCGGTGCCTCCTCCGCATATGGCCACTCTCAACCCTTTCCCTCCTGTTCCCGGCCGACGCCCTCCGGTCTTCCTGACGAGAGACGTTTAAGAGTATACCGACTAGGCTCAAGCAAATCACCAGTGACGACCCGCCGTAGCTCAAGAAGGGGAGGGTGATGCCGGTTATGGGCAGCAGTCCGGTGGCGGCGCCCATGTTCACCACCGCCTGGATGCACAAAACACACGTGATACCCATGGCCAAAATCCGTCCGCCTTCGTCCTTTGCCCGGCGGGCTATCTTCAGGCCCAGGTAAAGAAGCATGACGAAGAGGCCCACCACGGTCAGGGTCCCCACCAGTCCCAATTCCTCCCCGATGATGGAGAAGATGAAATCGGTATGCGCATTGGGCAAATAAAAGAACTTCTGGCGGCTCATCCCTAGGCCCAAGCCGGTTATCCTCCCCGAACCCAGGGCTACCATGGACTGGATTATGTGAAACCCCCCCTCGCGCGGAGCGCTCCAGGGGTCAAGGAAGGAAAGGAACCGCACGCGGCGATAGGGGCTGCTGTATATGAAAACGGCCGTGGCCGCCAGCCCGCCTAGCACGAGGGCGAAGACCTTCCTCCAAGGGGCTCCGGCCAGGAACAGTATCACGAAGGCACTCAAGCCCACTACGATCATGCTCCCGAGATCGGGTTCCAGGAGTATGAACAAGCAGGCCAGGGCGGTGGTCGCCAGGACCGGGAAGAATATCTCCCGCCAACTGTCCAGTCTGTCCCTGCGCCGCTGGTAATAATTGACGGCGAAGAGGAGGGTGGCCATCTTGGCCAGCTCCGAGGGCTGAATGACCAAGGGCCCCAGGTTAAGGGACCTCCTGGACCCGTAGGTCATCTGCCCGAAAAAGAGGACGGCGAGGAGGGCCGCCAGGGAAATACCCATGAGAAGGGGGGAGAAGCCCAGTAGCCGTCGGTAGTCCAGCCTGGCCAGGGCCGCCAAGGCTACCATCCCCACCCCGAACCACATGGCCTGGCGTAAGAGGAAATAGTAGCTGGACCCGTACGCCTGCAGGGCGGATCCCGAACTGGCCGAAAATATCATCACCATCCCGTACATGGACATGAGAATGACCCCGGCCAGCAGGGTGTACCCCGTGCTGCTTATCCCTCTCTTCCTCCCGCTTTCCCTGGGTGATATAGGGACCACCTTGTTTGCGCCGGCGCTCCTCGCCTGGCTGCGTTTACACCCGCGCTCTTGGGCACGGCGGCGCGCCTCCACCAGCGCCGGTGGGGGTTGGCGGCGCTTCCCTTTCCGCCCGCCGACGTGATCAACCACGGGATCTACCTCCGAACATCCTTACCATTTCTTGGAAATGATCTCCTCTTTCCCGATAGTCCCGGTAACGGTCGAAGGAGGCGCAAGCCGGGCTGAACAGCACCACGTCGCCCTCCCTGACCACATCTGGGAGATCGTCGAAGACCTCCTCCAAGCCCGCCAGGACGCGCACCGGGAGCGGAGGCCGCACTTCCCTCAGCGCCGAGGCGATCTCCTCCGCGGCTTCCCCGATGGAATAGATCATGCGCACCTCTCCCTTCGTCGCGCGCACGCTAAGCTCTTCGGCCAGCTCCCGGAAGGACAAACCCTTGTTCCTGCCTCCCAAGATCATCACCAGAGGTCGAGAGAAGGCGCTCAGGGCGCGCAGTGCGGCGTGAGGGTTGGTAGCCTTGGAATCGTCGTAGAAATCCACTCCTTCCACCTTCCCCACGAACTGCAGGCGGTGAGGCAACCCCCGGTATTCCCTCAAACCTTCCCGCACCGCCTCCGGCGGCACTTCCAGGGAAAGGGTCGCCGCCGCCGCCGCCAGCGCGTTTTCCAGGTTGTGTTCCCCGGAAAGCCCCAGCTCCCCTACCTCCATGATCGCCGTCTGCACGCCTCCCCCAACGGGATCCCTCCAGTAGATCCTGTCGCCTTCCCGGAAAATCTCCGCCTCCCTCCTCGGACGTCGGGAAAAGAACCGCTTTCTTCCGGGCACCGTCTGCGCCGCCCGCACGCTGAGGGGGTCATCCAGGTTGATCACCGCACAGTCCTCCCCGCCTTGGTTCATCCAGATGCGGCACTTGGCCCTCAGGTAGTCCTCCAGATCTTCGTGCCAGTCGAAATGGTCCTCGGCCACGTTGAGGAGCACCGCCACCCTCGGCCTGAACTCGTGCACATAGAAGAGCTGGAAACTGGAGACCTCCACCACCAGGGGGACGCCCTGGGGCGTCTCCTCCACGGCGTATATCATGGGATGGCCGATGTTGCCCGCCGCCCTGGCCTCGAGTCCCGCCTTCCGCAGGATGCCCTCGATCATGCTCACCGTGGTGGTCTTGCCGTTGGTGCCGGTCACGGCTACCACTGGACCCCGGGCGAAGCGCCAAGCCAGCTCTATCTCGCTCCAGACGGGTATTCCCCTCCTCTCCGCCTCGAGGAGAACGGGAAGCCGCGATCGGATACCGGGACTCACCACCACCAGGTCCACCCCTTCGAGGACTTCCGGACGGTGATGGCCCAGGATCACCTCCGCACCCCTACCCGCGAATTCCCCGGCGACTTCCCGCATCTCCGGGGAGGTGGAGACGTCGTTTATCCTGACCTCCTTCCCTTCCCGGAGGAGCCGATCCGCCACCGCACGGCCCGACACCCCCAGCCCCAGAACCAGCACGCGTTCCGCTTCCAGTCTCACGGACATACGCCCCTTCACCTTATCCTCATGCCCCTTCCTCCGCGGACAGTCTACGTCTAGTCTTTCGGGCGGAAGGAGATGTTTTCCGTCCGATCCCACTCTCCGAAACGGTCTTTCACGCCCCTTTTATGATCCACCCGCCTCCGATCTATTTACCGCCCACGTAATTTATGTAGAATAGGAGGAACCCGATCCCCACACAGAAACCGGCCACGATCCACAGCCGGATCAGCGTGGTCACCTCCGACCAACCCTTGAGCTCGAAATGATGGTGCAAGGGAGCCATACGAAAAACCCTCTTCCGGGTGGCCTTGAAGACCAGGACCTGGATGATCACCGAGGCCGCCTCCACGACGTAAAGACCGCCCAGCACCAGGAGCAGCAGCTCCGTCTTGGAGAGCATGGCTATGGTGGCCAGGCTCCCTCCCAGGGCCAGCGACCCGGTGTCCCCCATGAAGATCCGGGCGGGTGGGGCGTTCCACCAAAGAAATCCTATGCAGCTTCCCATTACCGCCCCGGAGAATATAGCCACGTCCAAGGACCCTTGCACATGGTGGTAGAGAAACTGATGGTTGCGGAATTGTATGAAGGTGATCAGTACGTACGCGGTCATCACCAGGATGTTGGTCCCCGAGGCCAGCCCGTCGAGGCCGTCGGTGAGGTTGACCGCGTTGGAGAACCCGATGATCATGAGATAGATCAGAAGGAAATAAAAGGGTCCCAAATCACACAACACCGAATCGTTCCGGAAATAATACAGTTTGGTGTCCACCCCGAAATGACGAGTGGCCAGGTAGGCCAGGGCCACGGAGAGCAGCAGTTGCCAGAGCAATTTGTGTCGGCCTTTGAGACCCAGGGAACGGGCGTAGCGCAACTTGGTGTAATCGTCGGCAAAACCCAGCGCCCCGCAACCCAGGAGGGCCAGCCCCAGGGCGAAACCCGTTCCCGAAGACAGCCTCACGGCCATGATCAGGAATCCGACCAGCGTGGAGACGACCATGAGTACGCCCCCCATGGTGGGGGTTCCCTCCTTGGCCAAGTGAGCCTGGGGGCCGTCCTCCCTTATGTACTGGCCTATTCCTCTCTTGCGCAGCCAACCCATGAAAAGGGGCATGCCGAAGATGCACACCACCAGGCTGATCAGCAGCGCTCCCATGACCCGGTACACGGGATTCCGCTCCTTTTTTCATTCGCCGCCGTTTTCGTCCGACTCGATCGGCCCGTCATCCGGCCACTATATCACCGTCGCGCCCGATCAGGCCACCAGCTCCACCAGCTTTTCCAGGCCCAAGAAGCGAGAACCCTTTATGAGCACCACGTCTCCGGGCTCCATGATGGCACGCAGGATCTCTGCCGCCTTGTCGACCTTCTCCACGGCGAAGACGCTTCCGCGGGGCAAACCCTTCTCGCGAGCGGCTTGAGCGATCTTGCGCGCCCTACGCCCCACGGTGATCAGGATGTCCGTCCCGTACTCCACGGCCATCCTGCCCACCTCCTGGTGGGCTTTCTCGGAGATGGGACCCAGTTCCGCCATGTCCCCCAGTACCGCGATGGCCCTTTTCCCCTTGGCCAGGTCCCCTAGGGCCATGAGGGCCGAGCGCATGGAAACGGGGTTGGCGTTGTAAGCGTCGTTTATGATGGTGATCTGGTCAGGTTTGGTAATCATTTCCATCCTCCATCCCGTCACCTTGGCTTCCGCCAGTCCCGTCACTATATCCTCCGTTCTCACTCCCATGATCTCTCCCACTGCCGCCGCCGCCAGCGCGTTTTCCACATTGTGTCGGCCGGGCAGCGGCAGCCGCACCTCTTCTCTATCACCTCCCCTCAACCTCAGGATGAATCTGGCCTTGCCCTCTTCGTCCAGGGCAACTTTTTCCGCCCTTACCTCCGCCCCGGAAGAAATCCCAAACCCGATCACCGGGCACGGGGCCAGCCTTCTCAAGAAGGGCGCGAACTCGTCGTCGGCGTTCACCACAGCCCTTCCCTGCGGCGGCAAGCCCTGCAGCAGCTCTCCTTTGGCCGCCGCCAGGTTCTCCCGTGTCCGGAAATAAAGCAGGTGGGCGTAACCGATATTGGTGATCACTCCCACCTCCGGGCGGGAGACGGCGCACAGCTCGAGGATATGCCCCTTTTTCCTCGCGCCCATCTCCAGGACCAGGAAATCGGTTTCCGCACTCGCCTCCAGCACGGTCAGGGGCACGCCGACCTCGTTGTTGAAGCTGGATCGCGGGCGCACGGTCCTTCCGCTCCTGGAGAGCACCGCTGCCGTGAAATCCTTGGTGATGGTCTTTCCCGTGGAGCCGGTTATGCCCACCACCCGGGCATGGAGCAAGTCTCGCTGCCTTGCCGCCAGTCGGCTGAGGGCCTTCAGGGTGTCTCCCACTCGCAAAAGGGGCACGCCCAAGCGGACCGCCTGCCTTCTCACCCGCGAATCCACACGGGTCACGACCAGGGCGGCCGCTCCCTTCTGCAAGGCTTGAGGAAGAAAATCGTGCGCGTCGTAGCGCTCACCTTGCAGGGCGAAAAACAAGTCCCCCTTTCTTAAGGTGCGCGTATCCGTGGAGACCCTGGAGACCTTGCGGCGCAGTCCCACCGCCTTTCCCACCGGCTCGGCATCGAGAGCGTGGACCACTTCCTCCAGGGACATGGGGATCATACGCGCTTCAACCTCCTCCGAAGAGCTTCCCTGGCCTCCTCCACATCGTCGAAGGGGACCACGCGGTCGGCGAATATCTGTCCCTTCTCGTGTCCTTTCCCGGCGATCACCACCACGTCACCCCGTCCCGCTTCCTCCACCGCCTCCCGAATGGCCAGTCGGCGGTCGGGTTGCACGCGGTATTTCCCGGGCCCTCCGGCCGCCCTCGCCCCTTCCAGGATGTCCTCGATGATGGCCAGCGGATCCTCGCTGCGCGGATTGTCCGAGGTGATCACCGTTATGTCGGCCAGGCGCACCGCTATCTCTCCCATCATCGGCCGCTTGCCTCGGTCTCGGTCTCCGCCGCACCCGAAAACGGCGATGAGCCTTCCCGCGCATATTTCCCTCGCGGCTTCCAGAACCCGCCGCAAGGAATCGGGAGTATGGGCGTAGTCCACCAGCACGGCGAAGTCCTGACCCTCTTCCACGGCCTGGAAGCGACCGGGTACGCCGGGATGGGAAAGGATGCCCTCCAGACAGACCGAGGGGTCGAGATCCAGAAGCAGACAGGAGGCCAGAGCGGCAAGGATGTTGTAAAGGTTGAAGGCGCCGGTGAGCCGTGTCTCGCCCTCCTCCTGCCAATCCCCGCATTTCACCCTTACGCGTGACGACTTCAATCCCGCTTCGAGTAGCCTGCCCCGCAGCTCTGCTCCCGGTCCGGTCCCGAAGGTCAACAGCCGGCCTTCCACTCTCTCGGCCAGGCGGCGTCCGAAGGGGTCGTCCACGTTCACCGCCGCCGCTCGTGCCCCCAGGCCGCCTCGTTCGCCGGGCAGGAAAAGTCTCTCCTTGGCCCGGTAGTATTCCTCCATGTCGGCGTGGAAGTCCAGGTGGTCCTGACTTAGGTTGGTGAAAACGGCCACCCGGAAGTCGCAGCCCTCCACCCGGTGCAGGGCTAAGGCATGAGAGGAGACCTCCATGGAAACGACACGGCAATCCGCCTCCACCATGGAGGCCAGCATCCTCTGCAGGTCGGCGGATTCCGGGGTGGTGCGGCCCACCGGCAGCTCCCGTCCGGCGATCCGGTAGCTGACCGTTCCGATGAGACCGGCGGCGAGTCCCGCTCGGGATACGGCCGCTTCCACCAAATGGGTTGTGGTGGTCTTCCCGTTGGTACCGGTCACCCCCACCAGGGCCAGTTTGCCGCTGGGATGGTCCCAGAAGCGGTCGCTCAATAGCGCCAGAGCCCTGCGGGTGTTCTCGGCGCGGACGACCGGAACGTCTCCGACGAAACGGTCTACCCCGCCCTCGCCTTCCTCCACCACCAGGCAGCACGCTCCCCGCTCCACGGCCTCCCGCAGGAAAAGATGGCCGTCGGTACGGAAACCCCTCACGGCCACGAAGAGATCCCCGGGTCGAACGCGAGCCGAATGGTAGGCGATCCCCTTCACTTCCGGGTCCTCCCCACTCCCCACTCGCAGGCCGGGTATGCCCATTACCAGCCGGGAAAGCCTCATTGCGGTACCACCCTGTCCCTGGTGTTCTTCTTATCCATGCTGGGAGTTATTTCCAAGTGTTGCAGGGCAAATTCCATGACCCGGGAAAAACAGGGAGCGGCGGCAAGCCCCCCGTACACCTCCAGGGGTTCGTCCAGGGTTATGACCGCCACCAGCCGCGGGTTCTCGGCGGGCGCAAAGCCGGCGAAACTGGCTATGTGGGCCTCGCGATATCCGCCGCGCGGATCCGCCTTCAGGGCCGTGCCCGTCTTCCCCCCGCAGTTGTACAGGGCCATGGCCGCCCGGGTTCCCGTCCCCATCCGGACCACTTCGCCCAGGACGTACCTCAAGGAGGCTGCCGTGTTCGGGGATATTACCTGTCTTCCGGGTTCTATCGCCTTCTCCTCCACGGAACGATCCGGATGTATCACGCGCTGCAGGAAATGGGGCTGTACCAGAAAGCCGCCGTTGGCCACGACGGACATGACGACAGCCAGCTGCAGGGGGGTTACCGAGATGCCCTGGCCTATAGCCACGGTGGGCAGGGTGGTGGCCGTCCACTTGCCTTCCTCCGGAACCACCCCGGCGGCCTCACCGGGAAAATCCACACCCGTCGCGCGGCCCAGTCCGCACCGGTTTATGTATTCCTGCATCAGGTCCTTGCCCAGGGCCATGGCCGTCTTGATGGTCCCCAGGTTGGAGGAGTGGGCGATGACCTCGGTGAAGGTTAGATCGCTCCTCGGCATGGGGTGGTCGTCCTTGAACTCGTACTCGCCGATCTTCAGGGCGGGCGGGATGTTGATCACCGTTTCCGGGAAGACCACTTGTTCCTGCAGCGCGGCCATGGCCGTGAGTACCTTGAGGACCGAGCCGGGCTCGAAAGCGTCGGTCACCGCTCGATTCCTGGTCAATGCCGGGTCCACGGTGGGAAAATCGTTCACGTCGAAAAAGGGATAGGTGGCCATGGCCAGGATCTCGCCGGACCGGCAATCCATGATCAACCCCGTGCCCGACTTGGCGCCGCTGCTCTGCACGGAGGCGGCCAGCTGCTCCTGGAGCTTGAACTGAATCTCGGAATCGATGGTCACCTGTATGTCGCTCCCGTCCACGGGCTGCTTGGTGATCCTGGTCACTCCCGGTATGGGATCACCCCTGGGGTCCACTTCCAACTCCGCCTCCCCGCGCTGCCCGGACAATAACTCCTCGTACTGGAGCTCCAGGCCGGCCAGCCCCACGTTGTCCGTACCTACGTAACCCAGGATTTGGCAGGCGAGATCTTCCTGGGGATAGTGCCTCTTGCTCTCCTTCTCCAGCCCTATTCCCGGGATCCTCAAGGCCTCCACTTCCTCCGCCACGTCCGGGCTCACCTTCCTCCTCAGGTAGACGAACCCGGCCTGGGCGCCCAGTTTCTCCTCGATGTCCTGCCGGGGCATTTCCAGCAACAGGGAGAGCTCGGCGGCCGCGGCGGCCTTGTCCTCCACCAGGTAAGGTACGGCGTAGATGGAATATGCTTCCTGGCTTATGGCCAGTACTTCCCCGTCCCGGTCGAGGATGCATCCTCTCCGAGGATTTAGGTCGGTCATCTGCAGCCTCTGCTCCTGGGCCAGAGCGCTGTAACGGTCGGCCTTGAAGATCTGGAGATGGACCAGACGGTAGGAGATGATGGAAGTGGCGACAAATATTGCCAAGGCTGCCAGGTTCATCCTGGCATCCCTACCCTTTTCCTTCGACACCTCGTCCTCCTTGGATGCCCTTCTCTACGGCATTGAGCCGTCAAATGATTTTTCGCCGCGTGGCTTTTTCAACCCTTCAAGCTCGCTCTGCTGCCGGGGCTACATCCCCTCCTTCTTCGCCTCTTCCGCCCTGGCTTGCGCTTCCGGTAGGCTCTCCTCGCCCTTAAGGCGGGCCGCCCGGTAGGCGGGCGCCTCCAGGTATTCCGCCCTATCCGCCAGTACCATGCCGAGCTTCTCGGCAGCCGTCTTTTCCACCCTGCCCGGGGATTCCAGCGCGGATATCTCCGTTCTCAGGACGTCCTGTCGACGCCTTTCCAGTTCCACCTGCCGACTGGCCTCCCGGGTCCTCATCTCGTTCTGCGCCGTCATCACCTGGAGGAATATGGAAAGGAAGAGTATGCCGGACACCAGGGCCACCACCAACATGAAAGCGGCGAAAACCAGACGGGAGCGGCGAGCTTTTTCCAGCTGCCTTCGGCGCAGCTCCTCTCGCCGCCTTTCGGCCTCCAGGCGCCGTGTTTCCTCCCGCAGGGCGGGCGACGACAGACTCTTCCATTCCAACGCCAGGGACATGACCGTCCTCACCTTCTTTCCGCCGCCCGCAGCTTGGCGCTGCGCGAGCGGGGGTTGGACGTAACCTCCTCGCGTCCGGGCCTAACGGGGCCGGCGGTCAGGATACGCAGCTCCTCGGAACGTCCGCAACGACAAGGGCGATCCAGCTCGCAGGAACACCGCGACCCGTGAGACCTCATGAAATTCTTCACCATCCTGTCCTCCAGGGAATGGTAGGAAATGATCACCAACCTACCCCCCTTCTTCAAAGCCCGGACGGCCTGCGGGAGAACTTCTTCCAGGCTGCTTAGCTCTCTGTTCACCTCCATGCGTAGGGCCTGGAAGGTCCTCCGCGCCGGGTGTCCGCCCCGCCGCCGCGCGGCGGCGGGGATGGACCCCTTCACAATCTCAGCAAGTCTATCCGTGGTGTCGATGGGCGCGCGCTCTCTCTGGTGAGCGATGCTCCGAGCGATACGGGAAGCCCAACGCTCCTCGCCGTACTCGCGGATAATACGCGCCAGCTCTCTCTCCTCATACTCGTTCACCACCTTCCAGGCATCCAGTTCCTGCCCGGTATCCATGCGCATGTCCAATCGACCCGCCAGCCGGTAGGAAAAACCCCGCTCCGCGGATTCCAACTGGAGGGAGGAGACGCCCAGATCGAGGAGGACGCCGTCTACCTCCTCCACCCCCAGTTCCCCCAGTACGTCCAGCAAAGAGGCGAAGTCCGTCCGCCTCAGGACGACCCGAGAGGCGTACTCCCGAAGCCGTTCTCGGGCGATCCTCAAGGCCGTCTCGTCCCGGTCCAGGCCTATCAGGCAACCTTCTCCCCCCAGCTCCTGAAGGATCGCCAGGGCATGTCCGCCTTCTCCCACCGTGGCGTCCACCAGGACGGAACCGGGAAGGGGGCGGAGATAGCCCAAGACCTCCCGGCACAGCACCGGTACATGCCGTGCATCACCTTCGCCCATTAGACTCCAGGAGGTGGCGCAAGCAGTGGGGGTGTTCCCCCACCCTGCGGGACCAACTCCTCCTCCCCTTGACCACCATCTCCAACATAGTTCCGTCCGCCCTTTTGGCCCCTATTGCGGGAACCCCCTCCTGTGGTCAGAACCCCAACTCGGCCAACTTCTCCGCGCTCTGCTCCAACCTCTCGATCCCCCCCTGCATGGTCTCCTTCCAACGAGCACGGTCCCATATCTCCACCCGGTTCATGACCCCTACGGCTACCACTTCCCGGTTCAAACCCGCCAAATGGCGGAGGTGAGGGGGTATGGTCAGGCGACCCTGCCGGTCGGGCACGGCCTCGTAGGCGTTGCCGGAAAGAACCCGCAGCATTAGCCTTTGCTCCTTGCTCCCCTCCGGAAGGGATCGCATCTTGGCCGCCAGCCTGGCGAACTCCTCGCGGGGGAAGACGGCCACGCACTCCTCGAACCAGAAGACCATAATGGCGCCCTCCTCCAGTTTGGACCGGAAGCGAGCGGGAAGGATTATCCTCCCCTTGTCGTCCAGGTTGTGTTCGTGCGTGCCCAGGAACATGAAATCCATTTCCGGCCTCCACGCGCCGGTCGGGAATCCGCCCTCATGCGGAAATCCCCTCCACCACACCCCTTCCGGTATCGATTACCATCCATCCCAGATGTCCCACTTCCCTCCACTTTTCTCCACTCGCTACCATTCTCGACCTCAGGCCGGAAAAAATCAACCCCCTTTAGGCAAAAAAGGTCAAAACGCAAGATGGGGATGTCAAATCTCGGCCTTGCATACAAAATATGGATAGGGCGGGGCAAATCGTCGCGCGCGGACCGACATCAGCCGGGAAAGGGGTGCTCCGGGGAGGGCTAGCCGTTCACCGGGAGTAGGTCCTGCGGCTCGCCGGAGGCCGAGGCCTTGGCCTTCAGCCACTTCTCCACCAGGTAGGGCTTCAGCCACTCGAACTCCTCCGCCTGCCTCTGTACCAAGTACTCGGCCTCCAGGTTGGACATGTTGCGGGTGCGCAGGGCGAAGTCCGCCGTTCGCGCACAGTAGATGGGGACCAGCGCCTCCACCAGCTCCCGGCGGGAGATCTCGCAGTCGAAGTTGTAGGCCACGGCGAAATCGTAGACCACCTTGGCCCACAGGCTCTCCGGAAAGGAAAAATCTTCCTCTTCCTTGGACCGGGCGGCGAAGGAGACCTCCATGAGATTGGCCGGCTCCAGGACCCTCTCCCATATCTCCAGGTACTCCCGGTAGCCGATCTGGAAGTGATCTATGAGGTTCTCCACGTTGATGTCCATGCTCGCCGGTTCCTGATAATGGACGTCGCCGAAGATGCGGGTGGCCGTGGAGCCCCTCACCCGCATCCATTTCACCTCGTGTTCTCCCATGAGATAGAAGATGGTGGAGGCCACTTGGGTGAACATGGATCCCAGATCGCTGCCCGGATCTTTGACGTTGTGTATCTTCACCCCCATGGCCGACTGGCAGATGCGAAAACCCTCGGTTATGGCCGTGGTGGTCATCCAGATGTCGATGCCGAACTTGGCGATATCCGATTTCCACACATCCATGTGGGAATAGATGAGGGCCAAAGAACCGGTGAAGCCGAAATCGCCACCGATGGGCTGTCTTATGCGCCTCCCGTAAAGAGCTTGGGTCAGCGGATAGGCCAGGTTGTTGGTGATGGTCCCGTCGTACTTGTGCCTTATATAGTAGGGGGCCACGAAACCGTAGCTGCTCTTCCACACCGGTTCCCCCAGGAGCCGGATCCACTCCGGGGTTATGCTCCGCAGGTCGGAATCCACCACCACGCAGATGCGCGCCCGCAAAAGCACGGCGATCTCGAATATGGCGTGGAAGGCCGACCCCTTACCGGGGAGTCCCTTATAGGGGGTCACGATCTTCTCCACCTGCGGCGGGACGGGGGTCTGCAGGACCACCTGCACCGTGTCGTCCGTGGAGCCGCCGTCGGAGTTGACCAACACCGGTTTGAGACCGGGGAAGTACCTCACCATGCCCTCCGCAGCGGTGCGCACCACGTGGGCTATGGTGTCCGCATTCCGGAAACTGGGGATGCCCACCAGTATGTCGGCATGTCCTATCTCCCGGCAGCGCTGGATCACCGGAGGGTCCAATACGCCGTGCGCCTCATCGTGCCTCATGATCACCACCATCAACCAAGATAGGCCTCCTGGCGTCCCCGCGCAATGTTCCCGACGTATCCACGGCCCTCAGTCCGAGAATAGGCCCGCCATGAATTCATGCAGGTCCTCGTCCCCGGAGAGGAAGCGCATGCACTCCTCCCAGCGACGGCACCAGTCCAAATACCAGAGGAAGGGCGAGGCCGGGAAACGCTCCAGATCCCGGACACGCAGCAGGTTGGTCATGCTCTCCTCGTAACCATCACGGTCTCCCAAGGAAAGATATTCCATTCCCATGAGCACGCAGGTCCGGAATACGAGCTCCTCCAGATCGTCCCGCAGGAACCTCCCCGGGTACGGATCGAGTTCCTCCACCTCGACCCGGCGACAGCCCGGGACGGGTTCCTGGGTGCGCAATTTAAGCCGCGTGTACAGGAAGCGGTCCAGGTCCTCCCGGAAGCGCCGCCATAGGGGTGCGGTCTTGGGAGGGGGAAGGTGACGAATCCACAGGGTCCTGTCCAGGAGGAAATCGAAACCGAAGAACCTGGCGTTGATGAGGTAGTCGATATCCTCGCCGCGAGGCACGTGGGGATCGAAGGCCACTCGGGTGAAGAGGGTGCGGTGGATGACCATGTTCCCTCCGAACACCCAAGGGGTCACCGTTAGGCGGTCCGGGCCCTCCACGATGTCGAAGGCGCGGTTCATGGCCTCCACCGCCGGCCATTCCGCGAACACCCTCTCCTTGGTCGTCGGTAAGCGGTAGTGGCCGTCGGGGTTGACGTAATATCCAGCCAACCCGCAGACGCGGCGTCCCCCCACCTCTTTGCCTATGAGTTCGGCAACCTTTTCCAGATAATGGGGATCCTCGTAGACCTGGTCGTCGTCGAAGAGGACCGCCGCCTCCCCCCCGCTCAGGCAAGCCGCCACCAGGCACAGGTTGCGTATGTTGGAATAACCGCGAAGGACGAGCATCCCCGCCTCTTCGGATCGGCCCTTCTCCTCCATGATCCTCTTCAGCTCCCGCTCCTGGCGGTGGGTGAAGAGGGCCAGCGGGTAATATCTCCTAAACGGTTCCACTATCTCCCGCAGTCTCCTTTCCGCCTCCGCCTCAAGGTCCGGGTGGGTGGCGGCCCCCAGGACCACCACCCGGAACTCCGGGTAGCGTAGGAGGCGTATGCTCTCCAGGGCCCTGGACAGGGTTCCCGGCGCGTCGACGGGAGTGGGATGATCGTACACGGCGTCCTCGGGATGGAAGGGCTCACCCATCCTCCTGCCCCAGTAGGAGGGCACGATCAGCGTCAGGGGGATGATGTCGGCCACGGGTACCTCCTTCCTTTTTTCCCCTCCATTTCTCGAGTCTTCCACGGGCAAGGTACCGCCCGGCAAAACCTTCACTAATTACGCATCGACCCCCTTCTTCATCGACCGCCCCTTTCCCGCCCTTGACCGCCACCGTTTGCCTACTCTTCTCCGCCGACGGTTCCCTCTCCGAAGGGACGATCGTGCCCACCCCTTCGAAGGAGCCCGGCGGAGAGGATGCCTACGGCTTCCTGCAGCGGGAAAGGGCTTCGGGGTTCACCACGTTGCGGGGACTGCCGCGGTAAAAGGACACCACGTTGTCCACGGCGATGGCCGTCATGCGGTCCTTGGCCTCCCGCGTGTTGAAGGCTATGTGTGGGGTGAGGACCACGTTCTCCAGGCCTATGAGCCCGCTTAGATCGGGGTTGGGTTCGTGGGGGAAATTATCCAGCCCCGCTCCCCACAGCCTCCCTTCCCGCAGGGCCTCGGCCAGGGCCTCCAGATCCAGCACCTCGCCGCGGCTGGTGTTCACCAGGATGGTTCCCGGCCGCATGAGGGACAGCTCCCTCTTCCCGATGAGGCCGTGGGTGGCCGGAGTGTAGGCCACGTGCAGGCTGATGATCTCACACGCGGAAAGGAGCTCTTCAAATTCCAAGAAGGTGGCCAGGTCCTCCATCTCCGGCTGCCGGCGCGGGTCGTAATAGAACACCTGCATGCCCAGGGCGTGACAGAGGCGGGCCATCTCCCGGCCCACGGACCCCAGGCCCACCAAGCCGATGCGCCGTCCGGAAACCTGCACCCCCTCCCTCTCCGCGGAGGTCCAGCGGCCCTTGCGGATATCCCGGTCGCCCCTGGCGATGTGCCGGGCCACGGCCAGGATGAGGCCCAAGGCATGTTCGGCCACCGAGCGGTTGCCGTAATCCGGGGTGTTGGTTACCACGATGCCCAGCTCGGTGGCCGCTTCCAGATCGACGAAGTTGGCCGCGCCCACGCCTATATAGGAAACTATTTCCAGACGCGGACAAGATGACAGCACGCGGGCGTCCAGGTTGGACCAATCCAGGAATACGGCATGGGCGTCGCTTATCCTCTCCAGAAGGAGATCGCTTTCCTCCAGGCGGTTCTTGTAGTACCGGTAAGCCCCGAATTCCAGCAGGGGCTCCAGGACGCGTTGGTATTCGGATTCTCCGGCTATGAACTCCAGGCCGTCCAGGAAGACGAAGGTCCTGTCCGCCCCGACGCCTTTTCCCGCGCGCTCTCCCCAAAGCGGCATCTACCGCCGTCACCCTCTCTCGACTATATCCCGCAGGGCTTCCCCCAGCCTTCGGTTCTGATCCTCGTTCCCGATGGTTATGCGCACGTGCCCGGGCACTCCCAAGGCCTCTCCGTCCCTGACGATTATGCCCCGTCGTAAAAGCTCCAGGAAAAGATGAGGCCGGTCCCCGTTGTTCACCAGGATGAAGTTGGCCTGGGTGGGCACGTATCGGAAACCGCACTCCTCCAGTATCCGATAGAGCGCGCTCTTCCCCCTGCGGTTCGCCTCCCTGGACCTCTCCACGTGTTCCTCGTCCTCCAAGGCGGCCAGGGCGGCCACCTGTCCCAAGCGGTTGACGTTGAAGGGCAGCTTCACCTTCTCCAGGGCCTCCCTCACCGCCGGGGAACAGACGGCATAACCTACCCTCAACCCGGCCAATCCGTAGATCTTGGAGAAGGTGCGGGTCACCACCATATGGGGATATCTGGAGAAATATTCCAGAGCATCCGGATGGCGGGGATCGTCGACGTACTCCCGGTAGGCCTCGTCGAGAACCAAGAGTACGTGGCCCGGAAGGCGGGATGCGGCCTCCTCCAGCTCGGGAGCGCTGACCGTGGTACCGGTGGGGTTGAGGGGGGAGCAGAGGACCATCATCTTGGTGCGTTCGCTAACCGCCTCTAGCATGGCCGGTATGTCCTGACGGTAATCGCGCAGGGGGACCTTTCTGACCTCGGCCCCCATGGTCCGCGCCGCCAGCTCGTAGGAGGAGAAGGTGGGGTCCCCCACCACAACTTGGTCACCCCTGTTCAAGAAGGCGTAGGCCAGAAGGTCGAACGCCTCGTCCGCCCCATGGGTTACCAGGAGGCATTCCATGCCCACGCCCAGTCGCCGGGAAAGGGCTTCCCGCAGCTGGTAACAGTTCCCATCAGGATAGAGATGAACGGTGGGAAGGGCCTCCTGCAGGGCCTGCAGAGCCCGTGGCGAGGGCCCAAGGGGGTTCTCGTTGGAGGCCATCTTCACGCACTCGGAGATGCCCCATTCCCGGGCCACCTCCTCAGGGCTCTTCCCGGGGCTGTACACGGGGAGCTCCCTTACCTCCTCCCTGAGCAGGGACCACGCGTCGAAGATCATGGATGCCGGTGCACGCTCCCTTCACGTTTGTAATAACCCACGTTTATCACTCTGGTCTCGCCTATAAGCAGTTCCTTCCGGGCCGGCTGGTGGACATGCCCGTGATAAAGGTAGGACGGTCGCCGCTCCTCCAAGTAGCGGAGAAGGGAGACGCTCCCCTCCACCGGTCTTCCGGCCACCACGTCAAAGACGGCTTCTTCCACCCGGGGAGGTATATGGGTGCAGAGCACGTCCACCCCTCCCAGATCCTCCAGGCAACGGCCGTAGTCCTCCTCGCCCATCTCCGAAGGCATGCGGAACGGGGAATGCACCGCACCGGGTACGAAACCGAAGCGCACCCCGTCGATGTCCTCCCGCCCGCGGGCGAGCACCGCGTTCTCCAGGCCATCCAGGGCTTCCGCCAAGAGATCGGGAAGGTCTCCGTTCCCGTAGATCACGTAGGCGCGGCATTCCGCGCGCCGCAAGGCGTCGGCGAAGCGGGCGTACTGTTCCCTGGCGCGTATCCTTATCCGGTGATAGTACTCTCCCTGTGGGGAGAGGATGGCCTCGCGCAGACGGACGGCCGCCTGCGGGCCTTCCCTGATGACCCGGCTCAATCCCTCCATGAGCCTCTCTCGCCCCACCACTTCGGGCAGTATGCCGCTCCAGTCCGCCCAGTCGATGAGGTCCAGGATATCGCCGAGGACTATGAGGACGTCTCCTTCTTTTAGCGCCGCGGGGAGGTCTGCGAAGCGGCCGTGCAGGTCGGAAACCAGCTTTATTGCCAAGATCAGCCTCCTTCCGATCCCTCCTGGGAGCGGAAAACGGCCACCTCGCCCCGGGGTAGGGTTCGCGACTCCCGCAGGGCCTCCACGGCGCTGGGGTAGAGTCTCTCCGGGAGACGCACCTCGTCGGGGAAAGAAGCCAGTCCCCAGAAGAGTTTCGGCTCGCGGC